>BOKC01000003.1 GCA_016860785.1 Patescibacteria group bacterium
TTTGTAAAGCCCAACCGCGCATTTAGGCGAGCGGGCAAAAAGTGGAAGGTTGAAGGGGGAGGGAAACTTTTCGCCCGCGAGCGTAGAATCGCCTCCGCCTGCCCATTTAGGACAGAACGCCGAAACAAAATTTTCTTTTTCCTTATTTGATTTTTTTGGGGGGGCGCGAAATAAGAAAGTTGTGGAAGAAAATTTTGTTGCGGCGTAGTCCCGCTTTTGGGGCGGGGCGCGGAGGCGTTGCGTCATTGGTGTTTTCCAAAAATTTTGGTTAAATGAATTTAAGAAATGTCGCTGATTTTTCGCTCAAAGAAGGTTCGCGCATTTTCAAACAAAGGGCACCAGAATTGAACTAAGAGGCTCTGAACGAGCCAATGCGTGGGCGTGCCGAAGGCACGCCCACTGTGTTTCGCCTGAATTTCGCCCAAAATCCGCAAGGGAATCCGCCAAAAATGAATCTGAATTGAGCGCGCAAGCGCGCACTGTTTTTTCGCCAAGAAGCAGGTTCGAGCCAAAGATTTCTTTGGCTTTGACCTTTTTTGCAAAAAGGTCATCATCAGAAGCAATTTTGACATAGTATTTGCTTTGGACAAATGCCATAGAGAGCGAGAATTTGCCCTGTGGCGTGTTTTCAAACCAGTGGCTAGGGAATTTGAGGCTCGCAAGTTTTCCGATGTCGAGAAAGTAGATTATCTGTCCACCATCCACAGAATTGCGCGCCAAACGATCGGGGTGCCATGATAATATTCCAGACACTTCACCTTTCTCGATACGCTTCATCATTTCGCCAAAAATGGGACGACCTGGAATTTTAGCCGTACGCTTTTCTACAAACTCCTCAATAATTTCTAACTTTTCATTTTTGGCGAAAGTGCGCAATTCCGTAATTTGTGCATCAATACTCAAAACTTGTTTGTCCTCGACATCAGTGGACTTGCGAGCATACAAAAAGAATTTTTGTGACATATATTTCTAAAACAGGAATAGCTACACTGGTGCAGACAATTCAACGTTAATCAAATTGTTACCAATGTAGCTATTCCTGCTGGTTAACTAATAATTGTCTGCAAGTGAATATTACCACAAAGTAAAAATAGTCAAAAATTCTTTTTGTATCCAAAGCAAATACTATGTCAAAATTGCTTCTGATTTCGAACCTGCTTCTTGGCGAAAAAACACGGCAACCACAAGTCGGACGACGTGGTGGCAGAGATGAACCGGCTCCACACAGAAGAAGGAAAGATGGTCATGGTGCGCAGAGTGCTCCATGTCGTCTTCACTCTGCCACTCGGCATCTTGGCGGGATACTACGGCATCAAGTACCAGTCCGTTTGGGTCGCCTTCGGTATCCACTCGGTTTGGAATCTCATCATGCCTGCCGTGCTGCCGATCCTCATGCTCTTGGGGGTACTCGCCTTCCTCGGCATCTCGTCTCTGTGGGACAGAGTGAGGTGGAGACGGAGGATAAGGTCGTGGTAATTCCTCAAGCAAACCGGCGAGTGCAACTCGCCCAACATGGCTCCTCGCTCACGCGCGGAGCCATTTCTTTTTAATTTGAAAGAACAAAAAATTTGCCGCCAACATTTAAATTCGTTAGAATTTAAATGAATCCGAATACGCCAAAGAAAAACTTGAAATTGTCATTCGTGCGGCTCCGTCGCCTTTCCGGATTTTTGCGGGGGGACTTCCTCGCCCCGAGCCAGTCGAGGGGCGAAAGCGGTTCGCACTAATGCAAGTATTCTGCACAAGAATTTGACTCGTTTTATTTTTTGGTTTTTTATGGTACTCTCCATTTTAGAAAGGAGGAAAGAAATATGGATTACACAGAGGATCGTTCGCGGTGTGACAGAGTCTTCAAACACCGCGGGAAGTTCTGCTTTGTTCTCGGACTTTTTCTCGGTTTTTCCATTACAACCATTTTCTTTCTGGTTTGTTTCTTCTGAAAACCCCCGCCGAGACGCGGGGGTGCTTTGTTGTTTGTTAACCGTTTTTTTGATAAATTGGTGTTAATTATGGATAAAAGAAAAAGAGCTGGATTGAGGACTTGGATAGAAGTCGATAAAAAAGCTCTGAAAAATAACTATCAAGTTTTTCGCTCAATAGTTCCAAAAAAATGTCGCTTGATGTCTGTCGTTAAATCAAACGCTTACGGACACGGACTTATTGATTTTTCAAAAGAAATAAGTCGGCTCGGTATTGATTGGCTAGGCGTCGACTCGGTCATTGAAGCCCTTGCTTTACGGAAAGCCGGAATCAAAAAGCCGATTTTGGTTCTTGGACACACTCTACCAGAAATGTTAAAGCTGGCGATTGAAAATGATATCAGTATCACAGTCCCTTCTTTTGAAGTTTTAGATGCGTTAAAAAAAATAAAGGTAAAGAAGCCGGCAAAGATTCATATAAAAGTTGATACTGGAATGGGACGTCAGGGGTTTTTGGTGTCTGATTTGACAAAAATTCTCAACCAGTTAAAAGTCAATCGTCAGGCCTTAAATGTTGAGATCGAGGGTCTCTATACTCATCTCGCCGCTGCTAAAAATCCGGCTTTTCCAAAATACACCATGACTCAAGTTGAGATTTTTAAAAAGTGGGTAAATGCATTTGAAGAAGTGGGATTTAACCCAATCAAGCACGCAGCCGCCAGTTCCGGCACTTTAATTTTTCCAGATACACATTTTGATTTGGTGAGAATCGGAATCGCAATGTACGGCCTCTGGCCTTCGCTGGAAGTTGAAGCTTTTTGCAAAGATAAATTAAAATTACAGCCGGTTTTGTCTTGGAAGACTGTGGTGGGGGAGATTAAAAAATTACCGAAGGGATCAAAAATTGGTTATGACCTAACCGAGACGCTCACAAAAGATTCTTTGGTCGCGATTTGCCCGATTGGCTACTGGCACGGTTTTCCGCGCGCACTCTCGTCTATCGGTTGGGTTTTAGTTGGCGGCAAAAAGTGCCGAGTTTTAGGCAGAGTGTCTATGGATATGATCATTGTCGACGTATCAGGTATTTCCCCAAACCCTAGAATAGGTGATGAGGTGGTGATTTTAGGAAGGCAAAGTGGGGAGGAAGTTTCGGCTGACGAGCTAGCTCGGCTTGCTGACACCACCAATTATGAGACTATCACTAGAATTAATCCTTTAATTAAAAGATTTTATGTCTAGTTGCTTTTTTTAATCTTTTCCTTTATTATCTATCTTTATAAAAAACTTCCTAGTGCCTAATGCCTAGAGCCTAATATCTAAAATCATGAGTCAAGACAGATTAATAAAACTTGCTTGCAGTAAGTGCAAAAATATTAACTACCGGTCCTCCAAGAATAAGAAACTGGTGGAGCGGAAGATTGAACTTAAAAAATACTGCAATACCTGCAGAAAAAGGCAGGTGCATAAAGAAACCAAGAAATAGGGATAGGGTATAGGGTTTAGCCAATAGTGGGTGATAGAGAATTATTGCTCTTTTTGGTATTATCTATGCTTAAGGGCGATTAGTTAAGTGGTATAATAGCGGTCTCCAAAACCGCGGTCGGGGGTTCGATTCCTCCATCGCCCGCAAATTCTGCAGGCCTGTCGAGCGCTAAGCTCTGCTTCAGTGCTTGATTTCACAAAATCCCTCCACAACCATTGACATAAATAATTTGTTGTGATATCTCTTAAAAAGAAGACTCTGGCAAACCTTATGGTCAGCTAGAGATCTCAAGCAAGGAGCACAAACATGCGTAAGCAGATTACTCCCGCCCAAGCCGTCATGGCCGCGTGGGAGAAGCATAACAGGCTTCGCCAGAATGCCGTCCGTCTGTGGAGCACTGAAAACGAGGGAATGAGCTTCGCTCAGGATCTCCTTCGGCGAGAAGGTTTCGACAAAGAGGTGGCGGAGGCGAGAAGCGTCTTCTACACCGCTGTCGTCGAATCTCACGGTCCAAAAACCGTGGTTGAATGGAAGCCCGACGGCTTCATTCTCTGGAGTCTGGAGGCAGCCACAAGTGCCGTCTAGATACAGAACCTACCAAGACCCCGGTGCAAAGCAAGCACTCGGGTCTTTTTTATTTTAGTCCGAGTTTATCTTCACTATCATACTATATAGTATGATAGTGAAGATAAGAGAAATTTATTTCAAGAATTTTTTTATTTCTTGCTCAATCTTTTTCTGTTCATCGGGTCTGAACCACAAAATTCTTCTATCTCTTTTAAACCAAGTGTGTTGGCGTTTGGCGTATTGCCAAATAGCTTTTTCAAGCCGTTCAGCCATTTCTTCTTTTGTTATTTTCTTTTCTAAAAAATCGGCTAAAAATTTATATTCAAGTCCGAGCTCTCTCATTCTTTTGTAACTCAAGCCGTTTTTATGAAGTCTTCTAGCTTCTGAAATTATCCCTTTTTTTATTCTCTCTTCCAGACGCTTTTTTATTTTTTCCTTGAGTTTTTTATCTGGTAAATCTAGACCGATAAAGAGTGGGGTATAGCCACTAGGGTTTAGGGTATAGGGGGGAACTTTTCCGAGATGTTTGGCGATTTCAATAGCGCGGATGAGGCGGCGGGGGTTTTTGGAATCAATATTTTCTGCTCTTTTTGGATCAAGTTTTTTGAGAATTTTAAAAAGCTCTTCGGTAGATTTTTTCTCGACCTCTTTTCTTAGTTTAAGATTTGTGGGAACTTCTGGAATAGTAATATTGTCTACCAAAGCTTGAATATAAAATCCTGTACCACCAACAATTATCGGCAGTTTATTTCGCACTACCATATATGGTAGGATTTTTTCTGCTAGTTTTTTGTATTGAGCTACAGTGAATCTTCTTTTTGGACTGGCGACATCAAGTAGATAGTGGGGCACACCCTGCATTTCTCTTTTTGTAATTTTTCCTGTACCGATGTTGAGCCCCTTATAAACCTGCCTCGAGTCAGCAGAAATAATTTCTCCATTAAATTTTTTTGCTAACTCAATAGCAAGTCCACTTTTTCCCGTTGCGGTTGGGCCTATTATTACAATAACCTTTCTTTTTTCTATTTTACTACCGAGCATTTAATCCGACGACTGGCTTATAGTAAGACTAGAGCGATGACCTGGATGGAAACGACAGGTAACCAAGGTGTTTTCGATGACTTTTTCTGCCGAGAAATAAGTTGATTCCCCGGGATTAATTACCTCATCAAAGACAAATTCCTCTACCGTGACGGTGTGGGGAACACTTCCTTCATTATAAAATTTTACTATTTCTCCTTTTTTAAAGTTCAGAACATTTCTTGGCATTTCCGGTTCTTTTTGCTTAAAATACATTTCTCCAACAAAAACTAATTTTTCATTTTCCGTTAAATTATTTTCCAGATTTCTTTCTTTGAATGTTTGATTTGGAGCTGAAAATATCTGCAAAAACAGAGTCAAACAAAACAAAATAATCAAAGTCAAAATTAACCCAACAAATTTTTTGTCAGAAACTAATTTCGTCATAAGGGTTTGGTATTACCAAAATTCCATTGCCTCCCCATTGATTTTCACCAAGAGGAATAAAACCAACTGTTTCTAATGTATCTAAGTCAATTATGCCAACAGCGCGGGCAAATTTATTGGAAAAGTATCCATAATATCCGCCACCTGATTTTTTGCCAAAGATAATGCCGTGAGCGCCGGCTGCCGCTGGAATGGTTTTTTCAACCTCAAATCTTTCTAGGGAAATTATACTGATGTCGGCTGTGCCGGTGTTTGCGACAAAAACATATTTTCCGGTCGGTTCTGGAATGGCCCAAATTGGGAAAGTTCCGACCTCCACATCTTTTACTATTTCCATTTTTTCCAAATCAATAAACCTAACTTTGTTTTCAAGGAGAAGACTTACCATTGCGTATTTTCCATCATTGGTAATCTGTGTGGCTAGAGGTAAACCTGGCGCTTCAAAGGTCGCCACTATTTCTTCTTTTTCAAGGTCAATTATGTTTATTTCCTCTGCTAAAGTAGCGGCGACACTCATCCACTTTCCAGAAGGGTCAATCCAAACACCATGTGGTCCGAATGAGGTTGGAATTTCTTCTAGAACGTTCAGTTCGTAATCAGTAATAATAATTTGCGTTTCGTTATTTATCGTCCAGTAAACCCTCTCTTTCTTGGGGTGAACAAAAACGTGAGCCGGCGCATTACCAAGCGGAAGGTTTTTTAAAACCTCTTTTGTTTCTGCGTCTATTTTTGTCACAATATTATGATGCCACTGGGTTTGGAAAATGAATTTGTTATCCGGAGTATTCCAAAGATTGTGAGGGTTATTAAAATCATGGTCTTTGATTATATTTTTGATTTCCCAAGTCTCGGCATCTATAACGGTTATTGTTCCTGGATGTCTTTGTCCAGGGACTATTTCAAACTGGGTATCAACCCAAATTTCTCCAATTCCCGGAGTTTTCGGCAAAACCATTAAATTTTGATCAAGTTTTTCTTTTGGCGGCCAGAGTGATTCTACTGGAGATTTTTTACCAACAGCGATTATTCCTTTCATATATGGATGGGTAGGACAGAGATATTCGTAAATTCCTTCTTTAGTAAATTTAAAAGAAAATTCGTTTTTATCTTCAATGTGGCCTATTGGTCTAAAGCCACTAGAAAAAATTTCTGGTCCAGAGATCGCCAGTATCGGGTGGGTGTGGATATGCTTGTAATTGTCGCCACCATTCTCTTCGTGAGCGTTTATTTTTTTTAAAAAAATCGATTCAAGAGTATTTCTTAGGTGACGGTCGTTTTCTGATTTATTTGTATTTTTGCAATGTTTCCAAATGACGGTATCTCCTTTTTTTATTTCTAAAACTTCAGGATGGAACCATGGCGGAATTTCATTTATACAAACATAATAATTTTTGTCGGAAGTAGCAAAAGGTTTTGTGATTAAGACAGCTGATAAAATAACAAGTAAAACAAGCGCGCTAGAGATTATTTTTTCGGTTTTGTTTTTGTTACCGCTATTAGGGGGATTTGGATTTATGTTTTTAGCATTAGCTTTTTTTTGTTCGTTTTTATTTTGTAGTTTAAAGGAAAAAACAAAATATCCCCCGGTAATCGCCAAGAGAACAGCTAAAACGTAGATATTTATCCAGACGAAATATGGCATAGAAAACTGCTTTAACATCGCAAAAATAAAAGTACTATACCAAGAGGCGACCGAAATTCCACCCGCCGAAACTAAAAGTATGAATTTATTACCTAAGGATTTTTTGTTTAGTTTTTTACCGACTGATTTTGACAAGAAAGGCAGAATAATAGAATGGAAGACCACACCGTTTGTTATTATCACACCAACAATTGTCAGTTTTGCTAAAAATCGGGGATTAGACAGAAGCGGTATACTGCCTGTTGTGACGTGTGAATAAATTAAAAATCCCGCTCCCGAAATGACCAAGATAGAAATTCCAGCCCACATCAACCTCGACAAAGTTTTTAACAAGTTCAATTCGTCATCTGTAATTTTTTTGTCTTTTAGACTTCTAAAAAATAGGGCATCGGATGCCGTGGCGCCACCAATGCCGATAGCAAATCCCAAGAGATGTAGGATTCTCAAAATCAAATAAATATCCATTTTTAAATTATAGCAAAGTTAAAGACCGAATTCTCTTGGTTTACTATTCTATACAAAATGCTGGAGGGGAGAATCGAACTCCCACGGGTTACCCCACACGATTTTGAGTCGTGCGCGTCTACCAATTCCGCCACTCCAGCTTGTCTGATGAAAATATTATATTAAATCAGGGTAAATTTCAATTTTCTATAAAAGGGAATTATGCTAAAATTAGCTTATAAAAAAAATAATAGTATGCAACCAAAGCCATCAGAATTTTACAACAATTCAGTTTTCTGGATTGAAGTAGACAAAATCAAGCCAAATCCATTCCAGCCAAGAAGGGAGTTTGACGAAATCGCACTCCGTAGTCTGGCTGAATCAATCAGGCAATATGGTGTACTTCAAGCCCTTGTAGTAACAAGGAGAGAGATTATCCATCCGGACGGCGGTCTTTCAACGGAATATGAGCTTATCGCTGGCGAGAGGCGTTTGAGGGCGGCAAAACTGGCCGGTCTTTCGCAGGTGCCGGCTCTAATTAGGGCGTCAGAAGACACGGACTTGATGAAATTGGAGCTTGCCATTATCGAGAATATCCAGCGCGAGGATTTGAGTCCGGTGGACAGGGCTAGAGCTTTTCATCGATTGGCTGAAGAATTCAAATTCAAGCAGAATCAAATTGCCGAGAAAGTTGGAAAGAGTAGGGAATATGTTGCCAACACAATCAGAATTCTGACTTTGCCGGACGAAATTCTAGACGCATTAAATCAAGGTAAAATCTCTGAAGGTCATACGCGACCTCTGATGATGCTTTCTGAAAAACCAGAAGAACAGTCAGCTCTTTTTAAAGAAATCATAGACAGGAAATTGACAGTTAGGGACAGCGAGGCGATCGCCAGAAGAGTTGCTGTTGAAAGAGCTAGGAAAAGAGATCTAAGCCCCGAAATTAAAGCTCTGGAGAATGAGCTAAGTGAGACTTTTGGTACTAGGGTTCTCATAGAGAAAAAGCAGATTGGCGGAAAAATTTTGATTGATTTCTTTTCTGACTCAGATTTGGGAACGATTTTGGATTTAATAAATGCTGGCAAGATTAATTTGTCGTCTCAAGGTGAGGTTGTTCAGGGTGGAGAGGAGGTGGGTAAGTTAGCTGAAACGGACACACCTCCAGAAACAGAAGCGGTTGCTCCGTTGGATGACAGAAGCCGTGAGGAAAAAGAAAACGAAGAAATTTATTTTATCAAAAACTTTTCTGTCTAGCGCTTTTTTTTAGATTCCGACCTTTTGTTGGCATCGGATAATGTCGATTTTATTTTTTTCTGCGCCAGTGCTGTTTTAGCATCTTCGAGCCATTTTTTACTGGGGTGACTTCCTTGTCTTGTAAGAATTTCAACGATATCGCCATTTTTCAGGTTGGAACTTAGGGCTGAAAATTTGCCATTGATCTTTGCCCCAAACATATGATCACCGACATCTGAATGAATCGCGTAAGCAAAATCAACCGGCGTGGCATCAAATGGCAGATCCATAACATCTCCTTTAGGTGTGAAAACAAAAATTCGCTCCTTGAAGAAATTAGATTTTAATTCTTCTTCAAATTTTTCCTGACCAAATTCCGATTGAAATTCAGCTAATTCTTTGACCCAGAGCGGGATGTCATCTTTTTCTTTTTCACTATCATTCTTATTTTTTTTGCCGACGTAAGGTAGGAGATGAAAAACCCAAGCCAAACCCCAAGAGTTTTTTTTCCCATCCTCTTTGTAAGAAACATGGGAGGCGACTCCGAACTCGGCTTCTTTGTGCATTTCTTCTGTTCTTATTTGTATTTTGGCTATACCACCGTCACCGGTAAAAATTGTGGTGTGAATACTTCTATACCCATTAGGTTTTGGGTCGGCAATATAGTCTTTAATCCTGCCGGGTAGAGGACGCCAGAACTCGTGTATTACTCCTAGGGCTTTATAGCAATCAGCCACATCTTTAACCACGATTCTCAAAGCATAAATATCGTAAATTTTTTCTATATCCATATCGTGCTTTTTCAGTTTTCGAAAAAGACTAAAGATTCCTTTAAGTCGGAAATCAGCTTTTAGTATCCGTATCCCTTCTTTTGCCAACTTTATTTGCAAAGCTCGGTAAATTTTTTCAAGTCGTTTTTGGGTGTCCTTGCTTTTCTGCTTGGTCAACTCTTTTACTTCCTTGTATTCTTTTGGAAAAACATAAGGAAAAGATAAGTCTTCTAGTTGTTTTTTTAGCTGTCCAATTCCGAGGCGGTAGGCAATAGGAGCATAAATTTCTAAAGTTTCTTCGGCGATTCGCTTTTGTTTATGAGGCAAAACATACTCTAAGCTCCGCATGTTATGAAGCCGGTCAGCTAATTTAACTAATATAACTCTTATATCTTGTGACATGGCGACAAAAAGTTTTCTTAAACTTTCACTATGTCTTTTGACACCACGATATTTAATTTTCCCGAGTTTTGTTACGCCTTCAACTAAAAAAAGAATTTCTTTGTCGAATTCTTTCTCAAACTCTTCTCTACTGATAAGCGCGTCCTCCAAAACGTCATGAAGCAGGCCCGCGGCAATAGTTTTTGGTCCAACTCCGAGCTCGGCTAAAATTTTTGCCGTTTCAAATGGATGAATAAAATAATCTTCTCCCGACATTCTTTTTTGTCCGTCGTGAGCTTTTTTAGCAAATTCAAAAGCATTTTTAAGAAGCTCTGTGTCTTTTTTGGAAAAACCGCTAGTTAGAGAAATAATTTCTTCTAATCTCGGTTCTTTAGATACAATCATTCTTTCATAATACTATAAACCCGCGAAAGGGGAGAGTGAAGAGCGATCCCAAGCCGGCCCTATACTTTAATTAGGTGGTCGGTTTTTGTATTTTATCGTCTGTTTTATGCGGATTATGATTGGAATACTCTTTTTTACTATATCTTTCGGGAATAGTTTTTGGTCACAAATATTTTACTCGCCGCCACTCGTAAAATTTTGCGACCCCGGCTCGCGGCCTCGCTAGCTCGCTCGGCATCGCTCCGCCCGACAAAAACAATCTACGCACGCAACGCAGGTTGCGTGCTCCCCTGAAGACTATTTGTTTAGTTTGTGGGGATTATGATTAGGACAATTTTTATCCGAACATCTTTCTGGGATTGTTTTTGTCCCTTCCATCATAAGTGAGCCACAGAGCTTACAGATTTCGCCGGTCGGTTTTGATTTGATTGTAAATTTACATTTCGGATAATTTGTGCAAGCGTAAAAAACTCCGAAACGCCCACGTTTTTCTGTCAGCTCTCCTCCGCCATCTGGCGAATTACATTCTGGGCATTTGACACCGGTTGAGGCCTTCTTTTCTGTCTCCGGGTCTTTTTTGATAAATTTACATTTTGGATAGCGATTACAAGAAACAAACCGGCCGTATCTACCGTCTCTTTCTATGAGCCGACCCTTACTGCATTCTGGGCAGTCTTCGCCGGTTTCTTTTGGACCTTGAAGTTCCTCACCTTCAATTGTTCTAGCACCGCTACATTCTGGGAATTTTTCACAACTTAAAAACTTTCCAGACTTGCTAAGTTTGATAATCATGGGACTTTTACATTTTGGACATTTGAGTTTCGCGTCCGCTTTCCCCAGATTGGTTATTTTTTGCATTTTTTCTTTTGATTCTACTTCTTTAAGAAAAGGTTTATAAAAATCCCCCAAAATTTCTTCGTATTTTAATTTTCCTTGCGCGACAAGGTCGAGCTTGTCTTCCATCTCCGCGGTGAAAGTATCGCTTACGTATTGAGTAAAATTTTCTTCCAAAAAAGTGCTGACCACGTCGCCCGTATCGGTGGGGAACAGGGCCTTTCCGCCAGTTTCCGGACGTTTTTCAACATAACCGCGATCTTGAATGGTTTTAATAATGAAAGCGTAGGTTGAAGGCCGGCCGATTCCTCTTTTTTCCAATTCCTTAATTAAGCCGGCTTCAGTATAACGCGACGGCGGCTGTGTTTCTTTTTCTTCAGTTTTGATTTCTTGGAGAAACAACTCTTCACCCTCGGAAACTTTGGGCAAGATCAGATCCTCTCCTTTGGCGGCCGAGTCAACTTTAAGCCAGCCATCAAAAATAATTCGGGAGCCGGTGGCATAAAATTCCGGTATGTCAGATTCGGTGGTCTTTGCAGTTATTTTGCTTCTCAAGATTTTAGCGTCCGACATTTGCGAACTTACAGTTCTTTGCCAAATCAGTCTATATAATTTTTTCTGGTATTCATTTTGGCCCGCTATTTCTTTGGTGACATCTGACGGCCGAATAGCTTCGTGAGCTTCCTGGGCGGATTTGCTTTTGGTCTTGTAGTTTCTTGGTGAAAAGTAGTCTTTACCGTATTTTTCGTTGATGATTTTGGCAATTTGGGCTTGAGCAGACGAACTTAAGTTTGTACTGTCTGTTCTCATGTATGTAATCAGTCCGGCCTCATAAAGTTTTTGCGCGACGGACATGGTTTTTGCCGGAGAAAAGCCGAGCCGCGAGCTCGCGGTTTGTTGAAGCGTTGAGGTGATAAAGGGTGCTCTCGGTGATCTTTTTGCTTCGCTCTCTTTTACTTCCTCAACTCGCCACTTCGCCATCTTGCCGTTTTCCAGAATTCTTTGAACTTCTTGAAAATCGGTTGGTTCTTCCGAACAAGTCAGGGTGAGAGGTTCTTTATTCTTGTTTAATACGTCTGCCGTTATGACCCAAAATTTATGAGATTCAAAAGCTCTGATCTCTCGCTCGCGCTCCATTATTATTCGAAGTGCAGGGGATTGAACTCGGCCGGCTGAAAGTCCATACCGAACTTTTTTCCAAATAAGCCCGGAAAGGTCATAGCCGACAAGTCGATCCAACACTCGCCTGGCTTCTTGAGCTTCTTTTAGATTTATATCAATTTTTCTCGGATGTTTTAAAGCTTCCAACACCGCATCTTTTGTAATTTCATAAAAAACCACTCTTTTAGGATTTTTCAAATCAGCGGCTTTAGAAATATGCCAGGCAATGGCTTCGCCTTCTCGATCCGGATCGGTTGCTAACAAAATTTCGTCGGCCTTTTTCGCCGAGTTTTTAATTTCCGCAACCACTCTTTCTTTGCCCGGGGAAATTTCATAATGTGGCACGAAGCCAGCTTCAATATCTATAGCTTTTTTATTACTTTTTGGCAGATCACGGATATGACCAATTGAGGCCTTAACCGTGTAGCCCTTGCCCAGATATTTTGAAATTGTTTTCTCTTTAGCAGGCGACTCTACTATGACTAGTGTAGTTGTCATGGGATTAAGTAATATATTAAAACATTTTTTTTAGCAAGCCCTCACATCAAGTTTGCCATTGTTTGCCATCGTTGCAATGTGTTTTTTTACTGAACTTTTTTATGTAATTTTTATATATGTTTTGTTGTGGATATGATATCGATTATTTTGTCTAAATATCATTTTTCGATTTTTTTTGATGTTTCGAAATTTTTATAGAATCAGAGCACTATCATACTATATAGTATAGTAGTGTTTAGTGGGTCGGGTTTTTTAATAAAATTTAAAAAACAACCCCGCGCTTATTCAACCTTAACTTAAGTGTAAGGTATTGCTGATTGGATCTGCGGGTCATTTTCTACAACCAAAAAAAAGCGCGGGCGAGAATTCGCCCGCGTGTTGAATACGTCGGTCTAGCTAGGAGTCTAGGATGACGGCTTTTGGATTTCTCCGGGCCAGTCAAACTGTTGACGGAAGAGCTCTTCCACCCCTTCTCTCCACTCTTCCTCCGGATTGTTCGGATCGCCGCGGCTGATCAAGTCTGCCGTGTCGGAGAGAACGTGGAACTTGAAGATCGGTAGGAAGATTCCGAGAGCGTCCCTCGAGCGGAAGGTGACGAGATTAAACCCTTCCGGCCAGACTGATTCAACCACCCAGATGAAGCCGTCTTGGAATCTAACCAAGTCGCCGGCTTCGCCGAGGCGCCAGTGGCTCACATCAATCCCCGAATTCATCTGTTCAATGTCCTCGGGCGAGAGATTTGTGATCTTGCCGCCGAGCAGCTTGACCACCTCTTTCTCCCACTGGTGCCATGGGCTTTCTGTCTGTTCCGGCTCCGGCTGCTGAAGCTGTTGTGGTTCTTGAAGTGTTAGTGGCTTGTCTTGTTGTTTTCTCGTCGTTGCCACTTGATGTGGAGAGTCAAGGATCAACCACAAAACAAAAGTGCCAAAAATGAAGAGAGTCAAAGCACCGAGAGTGATATCCATTGTGAGAGAGCCGGACTTTCCTGTCTTTCCCATCTTCGCCTCCTTTTTTTTGGAGAAGCCACAAGCCCTCCTTTTTTTCCATTGAGATATTAACAGAAAAGATACAAAAGACAAGATAATAGAAAAATCCCCCGCCGGCGGTTGCCAACGGGGGACGAATGAAAAGCACCTTTCTCCTCTCAAGGACCGATTGCCTAACTAATGTAGTCAGGACTTTCTGTACCCTCTTGAGGACAGCATAAGCTCGCGTAGCTCATGGGTGGACGACATAGTCGTGGTCAGGTTCGGGTCTCGAAACCCGCGCTTTTTTTTCTTCAGACCACGGGCTCGGTGCACCGATTTGGGTATTTTTCTATTTTTCTTTCCTAAAATTTCTAAAATACGGCTCAATACTAGGGTATTTTTAATGCCTGTTTTGTAGGGCATTTTTAATGGTTTCCGGGTCGGAGTATTCAAGTTCAGTGCCAAGCGATAAGCCCTTGCCTAAAGATGAAATTTTAAAGCCGAATTTTTTTGAAAGCGGTTCTATTTGTTTTTTGACAAACTCGGCGGTGTTTTCACCTTCCGGATTGAAGTCGGTCGCTAAAATTATTTCGCCAACATGTTTTCCGTGTCCCAGTTTTTCCAAATAATTTAGAAGTTCTCCGATTCTAATCTTTTTTGCTGGTTCTTTTTCCAAAATCGGCAAACTGCCGCCCAAAACAAAATATCGCCCCTTAAACTCACCGGCTTTTTCTATGTTTTCAATATCCAAATCGCGACTGACAATCATCAAAATTTTCTCTCGTTTTCCGTCACTACAAATTGAGCAGAGATTTTTATCATTTGGGTTGAAGAAGAAACGAAAACATTCGTGGCAAGCTGAAGCGCTTTTTTTCAGCAAATCTATTTCTTGAATCAGTTTTTTTGTGAAAACCGGATTTTGCCCGAGCAAAAAATAAACAAATCTTTTGGCTTGCTTCTGCCCAACTCCGGGGAAACGCGAAAAAAGTTCGGCAAGTTTTGTAATTTGCTCGGTCATTTTAGAAATCTTCAGATGAAAGTTCGGCGCCACCAAAATTACTTTTATCTATATTTTGGAAAGTCGCTTTTTTGTCGTTGAAATAAAGTTCAACTTTGCCAGTTTCGCCGTTGCGATGCTTTTCAATCAAAATTTCAGCAATGTTGGTTTTATCCGAATCTTCTTTGTATCTATCTTCGCGGTGGATAAACATTACAACATCTGCATCTTGTTCTAATGATCCTGAATCACGAAGATCCGAAAGTCGAGGTCTACCACCACGCGACTCCACCGCTCTAGAAAGCTGGGATAGTGCTAAAACCGGAATATCAAGTTCGCGCGCCAAATGTTTTAAGGACCTTGAAATTTCAGTCACTTGCTGGACCAGATTGTCGTTGGCTCTGGCGCCGACTGGTACCATAAGTTGAAGATAGTCAACAATCAAAAGCTTCAAGCCCTTTTCGGCTTTTAGTCGTCTTGCTACCGCTCGCATTTTTAAGATATTACTACCCGGCTGGTCGTCGATAAAGATCGGGGCTTGGGAGAGTTTGTCCAGAGACTGACGGATAGCGGCGAAATCTTCCTCACGCGAGAGTTTTCCAGTTCGCAATTTCCAAGCGTCAACTTGAGCTTGAGCGGCAAGCAGTCGATCTACTAGTTGTTGCGAGCTCATTTCCAGAGAAAAGATTCCGACTGGATTTCCATGATTGACGGCAGTCTGTCGAGCGATATCAAGTGCCAAGGAGGTTTTTCCCATTGACGGTCTGGCGGCCAAAATTATCAAGTCGGAATTTTGTAGGCCGGCCAGTTTATGGTCAATTTCTGGAAAACCGGTCGGTACTCCGCGGTGTTCACCTTTCATATTGTGCAATCGATCCAAACGCTCCCAGGCCTCTGATAGTTCGTTTTTTAATTCGGAAAAACGAAAAGTGCTACCTGTGGATGTTATTTCAAAGACTTGTTTTTCAGCGCGGTCTAAAATTTCTTCCAATTCTGACGCTTCGTCATATCCCAAATTGGCGATTTGTTCGGAGGCCTCAATCAGAAGTCGCATAATGTGTTTTTTTCTGACTATTTCAGCGTAATGACGGACGTTGGTGGCGGTTGGAACGCCATTGGCAATTTCTGTCAGATAGCTCGCCCCTCCAATTTCTTCTAGCACTTTTTTCTCCGCCAAACGCGAAGAGACCGAGAGTAAATCAATCGGATTATTTTTCTTGAAAAGATCCATCATTGCCTCAAAAATCAAGCGATGTTTTCTGGCGTAAAAAGTCGTTGGCGCGATGATGTCTATAATTTCATAGAGAGTATCACTCCGGAGCATTATTGAACCAAGAAGGGCTTTTTCAGCATCTAGAGACTGCGGTGGGATTCTTAGGTTGAAAGGTTGCTTTGCCATTAATCTCATATTACCATAAGGCAATTACCCGACAACGTTTTTAGTATTTAAAAGCTGTTAGCAATATGTGGAAAGCAGTAATTTTAGCAGCCGGCAGGGGAACCAGAATGGGGGACTTGACCAATGGAACTCCAAAGCCACTTTTAAAAGTGTTGGGCAAAACCCTTCTTGAGCGGAAGCTTGATGAGTTACCGGAAAGCATTCACGAAATAATTATTATTGTTGGTTATCACGGCGAACAGATTATTGAATCTTTGGGAGACCAATACAAAGACAAAAAAATTTCTTACGTTTGGCAGAAAGAATTGAAGGGAACCGCTCATGCCCTGTGGCAGGCGAAAGATCTTTTAAAAGGAAGATTTTTAGTTTTGATGGGTGATGATATTTACTGCAAAGAAGATATTGATGCGTGCCTCAAAGAAGATTGGGCGGTTTTAGTGAAAGAAGTTGATTTTCTGGAAGCCGGCGGAAAAGTTGTTTTGAATCCGGACGGCAGTTTGAAAGACATTGTTGAAGGCGCGCACCATCACGAACACAACGCTTTGGTAAATGCCGGACTTTATGTTTTAGGTCCGGAAATTTTTGATTATGATTTAGTCCAAATTCCCGGCAAGACAGAATATGGTTTACCGCAAACACTCATTCCACTTTTGGGAAAATTCTCAATAAAAGTTGTTAAAAGCAAATTCTGGCTCTCCCAAACAGCTCCGAATGATTTGGAAACAGCGGAGAAAGAATTGCTTTCTGGAAAAAAATCTCTATAACCCATATTCGGACTTCGGAAGTCCAAATATGGCGGGCGTTTTTTTATATTTTTTGTATTAACATCCCCACGTCGTGTTGATGAATCCGATGTTAAATATTAGCAATTCTTTATCACCGGTCCTTTGTTTGTGTCTTTAATTTCAAAACCCTTCTTTTCTATTTCACTCCTTAATCTATCGGCTTCACCCCAGTTTTTTTCTCGGCGGGCTTTTTCTCTTTGCTCGACCAAACTTTTGACTTCAGAAGGAATTGTGATCGATTCTTTTTTGAGAGTCGCCAAGCCCAGCCCGAAAACTTTATCCATTTCCAGAACAGTTTTTTTCTTGTCTTGAGGTGTTAAACTTTCATCTTTCAAGACCTCCCAAAGAATTGCAAGAGCTTTTGGGGTATTTAAATCATCATTGACAGCTTCTTTAAATTTCTTCAAATGTCTGTCTGACATTTTTCCTTTACCTTTGATTTCTTGAATTTGATTTTTAATTTTTTCAAAAGCAGTTTGCGAGGCCTCAAGAGCGTCCCAAGAAAAAGAAATAGGGGAGCGATAATGCGCGCCTAAAAGCCAATATCGGAAAGCCAGCGGGTCAAATCCTTTTTCTTCAATTTCTGTTAGCGTTATGGTGTTACCAAGTGACTTTGCCATTTTACCTTCGGGCATTATCAGGTGTTCGTTGTGCATCCAAAAGTTGGCCATCTTTTTTCCGTTTACCGATTCACTTTGAGCAATTTCATTATTATGGTGAATCGGAATGTGTTCTATGCCACCGGTGTGGATGTCAAAAGTTTTACCAAGATATTTCTCGCTCATTACTGAACACTCAATGTGCCAACCGGGAAAACCTTTACCCCAAGGGCTGTCCCAACCGATTTTTTCATTCATTTTCCACAAAACAAAATCTCTCGGATTTTTCTTTTTTTGATTTCCGCCGATACGGGTTTCTTGAATTTCCGACAAGCCGCCAAGTTTTCCATAGGCCGGAAATTTTTCGGTCTCAAAATATACTCCGTCGTCTAAAATGTAAACACATCCCTTTTTTTCCAGTTTTTTTATGAACTCAATGTCTTCAGATATGTGCTCGCTGGCAAAGGGAAACTTGAAAGGGGAGAGAGTATTTAATTTTTTTCTATCATCGAGATAAAACTTGGCGTATTTTTCTCCGAGTTTTTTCATGTTTTCAAGAGTTAGAGCCAGCCCCTCTTTTTTAAGTCCTTTAGTCATCTTATCTTCGCCGGAATCAGCGTCAGAGGTCAGGTGGCCAAAGTCGGTAATGTTTACGACCTGCCGGACTTTTAGGCCGTTGAATTCCAAAGTCCGTCGCAAAATATCCCAGATAACCGCTGAACGAAGGTTGCCGATATGCTGGCGGTCATAGACTGTCGGACCACAGCTGTAAATTTTTACCGATTTCGTTTTTATCGGACGAAAATTCTCTTTTTTGCGAGTCAGAGTGTTGAAAAATTTAATCATTGAGATTTCGAAGATTTAATTTTAACTTGTCTACGTTTATTTCAAAAGATTGACAAAAAATATTTTAGTGCTAAAATAAAAAATAGAAAGGAGAATACGATGAGGAAACACGGATCAGCGAAGATGCCGAGGGCGGTCAAGCAAAGAATTTGCCTGTCTGTTCTAGCTTTCTCTACAGTACTGTCTATTGTAACCGGCTTTACCTTCGGACTGGGAGTAGAGCCGGTCGTTGGATGGATTTTTGGGGTTTTGGTGTTTATGATAGGACTCCCTATCTCACTCATGGTCTTCTCTAGTCCAGAGTGAAGTTCGGGTTTGTCGCGCGCGTCGCTCCTTGCGGCGCGCTCTTTTTTTTGCAATAATGATTTGACTATGGAAGATAAAGACCAAAATAGGAGAAGTTTTTTAAAGCCGATAGTCTTATCGGTACTATTTTTTTTCTTAGGTTTTTATTTTGGTGCAGGCCAGGTATCGGAAATTTCCAAAGTCAGTGGTCTTGAGGGTAAAGAACATACGACAGAAATTACTGCTGACTTTTCTTCTTTTTGGCGAGTTTGGAATTTGATTGATGAAAAATATGTTCCGCCAGATTTGGAAACGGGAGACAAAACAATTTCCGGACAAGAAAGGGTTTGGGGGGCAATAAAGGGAATGGTCCGATCACTTGGTGACCCTAACACCACCTTTTTAACCCCGAAAGAACTTGAGGTTTTTGAAGAAGAAATAAGTGGTGCTTTTGAAGGAGTTGGAATGGAAGTTGGAATAAGGGATGGTGTTTTAACCGTCATCGCGCCTTTGAAAAATACTCCGGCCTATCGAGCTGGGATAAAGGCAGGTGACAAAATTTTTAAGATTGATGATAAAGAGACTCTAAATCTTGGTATTGAGGAAGCGATTAGTTTGATTCGTGGAAAAAAAGGAACCCCTGTTTCCCTCATACTTTTCAGAGAAGACTCTAATGAGCCGGTTGAAATTACTTTGATCCGAGATACGATTGATATTCCGACTCTCGACACCGAATGGCGTGACGATATTTTTATTATTCGACTCTACAATTTTTCTGGCAATGCCCAGGGTGTTTTTCGGAATGCTTTGAGAGAATTTATTTTGGGAAGTCGAGTTGGAGAGAGAAAATTGATTTTGGATTTGCGAGGTAATCCCGGCGGATTTTTGAACGCATCAGTTGATATTGCCAGTTGGTTTTTGCCAGCAGGAAAAGTGGTGATAAAAGAAGACTTTGGTGGACGGCGAGAGGATATAGTTCATAGGAGCCGCGGTTATAATATTTTTGGTAATGATTTAAAAATGGTTGTATTAATTGATAAAGGCAGTGCTTCAGCTTCGGAGATATTGGCCGGGGCTTTACAGGAACACGGAGTGGCGACAATTGTCGGAAATCAGTCATTTGGTAAGGGTTCAGTGCAGGAGCTTGTCAGGGTAACCCCCGACACCTCTCTTAAGGTGACTGTGGCTCGTTGGGTTACGCCAAACGGCAAATCAATTTCTCTTGGCGGTTTGGAGCCAGATATAGAGTTGGAAATAGAGTCGGAAGATTTGGAAAGTAAGTATGACTTGGTCTTGGAGAAAGCGATTGAAATATTAAAAAATTAGTATTTAAAAAAAGATATGAAAGTTATTTTACTAAAAGATGTTTCAAAAATCGGCCAGAAGTTTGAAATAAAGAATGTGGCTGATGGTTACGCCCTTAACTTTTTGATTCCGAGAGGATTGGCTAAAACAGCAAATCCGTCCGAAATTGCAAAAATTGAATCCTTAAAAGCTTCAGAAAATAAAACCAGAGAGGATAAATTAAATAATTTGCGTTTAAAAATCAGTCAACTGTTGGGGAGACCGATCTTAATTGAAAGTGAAGCGAATGAGAAAGGTCATCTTTTCAAGGGTTTACACGAAAAAGATTTGGTCAAATCAATATTGAATCAGGAGGGAATAGAAATAGAGCAAGATTTAATCAGACTTGAGAGGCCGATAAAAGAAGTTGGCAGTCAAAAAGTTAAAATAGAAGGGGATGGGGTGTCTGCGGAAATTGAATTTATAATCAAAGCAAAAGATAAAAGTTAAGCCGAAACATTCACTACTTTTTTAATTTTTACTCCGCCGTTTAGCGAGATTTTTCTTTTGTTTGTTATTCCAACTTTTCCGTTTTTCAATGCGAAGAGAGTGTGGTCTTTACCCATGCCGACATTTTGTCCCGGTAGAAATTCTGTGCCTCTTTGGCGTACCAAAATTGCGCCGGTTTTAGCAGCTTGTCCGTGATCTATTTTTATCCCGAGATATTTTGGATTTGAATCTCGGTTATTTTTTGTTGATCCTCCTGCTTTTTTATGTGCCATATTACTGCTGATTTAACGCTGGTTTTTCTAAAAAATACTGGCTACCAAATAATTTATGCTATTATTTAGATTGATGGAAAGTATAACTGAAGCATTACAAAAAATCAAGAATGTTTGTGTAGCATCGGAGGGTAGAGAAAAGGCCTTGATTGTGGCCGTGATTTTTCTGGTTGGCACCGCCTCTTTCGGTTTAGGTCGGATTTCGGCTTTGGATGAAAATCGTGAGCCGGTAAAAATAAATGAAATTCCTCTTTCGGCCAATGTCGCCACTCTATCGTCTGACACCGCTTCAAATAATGAGCCATTTGTTTTAGGGCAAAGCGTTTCAGAACAAATCAGTTTGCAAGCCGGTGGGCTTTTGGTTGGTTCTAAAACTTCAGACAAGTATCATTTTCCTTGGTGTTCCGGCGCAAAAAGAATAAAAGAAGAAAATAAAATTTATTTCAATTCAATTGAGGAGGCAAAAGCGGCCGGCTATAGTCCGGCGGGGAATTGTAAAGGATTAGAATAGGCAGTTAGGTGTTAGGCGTTAGTTTATGATCATACTAGACATAGAAACATCAGGAACTAATCCGTGGAAACACTCCATTCTCTCAATTGGCGCCGTTGATTTTTTAGACTTAAAACGAACGTTTTCTAGAGAATGCCAAATCCGGCCGGGCGCGCATATTAGCGAGGAGGGGTTGGCGGTAAACGGTTTTAGCAGGGAAGAGATAGCCGACCCGAGGAAAGAAACGGAAGAAAAAATTGTCGCCGATTTTTTTGCTTGGGCGATGGAGAGTATAGACCATACAATTGCCGGTCAGAATCCGTCTTTTGACGTTTCTTTTTTGCAAGTGGCATCAGAAGAATACGGTCTAAATTTTCCTTTGGCTCATCGGACCTTTGATCTTCATTCGGTTTGCGCGGCGCATATGATAAAACGGGGATTAAATTTGCCATTGGAAAATAATCGTTCCGCCTTGAATTCCGATTTAATAATGGAATATGTCGGCCTGCCGGCGGAACCAAAGCCTCACATCGCTTTTAACGGCGCCAAATGGGAATCTGAAGCGTTCTCTCGGTTGTTTTATAACAAACCGCTTTTTGAAGAATTTAAAGAATATAAAATTCCTTGGATAAGCTAGTTAGCAGAATACCGTAAATGAAAAAGCCCCGCGCGGTTGTCCGCGCGGGGCTGTGTGTCAGTATTCTGGAGTCGCCCACAAAAGATTATGTTTTGTCAAATTTTGGAGGTGAGGTAGATTTGAGATCAAACTTTCAAGGGGAAATTGAGCCCCTGGCGATAATAATCTAATAGTCCAGTTTTTCTAAAAATCCTTATTTTAAGCCATATATTTACTTAAATAGACCACATAAAACGATTTTTGTCATTGACAAAAAGTTTGGTTTATGCTAGGATGTTAGTAACTCAACTGAAAGGTTGAGTTTTATTGTTAAAAAAATAATATGTTAAAAATTGCTTTATTAATGACTCTGACCAGCTTGACCGGGCTTAACGCCCCCGCAGTCATGTTAAGTGAAAGTGGAGACGAGCCGCCGAGTATCACGGCCGCGGTAGAAGCGGCCTTGGCTGAAGAAATAAAAATGACTGATGAGGAAATCGTCCGCGAATACTTCAAAGACGTTCCGGTTATGATTAGAATCGCTTTTTGCGAATCAACCTTCAGGCAGAATGATAAAGACGGAAATGTCTTGCGCGGAGTCGAAAACTCAAAGGATGTTGGGATTATGCAGATTAATGAATATTTCCATGCTGACAAAGCCAAACAGATGAATCTTGATATCCACGTTATTGAAGGAAATATGGAATTCGCTAGATATCTTTTTGAAAGAGAGGGTACTCGTCCTTGGAATGCCTCCAAGAAATGCTGGAACAGATAAAACAAGAACTCCCTTTAAAAGGGGAGTTTTTGTTTAGTCTTTAAGCGGGTGGAATTTGCGGTGAGTGCTTTCGGCATATTTGTCTGAAGCGTGGACGTATCTTGTCGTAGTATCAAGTGACTCATGGCCTAAAAGAATCTGGATGGCGGCCGGGTTGGCACCTTGCTCGGCCAAATACGTAGCAAAACCGTGGCGTAATGAATGAGCGCTTGTTGGAACGTTTATGCCCAAAAGTTCCCGATATTTTTTTATTTTCATCTGAAGGTAGTTTGCCGATATATGTTTGTTTTTGTCGCCAGCATTTTGTCCTCTGCTTGCAATAAAGAGAAAAGGAGAGTCATCAGCTCTAACTTTCAAATAATTGTCTATATGTTTTTTAGCCCTTTCTGTTAGATAGACGAATCGTTGTTTTTTACCCTTGCCCTCTATGAAGATTCGACCAGTTTTATCAAGCTGGATAATTTTTAATGATATTAGTTCTGAGATACGCATACCAGAGGCAAAAAGTGTTTCCAAAACCGCGCGGTTGCGCAGGGCAACCTTTTTGTTTTTTTCAAATTTCATCGGGGCTTCAATCAAACTAGTCAGCTCTTCGAGTTCGGAAACTTGCGGATGTTTTTTCTCCATTCTCAAGAGCTTGATAGCGCCCGGGGCGATCGGAGATTCATAATCCATATCTATAAGATACGACAGATATCTTCTAAGCGAGCTTAGGTTGCGGTTTATAGAACCGCTTTTGAGATTTTTTTGCGCGCCGGACCCTTCGGCAGTTTTTCTGTCAGTAGAGTTCAAATACGCCTTGTATTGTTCGATCGTCCTTTTAGTGACTTTTGAAAAGGGGAGTCCTTTAAATTCTTCTTCTAGAAATCTTTCAAAAGTTTTGAGATCTCTTTCATAATTATATAAAGTTTCTTTTGAATAATTATTTGATTGGATGAAAAGAAGAAAATCTTCAAGGTGGGGTAGAGCACTTTTATTATTTGAGTTGGTCATTTATATCCTAGGATTGAATTATAATAAATTGAGTATAATATCTCTAACACTCAATTATTATGATAACAAAAAATATTGTTTGGAAAATCACTTATCCCCAACCGCGCTACTGCTAAATCCACAACTATGTCCTTTTTTATCTTACTTTTGGCTATTTAATTGACTTTCAACCAAGGAGAGCTATTTTACGTCTGTTTATCTGTCGTGGGTTGTTTTTTTATCTTAATTCTTAGAAAAGACGCTGAAAAGGCCTTTTATAAAGTCCCACAGGGGCCCTATAATGCTCCAAATGGTCTCCCAGATAGCTTTGACGAATGGTTTGTTTATAAACTCAACTATATCAAAATCCCAAACCAATTTTAGAAGTGCCAAGGCAATGATAATAAGTATTATTGTTTTTAAGAACCCTTTTTGTTTTTTCATATGTTTGTATTTTAAATCTTTTTTAGATTTTTATAAATTGACTCAATTTATTTTTTGTTGTTTTATTGAGAAAGGGTTGGTAAATAAGACATTGGGTCAAGATAAGCTTTTAGATCAGCAAGGGGCATAAAAGCACCATTACATGGTGTGCTTGAACGATAGGTTTGTGGACGCAGACCTTCGGTTATGTAAAGTCCAAAATGCAAGTGTGGACCGGTTGAATACCCTGCCCCAAAAGTTCCGGGCAAACCACCACTTAGTCCGACCATCTCTCCGGTTTGGACAACTTGTCCTGGCTGGACTCTGATTGATGACAAATGAGAATAAAGAGTGGACAGTCCGTTATCGTGTTTTACCAAAACCCATTTTCCGAATGAGTAACAACCGCGTATTTCGTCGGTGTTACCTATATGGCTGACAATTCCGGACAGTGCTGATTTAACTCTAGTACCCATTGTTGCTCGAAAATCAATGCCGTTGTGTCCTCGGCCTCTGTAAGCTCCACTACGGGCAAATTCGGTGTCTCCGAAATATTGAGTTACAAATACGCTATCAAGGGGCCACGACAATATTCCGGGTCTTGCTGGTGGGGTTTGAGACGGGTCAATAACCAAGCGTAGTTGTGACTCAAACTCAAAAAGTTCTTTTTCAAACGCGGCTTTTCGAGCCAAATTTGTTTGTAATATTTTTTGATATTCAGCTTCTTGGTTTTTAGTCTCGCTTAGAAGAGACGCTTGTCGTTTTTTATTTATTAGAGAGACGCCGTGTTGATCTTTTAAATCCATATTTAAAAGCTCCAACTGTTCTTTTTGCGACTCTGACTCCTCCCTTTTCTTTTCTAATGTGTCTTTTATGATTTTCAGATTATTCAGATTCTGCCTGACTTCCACCTGAAATCTCTGCAGGGTTTCAAATTCTTCCCAAACAGAAGAGAAATCACCGTATTTTAAAAGTGATTCAACCAAAGACGAGCTTTCCCCGGTTTCGTTTAGTAAGCGAAGTGTTTCAGACAAGCTTTGGCTGTTTTTCTCTATTCTTTGCTCGGATTCGCTTATTTCCAGTGTTAATTTTTCTATGCTTAAAGATGCGTTTATTATTTTATTTTCAGTTAGAGAGATGTCTTGTTCTAGTTTTTTTTGTGTCAGCTCAATAGATCGAACCGCGTTTTGTAGAGTGTTTACTTCCCTGCCGACCGCTTCAAGTTGTTTTTTTGATTGCTCTATTTCTTTTTCAATTGCACCTATTTGATTGCTTCTATCGCTAATCTTTTCCTGAAGTTCTCTGATTAAGTTTTGATCGGCTTCTGCAATATTGATGTTGGATAAAAATAAAAGTATTAATGCGATAAAAATCAATGCCGGCACTGGGATTATTAATTTTTGTATTAGCGACATACAACACCTCGTCGGCTTGCTGTCTAGAACCTTTATTGTTTTAGAATTTCTATCGCTTTTTGCCATCTTGCTATTGTATTATCTTTGCCCAAGATAAAGGACGTCGTGAAAGGGTCTGATGATTTGTCTTTGCCGGACAGTGCGTAGCGCAGTGGCCAGAGCACTTCACCTCTTCCCTCTTTGTCCGCATAAGCCATCAGCCTCTCTTTTATTATATCAGTTTTCCAACTGACATTATCTATGCTTTCTAAAATTTCTAGTGATTTCTCTAAGTGAATTATTGTTTTTTCCAAATTTGGATTTTTCTCCCACACTATTTTCTCCCTGACGATACTTGGTTCATTGAAAAAAAAGTCTAAATCCCCGTCATTTATAAGACAGTCAATGTCCGCCCATTTTTTAATTCTTTCGCAGATCAATTCCACAAATTCTTGCCCAAAAACCTTAGATTTAACCCAGTCAGTTTTCCCATTTTTTTCAAGTCTCTCTTTTACTTTTTCAATTTTTTCTTCCATTCTTAGATTTTTTATATATTGTTGATTCAGCCACTCAAGCTTTTCGACATTGAAAACCGCTCCGCTTTTCTGAACCTTTTTAAAATCAAAACAAGAGATGATTTCTTCTAAACTCAAGATATCCCTATCATCTCCCGGATTCCAACCAAGCATTGCCAAGAAATTTATCATCGCTTCTGGCATTATGCCTTGCTCCTTGTAAAAGTTAACAGACACCAGCTCCCCATGCTTTCTTTTTGAGAGCTTGGATCGGTCGGTCGCAAGGATTAGTGGTATATGGGCGTAGATTGGGCGCGGAAAGCCGAGCGCTTCTTGAATCAAAATTTGTCTCGGAGTATTTGAAATATGATCTTCCCCGCGGATTACATGGCTGATTTCCATTTCAAAATCATCAATTACCACTGCCAAGTGATAAAGGGGCTCTTCAAAATTTTTGGCTATCACAAAATCTCCGAGATCTTCTGTTTTGAACTCAACTTGACCACGGATTTCATCATCAAACTTTATGGTGGTGTTTGGGTTTTTAAATCTTACTATTTCAACTTCTCCGTCCCCTTCCCTACTTTTTTCTTTAGAAACATAAGCTTTTCCTTCGGAAACAATTTTTTTCAGATATTTTTTATAAATTTCTCCGCGTTCTGACTGTCTGAAAAAACTGTCATGTGAGAGTCCAAGCCACCCTAAGCCAGCGATTAAGTCGTCCTCATATTCTTTCTTTGACCTTTCTTTGTCGGTATCCTCTATTCTTAAGATGAACTCACCCATCTTTTGTTTAGCAAAAACAAAATTAAACAAAGCAGTTCTAACACCCCCTAGATGCAGATTACCTGTTGGCGATGGAGCAAATCTAGTAACAATTTTTTTCATACTGTCTGTTTAATTCTATTTTTCGTGTCCAAGTGCGATATTAAATATCTCTTGGGCAATCACTTTTGCGGCGTCTTTTCTGGAGAACTTTTGAGCCGCCTGCGACATCGTCTGTAACTTATCGTTGTCTGCCAACAAGTTTTTTATTTCTGAAGTTAAAATATTCGCGTTGAGGTTTGGTTCTTCAATGACAATGCAGGCGCCACTTCGCGCATAACCATAAGCATTTTTTCTCTGGTGATCCCCGTTTGATTTTGATATTGGAATTATAATACTTGGTTTGCTCCAATTTGCTATTTCAAAAATTGTTGAACCGGCTCTTGATACTACCAAATCTGCTACTCCGGCCGCCATTCTCATTGCTTCGTCGTTTAAGTAATCAAAAACTTTATACCCGCTTTCTTTTTCGGAGTTGTATAAAATTACCGAGGCGCGGCTCTTCGCGTCTTTTAGCCCCCCTTTGCCTGTTTGATGGATAATTTGGCAGAACTCCAAGATTTCTGGCAATGAATCAATTATGGTGTCATTTATTTTTTGTGCTCCAAGAGAACCCCCTAAAACCAAAACGACGGGCAGATTATCTTCTAGTTTCAAGATTTTTTTCGCACCATCCTCAATGGGTTGTAAAATACTTTTTCTTATAGGATTTCCTGTAAATGCCACTTTTTCTTTCGGGAAATATTCAGCAGATTCAGGCCAAGACACAGCAACTCTTTTGGCAAATTTGCCAGCCCAGAGATTAGTTTTGCCTGGTACTGAATCCGACTCATGGATAATAACCGGAATTCTAAATAGTTTTGCGGCAAAGACTGCCGGAAAACTGCCATAACCACCCTTGCTAAATACCGCGTCAGGATAAATATAAAATATTGTCCAGATTGCTTTCAAAACTCCCCAGAATGTTTTGAAGGTGTCGGAGATGTTTAACAGCGAAAAGTATCGCCTCAATTTGCCGGTTGGGTTTTTTTTAAAAATTATTTCGTTGTCAAATAGTAGTCTTTTATTGTAAGGTTCCGGCGCCATATAATATAGCGTCGGTTTGACTATATGTTGTTCTTTTTGCAGATCCTTTAAGGCCTCGGCCACAGCAATAACTGGATAGAAATGCCCACCTGAACCGCCGCCTGTTAATAATATTTTCATTTTTTATATGTCTTATACTTTGATATATTAAGAATTATACCTATAGAAGCTAAAGTAAAAAACAATGCTGTCCCGCCGTGGCTAACAAACAAAAGTGGTAATCCGGACATCGGGACAACACCGGTCATGGAAGCAATATTAAAGAAAGATTGGGTGATTATCAACATTATTATGCCGGTAGTGAGAAGAGACCCAAATAGGTCTGGCGAAAATCTTGCAATTTTAAGACCGCGAAAAGCAAAAAACACAAAGAGTGAGATCAGAAAAAGACCACCGATAAAACCAAACTCTTCGGCTGCGACTGAAAAAACGGAATCGCCGACCGGCTCCGGCAAGAAGCCGAATTTTTGGATGCTTTGTCCGAATCCTCTACCAAACATGCCGCCAGCGCCAATAGCGATTAATGACTGTTGAAGTTGATAACTAGCCCTGTGATAATCACGCGAAGGATCCAGAAAAGTTACGATTCTTTCGGCGGCATATGGTTTAAAAATGGCGATTGATATTATCCCTAAAATTCCGATAATTAAGACTATTATAATGTCTCGCCACCTAGCACCGGCTGACAAGAAAATTGCAAATCCGGCAGTGGCAATTACTAGAAAAGTTCCAATGTCCGGTTGCATTAACAAAAGACTGGCGATAATCGCTATGATCAACAGAAAAGGTAAGAGGCCAAATTTTATATTTCCAATTTTTTCTTTTACACCGGAAAGCCAAGTTGCAAGATAGATGACAAAACCCAATTTCAAAAATTCCGCTGGTTGGAAAGATAGTCCGGCAATTGAAATCCATCTTCTTGCTCCACCATGCTCAAATCCCAAACCGGGAATAAAAACCCCTATTGCTGTAAGAATCGAAAATAAAAAAATATAGAGGGCAAACTTTCTCCACTTTCGGTAGTGGACTTTTGATAAAGACAGCATGGCAATCGTGCCCAAGAAGAGACCAAAAAATGTTTGGTTAAAAGCTATGTCGCTGAAATTCTCTTTGTCTTTCGCTAGTAATCCCAAAGATGCCGAAGTAAAGACAAAGAAACCACAGACTAACAAAGCAATGACTGTTAGAAAAAAAACCCTATCTATTTTCTGTTTTTTTACCATATAAGAGCTAGTATTACTCCAATTAAGGCAAAGATAACACTGATAACCCAAAATCTCATGGTTACTTTATATGCCGGCCAGCCCAGTGCTTCAAAATGATGGTGTATTGGTGCTACTAGAAATATTTTTTTGCCACGGAATTTTTTTGATGCTATTTGGATAATGTTAGAAAAAGAAGTGGCAATAAGTGGAAAAGCGACAATTGGCAGGATAAGAATTCCATAACCATTGCCAAGTGTGTCGGTCATAAAAGCTACAACTGATAAAGTCAGGGTTAAGCCCATTGTTCCGGTTTCAGACATATAAAATCTAGCTGGCGGAATGTTAAACCAAAGAAAAGCTAAAATTGCGCCGGAGAGCATAGCGCAAAAAGCTGCCAAATTTATCTGTTCTAAAAAGAAAGCGATGGTGGCATAAGCAGAGAACATTATGGCGAAAACTCCTCCGGCTAAGCCGTCTATGCCGTCTATTATTCCGCCGGAATAAATCACTAAAGTTACCAAAGCGAAAAAAGGCACAAATAGCCACCCCAGATTTAAAATCCCGAAAACTGGCAGGTTGATCCCAGTGATGTCAAGTTTAAAGTAAAACCAAGACCCAGCCAGCAGTCCTAAAATAATTACCGCTAGCAGTCTTTTTTTCAGCGATAATCCACCGTTATTGTTTGAAGAAGAATTTTGGACTTCCAAAAAATCATCAAATAAGCCGATCAGCGAGCCGATTATTAAGGTGAAAAAAGGAATCCATGTTTGATTTCTGCTCAAAAAGTCTATCTTTGAAGTTAGATCGCTTGGGGCTAGTTTGGCTATTATCCAGATACCGACAATTGTTAAGGTTGCGCTTAGCCAGATTACTACTCCGCCCATTCTCGGTGTACCAACTTCTTTTTCTTTGTGCAGTGAATTAAAGACTTCGGCCTCTTTGCCGTCCATCGCTATCTTACCGGCTCTTTTTTTCCACATCTTGTTTTTGTAGAGATACTCGGTCAGAAAAGGTGTTATACCTATTCCTATAGAGAAGGCGATAATTGCTGGCGCGATGACTTTTACCGTGTCTATAATCATATTTTTAAATATTTTGCGTTTTTCTTTTCATCAATAATAAAGCTTCTCGAAGCTTCAATCAATTTCTCACTATCAACAAAACGTTCGTTTATGGTGGAGTTGAGAACAACGATTATTATTGGTCGACCAAGTCCGGCATCAAAGACGGTCGCTAGGTTGCCACCCGCAAGGTCGGTAAAACCCGTCTTCGCTCCTATTATCCCGGGAACGTTTTTGACTATAAGGTTTGTGTTGCTGGCGGTGTGATTAATTTGGTTGAGTGAGAAGAAACTAGTTTCTTTTTTTGTGGTCGCCTCTAGTATTTCTGGCTTGTTTTTTAAAATATATTCAAAGAGTAAAGCGGTTTCTTTTGCGGTACTATAGGCCCCACTCTGGTTTTCATTTTGGTCAAGTCCGGCTTCGTCGTGAATTACTGTTTTTTCAAGACCAATATTCTTGGCTTTTTGATTTACTTTCTCTATGAATTTTTGCCTTCCGAAATAAAAATCATCTGTGCCAAATGTTATCGCGCCGATAACCGAAGCTATAGCGCGAAATCCATCATTTGATGAGACGACCAAGCTGAAATCAATTAGGTCTTTTAATGCCCATCTCTCATTCACATAAAGTCCGGAATCTCCCTCAGCTTCCAAAAATTCTTTCTCAATTCTGATTTCGGTGTTTTGTGGCGCCAGCTCTAAAGAAACAACAGCCGACAGCGTTTTGGCGATTGAGGCCAAAGGCATAACTTTGTCAGAGTCTTTTTCAAATAATGGTTTTTGTTTTACCACGTCCCAGACAAAAGCGGATTTTCCCACGATTGTTATCTCTTCAAACGGGTTTTTCGAAATCAGTTCTTGATTACTATTGTCATTATATTCTTGAGTATTGTTAGTATTATTTTTTTGCGATGCATATGGCATGATGGGTGTCAAAAAAGAAGCAATTAAAAGTAGAATTAAAACTACTCCAGCAAAAACGTTTCTCATATTAAAAAATTTTTTTTCGGGTGACATTTTATTCTGATTCGGTCTCTTTATTTTCTTCGACTTTTAGAGACTCTAATTCTGTTTTGGTGTTTTCAAATTCCGGTAATTCTTCAATCTTTTTTACGCCCATATGAGCTAATAAATCTAGAGTTGGGCGGTAATATGCGCTTCTCAATTTTTGTTCGGTCTTTTCAATCAAACCCCGTATTAGAAGGTTTCTTAGAATGTATCCGGAATTGACGCCACGAATATAATCAATTTCTTTTTTACTTATTGGTCCGCGATATAAGATGATAGACAAAGTTTCAAGCCCTGCCTTGCCGAGCTCTTTGTTTAATTCACCTTTGTTTAATTCAGCTATGAGGTCAGAAAGTTCTGGATTTGTGCCAAGCATTACTTTGTCGCCGTTTTGGACAAGGACAATTCCCCGCTCATTCAAATTTTCTTCCAAAATTTGCAGACTTTTTTTTATGGATGATTCGTCTTGTTTTAAAATCTCCGCCAGCTTTTTGATTGAAAAAGGTTCGGCTTGATAAAACAAAATAGCTTCTATTTTCTTGTCTAAGTCCATGTTTTAAATATTAATTAGTGCCTTTTTGTATTTCAATATCTCCATACCGGTTTTGTTGCTCGGCAAAAACTGATCCTCTTTTAACTAATTCTAAGACTGCCAAAAAACTGATGATTATGTTTTCCCGCCCTCCTCCTTTTCCGGAGAATTCTTGGAAGCTCATCTTGAAACTTTCAGTAATTCTCTCCAGTAGTTTTTCTATAGTTTCTTCCAGACTGACAACTTTTTTTACTACAGCCTTTGGTAGGTTTTCCGGTTTCGGGAATTCTGTGATTATCCACTTCACGGCCTCTAAAATTGATTTGGTGCTAATTTCTGCAGACGGGGAAAAAATTGGTTCAAAAATTCGTCCTTCGCGTCCCCAGATTATTTTCTTGGAAAATCGGTTTTTTACATGCCGACTTAATTCTTTGAATTTTTGATATTCCTTAAGTCTTTGTTCCAAGTCTTCTATACTTTCTTCCTCTTCTTCTGTTAATTGAAGAAGAGGGAGAAGTGATCTGGATTTTATTAAAAGCAAAGTAGCTGCAACAACGACAAACTGAGCAATTTCGTCTATCGGAAAACCTTCTTTTTTTTGAACATAATCGATAAAATCATCTGTTACTTTTGACAGAGCAATGTCATTTATGTAGAGCTTTCTTTTTTCGATAAGGTGTAAGAGTAAGTCCAAAGGTCCTTCAAAATTTTCGGTTTTTATTTCAAATCCGGTCGCAATCATTGTGGAATAATACCTTATTTCTTGGGTTTTTTCCAATTATGACGCTTTTTGGTATTTATTGCCGATGTAGAGCGAGAGAAATGAGAAGGTAATCTTTCTCATTTCCGACACGAGGATAGCCAACAAAAGGTCTAATACCTTTTATTATCCCGTCTTGATTTTTAAGTCTTTCAGCTGATTTTGTTCGATTTCCGAAGGAGCTCCCATAGTAAGGTCTCTTCCCTCTCCTGTTTTAGGAAAAGCGATGACTTCCCGAATACTTGATTCGTTTTCCAAGACAGCAATGAGTCGGTCGAGTCCCGATGCTATGCCACCATGAGGTGGTATGCCAAACGTGAAAGCGTCTAACATGTGTTCAAAATATTTTTTCTGTTTTTCGTCAAAACCGATGAGATTAAATATTTTTTCCTGAATTTTGGGGTCATGAATACGGATACTACCACCCGCAACCTCAAAGCCGTTTAGCGCCAAATCGTGCTGGTAAGATCTAGCATCTGCTGGATCATTTTCCAGCTTTTGCAGATCTTCTTCTTTGGGAGCGGTAAACATGTGGTGGCTCGGGGCGAAGTGACCATTTTCCAAATCTTTTTCAAAAAGTGGAAAATTTAATACCCAGACAAAACCAAGTTCGTTTGGATCATTCTTGTTTTTTCGTATGTCTGGCTTATCAGAATTATATTTTTCCATGGCTTCATCATAGTTTATTCTTGGCCACGGACTTTCAGTAAAAGTCTTCTCCGGGTAGATCTTATTTACCATTTTGCTAAACATATTTTCTACCAAATCTAGAATTTTCTCTTGATCAACAAAAGACATCTCAATATCAAGTTGGGTAAATTCGGCTTGGCGGTCGCCTCTGGTGTCTTCATCTCTCATGCACTTTGCAACCTGAAAATATTTTTCTATCCCCGAGGCCATCAATAATTGTTTGTACTGCTGGGGTGATTGTGGCAGAGCGTAAAATTTCCCCGGGTAGGTTCTGGATGGCACTATATAATCTCTCGCTCCTTCGGGGGTTGATTTTGTAAGGATTGGAGTTTCTACTTCAACAAAACCTTCTGTATCTAAATAGTCTCTAAAAAATTTGATGATCTTGTGTCGATTTCTTATGTTTTTCTGCATTCTAGGCCTTCTCAAATCCAAATATCGGTACTTCATTCTTATCTCTTCATTGATATCATACCCGCTGTCTTGAAGATTAAAGGGTGGAGTTTGAGCTTCATTCAAGACTTTTATTTCTGAAATTTCTATTTCTATATGGCCCAATTCCTCTTCCGAATTAACCATCTTTTCCGGACGCTTGTTGGCTTTGCCTTTTATTTCAACCACCCACTCATCTCTTAAACTTTCAGCTAATTTGTGAGTGTCTTGATTTTGAGGGAGCGAAACCATTTGGACCTTACCACTTTCGTCTCGCAAATCAAAAAAAATAAGTTTGCCGTGGTCGCGTCTTGCGTTTATCCATCCTAAAACCCTAACTTCGTGTCCAACTTTCTCTTTTAATGATGAAATTTTTATTCTCTCCATTTTTTTAAAAATAATTTATTTTCATTGCGGCCCTAACCTCGGACATAGTCTCTGCTGCTTCTTCCCTCGCCTTACCAGTCCCATCTTTTAAGATTTTCATTATAGCTGACTTATCTTTTGAAAGCTCGTCACGCTTTTTTCTTATTGGTTCTAAGACTTTCTCTAGAACTTCGATAAGGTGTTTTTTGATAATTACATCCCCAAGTCCGCCCTGCTCATAATCTCTTTTGATTTTTTCCAATTCTGATTTTTCCGGATCAAAAGCGTCTAAGTATTGGAATACTACATTTCCCTCAATTGTGCCGGGATCCTCTGCTCTTAAATGTTTGGGATCGGTGAACATTGCCATTACTTTTTTTTCAACGATATCTGTCGGATCTGACAAGAAAATAGCATTATTCAAAGATTTACTGGCTTTATTTCTCCCGTCTATTCCCATAAGTCGCGGAGTTTCAGAAGTTACAGTTTTGATTTTTTGGAATGTCTGACCATAGAGAGAATTAAATTTATCCACAATCTCGTTTGCTTGCTCGATGACTGGTAGCTGGTCTTCGCCGACTGGAATTAAGTTTGCTTTGCAGAACAGAATATCAGCAGCTTGGCTTACGGGATAAGTTAAAAATCCAGCCGGCACGTTTTCTTCGTAACCCTTGTGCTTCATTTCGTCTTTTACGGTTGGGTTGCGTTTTAATCTGGCGAGAGTAACAAGGTTTAGAAAAAGTATGGTTAGTTCAGAAATTTCAGGAATTTTTGATTGAATTAAAAAAGTAGTTTTCTTTGGATCAAGTCCTGACGCCAAATTGTCGAGCGCAACCTCCACAACACTCTCTTTTACTTTTTCCGGATTTTCGGCGTTATCGGTCAGAGCTTGAAGGTCGGCGATAAGATAAAAATTCTTTTCGGATTGCTCCTGGAGTTCCACCCTTTTTTTAATTGAGCCGGCAAGGTGGCCGAGATGAAGCCGGCCGGTTGGTCTGTCGCCGGTTAAAACAATTGTTTTTTCAGTCATTGGTTAAAATGCTATCAAAAGACTTGTATTTTTGGAAGCATCATTCATTTTCTTATAAAAAGCAAGATGATGGCAAGTGGAGAGAGTATTAGCCAGAAAAAATATTTCTCCGAACCGAAAAAATCTCCGGATTTAGGCATATATTTCAGGGCTTCTGGAAGCGGTATTATCTGGTGGATTGTCAGAAGAGTTAAAACAAAGACACAAATTGATAAAATAAAAATTTTCAACTTCTGGCTTCTATCAGTATATAAGACCCTACCGCCGGCAATTATACTTATTACGAGGAAGGTTAATATAAAAAATATAGCGAACAAAATCAGGCGGTTGAAAAAAATCTGCCATTGGTTTTCTTTTAGAAAAACTAGTTTTTCTATGATTGGAAATTGGCTGTAGAAAAATACTGCCGGATAAAAAGATAAAATCAAAGCTATAATCTTACCTTTCCCCAAAGAGAAAGATACAGCAAGACAGATGATTAGAATTATAGAAAGAACTGCCAACTCTGATCCCAGCACTGGGGTATATGAAGAAATTAAACTCATTTTTTGTAGGTTTTTAAATCCCCTCTTTTTTCAATTCCTCAACTATTTTCTTGGCGTTTTTACTAAGTTTTTTAGGCAAGATGATATTTATTTTTATGTGCAAATCACCGCGCTGATTTTTGCCGATTGGTACGCCCTTCCCCCTGACTCTTAAGGTTTCGCCGAAGGATACATTTTCAGGTATTTTAATCTTTAGGACTCCATCTAGTGTTCCTATTTCATATTCTTCGCCAAGCAGGGCATCCGTCAGTTTTATGTTTAGTGTTGTGATCAGATTGTTGCCATCTTTTGTGAATTGCGGATCTTTTCTAACCCTGATTTTTACGTATAAGTCTCCGCTTTGTCCATTTGCCGTTGCCTCCCCTTCCCCAATAAGTCGTATCATTTCCCCATCTTCTATCCCTGATGGAATTTCTATCGATATTTCTTGTTCTTTTTTTATGACACCAAGACCCATACACTCTGAACATCTTTCTTTTGGAATTTTGCCTTTGCCGGAACATTTGTCGCAGGTTCTAGCAATCGCAAAAGAGCCGATCAGGGACTTTTTGATCTCTCTTATTTTTCCCTGACCATTGCAAGAGTTACAGGTTGAAAATTCAGTCCCCTTTTTTGCTCCACTACCACGACATCCATCACAGAGTGCAGTTTTTTGGATTAATATTTTCCTAACTGTTCCGAACACGGCTTCTTTGAAAGGGATTTCAATATCAATTGAAATATCTCTCCCGCGCTTGTTTTTTTGACCTCCACCGAATAAATCCCCAAATATGTCTCCCAAATCAAAACCTTCAAAAGCATTTTCAAAACCGCCAGATTGCCATTCAAAAGGTCCATTCTCAAATCCTCCGGCGTTGTTAAAGACCCGACCATAAGAATCGTATTCCGCTCGTTTTTTGTCGTCCGACAAGACCCCGTAGGCCTCGTTTATTTCTTTAAATTTTTCTTCGCTACCGCTTTTTTTATCAGGATGATACTGATGCGCAAGTTTACGAAAAGCTTTTTTTATTTCTTCTTTGCTGGCTTTTTTATCTATCCCGAGAATTTCGTAATAGTTTTTTGACATACTTTATTGTCTTTAAGTGAGCATTTATATTTTACTACTTTTGCTCGTCCTTGTCCTCTTTTTTTTGTTCTTCTTTTATTTCAGCATCTCTGACATTTTCCTTGTCGGTATTTTGTTCAGGATTCTGTTGATTTCCGGCTGAAGCATATTGGCCGATTTTTTGAATTGTCTGTGATAAAGATTCGGTAGCTGATTTTATTTCTTCCAGATTACTCGTCTCTTTTGATTTTTTTAGAGCGCCAAGTTTCTCATTTATCTCATTTTTGACGTCTTCTGGTAGTTTTGACTCGTTTTCTTTTAGAGCCTTTTCTGTTGTATAAACAAGTTGTTCTGCCAAATTTTTGGCTTCAACCAAATCTTTTTTCTTTTGGTCTTCTTCGCCATGAGCTTCTGCTTCTTTTTTCATTCTTTCTATTTCATCTTTAGACAAACTAGAACCGGCTTCGATGCGTATGGACTGTTCTTTACCGGTGGTTTTATCGCGGGCTTTGACGTTTAAAATTCCGTTAGCATCGATGTCAAAAGATACCTCGATTTGTGGCATACCTCTCGGAGCTGGTGCAACACCGTCTAAAATAAACCGCCCCAAACTTTTATTGTCAGCGGCCATTGATCGTTCGCCTTGAACAATGTGAATCTCTACACTGGTTTGGTTGTCGGCGGCGGTAGAAAAAGTCTGGGATTTGCTAGCCGGAATCGTGGTGTTTTTTTCTATCAATTTTGTTGCTACTCCACCCAAGGTCTCAATTCCAAGCGAAAGAGGAATAACATCAAGTAGCAAAACATCTTTAACATCACCCATCAAGATTCCGCCCTGAACTGCTGCTCCGAGAGCCACGACCTCATCTGGATTGATTGATTTATTTGGTTCTTTTCCAAAAAATTCTTTAACTCTTTCTGAAATTTTTGGCATTCTGGTCTGTCCACCGACCATGATAATTTCGTCGATGTCTCCAACTTTGAATGGAGAATTATTCATTGCCCTTTTTGTAATTTCCATTGCTCGGTTAATGAATTCTTCCGCTAATTCTTCAAGTTTTGCTCTGGAAATCTTGATCAGTAAATGTCTTGGCCCACTTGAGTCAGAAGTGATAAAAGGAATATTTACTTCAGTTTCTAATGCGCTTGAAAGTTCAATTTTGGCTTTCTCGGCCGCTTCGTCCAATCGTTGTAGAGCCAGTGGGTCGTTTTTAACATCTATCCCGCTCTCTTTTCTAAATTCTTCGGCCAGATAATTTATTATTTTTTGGTCTATATCTTTGCCGCCAAGATGAGAATCACCATCGGTTGATTTGACCTCGACTACATTGTCGCCAACTTCAAGAATTGAAATATCAAAAGTTCCGCCGCCGAAATCGAAGACGGCGATTTTCTCGTCTTTCTTTTTATTCAGTCCGTAAGCTAAAGCGGCCGCCGTCGGCTCATTTATAATTCTCTTAACCGTGAGACCCGCAATTTCTCCGGCGTCTTTGGTGGCTTTTCTTTGGGCATCATTGAAATATGCCGGAACGGTGATGACCGCTTCTGTAATTTTTTGTCCGAGCTTGGCTTCGGCATCAGTTTTTATCTTTTGCAGAATCATAGCCGAAATCTCTTCCGGTCGATAATCTTTGTCACCCATTCTGACCAAAATTCCGCCGTCTGGTGCTTTTTTTACTTCGAAAGGTACAGTTTTTATGTCCTTTTGAACTGCGGGGTCATCGAAAGAATGACCAATAAATCTTTTGATTTGATAGACCGTACTCTTTGGATTTGTAACAGCTTGTCTTTTTGCTAAAAGACCCGCAAGTCTTTCGCCTGTTTTGCTGACAGAAACAATCGACGGAGTTGTTCGTGAACCCTCTGAATTTTCTAAGATTCTTGGTTCTCCCCCCTCAACTACCGCGACTGCAGAAAAAGTTGTGCCTAAATCTATTCCTATAATCTTAGACATAGTTTTTTAGAAATTAACCAATAAGTATTCTGTACGAAGACATTTTATATATTTTTTACCGATTGTCCAGCAAAAAATTTCTTGTTTTTACTTCTTACATTCACTGACTACGACTTTTGCCGGTCGGATAACTCTGTTGTTGAGTTTATAACCTTTTTGAATTACTCTTGCGATTCTATTTTCATTTTCCGGAGAATCGGTCGATTCCACCGCTACCGCTTCATGAAAGTTAGGATCAAATTCTGCTTTGTTTTCTGGATTTATCTCTTCCAGACCGCTTTGCGACAAAGTTTTTTCTAGTTCTTTGACCGAATTCTCTATTCCTTGTCGCCAATCTTCTGGCATTTTCTGCCAGTCCTGACTCTCAAGCGCTGATTGGAAATTATCCAAGCTTGGAATAATATCAGAAATCAAATTTTGATTTGCGAATTTTACAAAATTATCTTTTTCTTCAGCATCTTTTTTTCTTGCATTTATAAAATCAGCTTTTGTTCTTTGCCACCCATCAAGATACAACTTTTTTTCTTCCTCGATTTTTTTCAGCTGAAGCTTAAGTTTTTTGATTTTTTCTAGACACCCGCCATTTTCCTCGTCCGCCACAAGATCTTCTTCAAATTCTTCTGGTTGGTTGTTTATTTCTTCGTCCATATTTTTACTTAAGACTTAAAAATCTCAACATTTTTGTTGTTATTTTGTTGAAATCAGATCGAGACTATTTTCTATCTCTTTGACCACTGAGGAGCTTTTCGGGCTTTCTTTAAGCCGAATTTTCTTCTTTCTTTAGCACGCGGATCTCTTTTTAAGAACCCTGCAGATTTTATTTTTTTTCTTAATTCTGGATTATCGTCTACAAGTGATCTTGCCACACCGTGTCTTATAGCTTCGGCTTGCGAGCTTATACCACCGCCCTTTACCAAAACAGAGATTTTGAATTTTTTTTCCGGTTTTATTTTATGGATAGCTTCGCTAGCAATTGTTCTTAGTGTTTCGGTTGGAAAATAATCTTTCAGATCTTTATTGTTGACTGTGATCGAGTTTTTTCCAGCTTCTGTGATTCTAACTCTAGCTACCGATGTCTTTCTCCGCCCTACGGCCTCTATGTATTTTTCAACCTGTTTTTTTTGTCTGTCTTGGTTTGTCATTATTCTTTTATGGTTAAATTTTTTATTCTATTCGATCTTAATTTATTTTTTGGAAGCATCCCGTAAATCGCTCCCCTTAATGCTTCAGACACCCCTCTTCTACTGATTAAATTTTCTAGATTTTCTGACTTCAACCCGCCGGGATATCCGGTGTATCTTCTGTATTCCTTATCCCCCCTTTTCTTTTCCGTAATGACCATTCTTGCGGCGTTTATTATCTTGACCCGATTGTCTGGACTTGGGGCTCCCCCCTTTTTGTAATCGGGCTTATTTTTACCCATAAGAAAGATGGCGGCTTCAGATGCCACTCTGCCTATTTTTTTATTTTTTGCGTCAATGGTGGTTGCCATGGTTTATATAAAAATTAAACTAATTCTATCAAAGACATTTTGCTATCGTCGCTATTTCTTCTTTGTAACTTTGTTATCCTTGTGTAACCACCCCTTCTTTCTTTATATTTTGGTCCCAGGATATCAAACATCTTTTTCGCGCCGTCTGTTCCGATTTTTGAGACAACCATTCTTCTTGCAGGAATTGTGTTTTTCTTGCTTTGGGTTATCAGACGTTCAACATATGGTCTCAAGGCCTTAGCTTTTGTTTCAGTCGTCTTAATTTTTTCATGCAAGACCAAAGATCGAGCCAGTGATTTCATTAGAGCCCCTCTCTGGTTTTTTTCTCTACCAAGTTTTTTGTTTCTGTCGTGATGTCTCATGTTGTAAAAATATTTTAACCTCGTTTTAAGGTTAGCCCGTGTTCGGCAAGGATTTTTTTAATCTCCTCTACGCCCTTAGGTCCCAAACCTTCGATTTCTAACAAGTCTTTGTCTTTTTTCTTTGAAAGTCCGCCGATTGTTTTGATATTTGCCGCTGATAGAGCGTTTAAGGTTCTTGTTGAGATATCCAGAGAATCAATTTTAGTTTTCAGAATATCTTCATCTGGAGATTTTTCCTGTTTCTCTTCAGCGGTCATAATTCTTTCTTCTTGGAAACCAACCACGGCTTTTAATTGATTTATCATAATTTCTATTGATTTCTCAAGTGCGGCTTTGGGTGTAACACTGCCATCTGTCTCAATTGAAACTCTCAACCTGTTAAAATCAGTTCGGTCACCAACGCGCATGTTTTCAACTTCGTAACTAACTCTTCTGATTGGTGTAAAAATTGCATCAAGAGCGATTGTTCCTATGTCAACCTTGTCTTTTTGTAAAACTTCTTTTGGCACATAACCAAGACCGCTTTCCACGTTCATTTCTATGTCTAATGTCGTATTTTTGTCGGTCAGGTGTGCGATTACAAGATCAGTGTTCATAATTTCTAATTGCCCTGGAACCTCTATGTCTCCAGCTTTCACTTCCCCTTCTTTTTTGACCTTCAGATGCATGGTTTGCGCCCCTTCAGCCAAAAATTTTATTCTGATTTTCTTTAAATTTAAAATTATTGTGATCACATCCTCTTTCACACCCTTTAAGGTTGAAAACTCGTGTTCTGCTCCAGAAATTTTAACTGAAGTTATTGCCGCTCCCGGCAGAGAAGAAAGAATGATTCTTCGAAGAGAGTTACCAAGCGTGTGTCCGTATCCAGGATAGAGCCCGTCTATTTCATATATTCCTGAAGTTCCATCTTCTGAAATTATTTTTGGCTTTGACGGTAAGACGATGTCGTGATAAATCATAAAATATTTAAATTTACTTGCTACTAATTTGATTTAACGAAATTAACGACTGTAAAACTCCAAAACCGAATTCAGGTCAAAAAGCAGACTGTCGGATTTTTTTAGATCAGGTTTTGAAATCAGTGTTATTTCTTTTTTATTGATATCAAACTCAATCCAGTCCGGGATGGATTGTTTATTAGGGTTTTTTTCCAAGTCAGTAAATATACCCTTTCCCAAGCTCTGGCTTCTGATTGTGATTTTATCTCCTGTTTTTATTTGGCGTGAAGGAATAGTTGTTCTTTTGCCGTTTACCAAAATATGACCGTGAGAGACGATTTGTCTGGCGGCCATTTTGGTTGAGGCCAAACCAGCTCTCCAGACAATGTTATCCAGTCTGCTCTCTAAAATTTCAAAAAGATTTCCGGCCTTGTCCCCAGTCTTTTGTTTTAAGGACATCTTAACATAACCCGAAAATTGCTTTTCTGTCAATATGTAAGAATATCGGGCTTTTTGCTTTTCTCTCAACTGCTTGTTGAAATCCGTCATTTGGCTCATGTGTTTGCGATTTCTCTGTCCTCCGGATTTTTTTGCTTGAGAAAGGGTAAATTTCTGTGTTTGAGTTTTTTCAAACACAGGCGCACCAAGTCTCCTAGCTATTTTGTATTTTGGTCCAATTTTCATAGTTTTCTATTTTAAACTCGTCTTGGTCTCGGTGGTCTTGGTCCGTTATGTGGTAGTGGGGTTTCGTCTCTAACGAAAGACAAATTAATTCCTTTTGATATAAAACCTCGCACTGCTGATTCTCGGCCGGCACCAACGCCCCTAATTACAACCCCGACTTCTTTTATTCCCATTGCTTGAGCTTTTTCGCCTAAAAACTCTCCAACTTTGGCTGCGGCAAAGGGTGTTCCTCTTTTTGCTCCCTTAAAGCCAACGGCACCACTTGAACTCCACGCTAAAGTATTACCCTTGTTGTCTGTCAAATTGACCAAGGTGTTATTGAAGGTTGATTGGACTTGCAGAACCCCGTACTCCACATTTTTTTTGGAAACCGAAACATTTTTTGTTTTTGGTCCGGATTCTTGCGCTCCAGTTTTCTTTATAATTCTCTTTTTTCCCATGGTTTATTTAATACTTCAAATTCTAAATTTAAAACAAATTTTACTTCTTCTCAACAGCCCTCTTTCCGCTACCCATTGTCTTTCTGACGTTACCTCTTCTCGTTCTGGAATTTGTTTTTGTTCTCTGGCCTCTAACCGGTAATCCTCTTAAATGTCTTGTGCCTCTGTATGTTTTTATATCTTTAAGTCTTTTTATGTCAGCACTAATTTTTCTTTTCAAATCTCCCTCAACTTTGAATTTTTCAACGAGTTTTCTGATAGCGTTTTCTTCCTCAGTTTTTAGATCTTTTGATTTTTTTCCAAAATCTACCCCCGCCTCTTTTAGGATTTGTTTAGCTCTGGGGCGGCCAATGCCGTAAATTACGGTTAAACCGATTTCCAGTCTTTTTTCTTCAGGGATGTTTATACCTAATATGCGCATGATTTTAAAATGTTTTAACCTTGTCTTTGTTTGTGTCTCGGATTACTTTTACAGACCACATAAACACGTCTTTTTCTCCTGACGATTTGGCATTTCGGGCATATTTTTTTGACTGAAGCTTTAACTTTCATAAAAAAATCCGAATTTCAAATTATTCATTTGAAACTTTTCAACCCTTCTTTATTTAAATTCTTTTAACTACCCGTCCTTTACCCCCGTAAGGGTCAATTTCAACCAAAACCTTGTCGCCGACCATCACTCTGATTCTGTATAAACGCATCTTGCCAGATAAATATACCAGAAGTTCTTTGTCTTGGTTGTCGATTTTCACCTTAAACAAGGTGTCTGGTAGGGCTTCTACGACTACTCCTTGCAGGGTGCTCTTGGGACTTGATGATGGCATCAATTTAAAATTTTGGTATAACGATGACTATATTAGCAGATTATAGCTATTTGAGTCAATAGTCGAAGGTTATATTATGGAATCTTGCTCTCCACCAGCAATTAAGGGCTTTTTAGATTTGTTCTTTTATCAGAATGTCAATTTTTTTCGGATTTGAAGGAAAGCTTCTTTTCCAAAAAGGTTTTACGGTGGCTGTGGCTTGTTCTACGGCTTGGAATTTTGACAATATATCTTTCAAATCTCTCTGTTTTTTGCCCGCCAATTCTCCCTGTATTGTAAGCGGGTTTATTTGCCAAGCAAGAGAGGCGGTGCCCTTTATTTCAAAAACCACAGAACTTAAGCCAGACAAAGAATGGAATTCTTTCGGGTCTGTTATCTTGTAGACCAGTTTTTTTAAGTTCGGGATTTTTATTTCAGTTTCGTCTCGGTTTCCAAGAGCTGATTCTACCAAGACTTTCTCCAATTCTTTTTTGTTTATTTTTATTCCACTGATTTCTCCGCTTTCTCTTATCTTTACCATGTTGTTGCCACTTTCTTGCTCAGGTAGACTACTGAATCTTATTTCTAGAGACTCGGTTAGGATTATAAATTCGTCATTTGAGTCTTCGATCGCTGTTTCTTTTAGTGTTTTTTCAAGCGTGCTTCTAATTTCTTCTCTGACTGTCTTTAGGGTTTGATCATCAACTTTTTTCATTCTACCGACAAACCCTCCGGTTATCGGTGTTGCACTTCGCGCGAAAAAATTTTCATATTGGGGTAGGCCCTTAAACCCTGGAATCGTAAAGTCTGTCAGTCCGATGTTGTGTTTTTCGCCCGGCTCATCGGCATAGACCTTGACCCTTATTTGACCAGGATTTTTTTCTCCACCTTTCTCTGTCATGCCGGGGACCGTTACGCTTTCCTCGATCCTGTAAATTAATCCTGCTGGAGTTTCAAATCGGGTGTTTTTTATCAGGGTCTGTGGGTTGGTGCTGTGCTTATTATAGATGACGATTTCACCCGAGGCCTTTCTTTCAACCATTTCTTCCCCCTGGGCTTCAACGGATTTTTCGGCTTCCCTTTTGATTTGTAATATTTCAAAACTTAAATTCTCACCTTCACGGTTCGCTATTAAGCTCAAGTCAAAGTTGTGTGAAATTTGTCTCGGAGTGATCTGTACTTCCGCTCCGCTTCTTCCAAATATTCCGAACAATAGAATTAGAAAAACCACTAGCACTCCTAGGCCTAAGAATTTATTTTTTCTTGAGAAATTAAGTTGTTTGTCGGGTCCTCCACCTTTCCAGCCACCGGCCAAAGTACGAGCCAGCCGAATTCTGCCACTTCTCTCCTCTTCAGTGTTATCAATCTTTTCTCTGGAGAGAGGAATTTTTCTAATAGTCTTTTCTTTTTCGGGTGGAACGATATCTTGAAAGGTCTGTTTTGCCATATTCTAATTTTATCTTAAAAAAATATTAATACAATCTCTAGCTGTGTATTTGTTTTAGAGAAAGTAAGCCAAGCGCAAGTGTCGGATCATATTGGTTGCCACCTAAATCTATAAAATTGGACAAAACTTCAGATCCAAGAGAAATTATTTTTCGTTCGCCTTCTTTGCCCAGATAATTACTAATATAACTTTTGAAGAATGAGGCAAACAATGGGTCTACAGACAAAAATATGGTTTGGGGTTTGATTTTTGAATTTTCCAAAAAATTGTTTAAAGAATTTATCCAATCTTTTTCGGCAATACTTATAGTCTCACTTATTGCATTGCTGAATTTTTGTTCAGCTTTCTTATCCTGATAGATTTTTAGGAAAGAGAGGGCGATATCGGCTTCAACGCCAAATTTTTCAGCAACACTTTTCAAGAATATATTTTTGCCAAGGCCAAAATTGTAAATTCTTTTTATAACTCCATTTTTGATAATAGTTAACTCGGTTGTCTCCCCCGTGATTTCAATCAGGAGATAATTTTTGTTTTCGGGAAATAATTGCTCAATGGCGTTTAGCAGGATGAAAGAGTGTGAATGGAAATAAGATTCGCGATGGAAACGTCGAAAAATTATTTTCTCTACTTTTTCTAACCATTCAGTCCTTGCTCGGCTTTCAAAAGCTGTGGCTTTGATATCTTGAGCTCTTTTGCCTATTGGATTTTTAATCAAATAACCGTTGAGTTTTATTTGGGTCAACCATTTTTCAATGGTAACCGCGGTTTGGGTAATTATTTTTTTCTCACTCATTTCTTTTCCGAGCAAGGCATCAATCGTTTTTTGGGTTATTAAAATTTCTTTTTCCTCTCTTGCTGAAATTTCATTAACGCCGGATACTACCCAAGGGGCAGACATTATGCAAAGTATTTTTCTTATTTGTTTATTCTTCAGAGCTACTTCTTCTTTTAGCAGATTATCAAGTATTATTTCTAGACTTTCCAAAGTTTTTTTCTCTAAAGCTTCTCTCGCAAGAGTTCCTAGGGGAAGGTATAATCTCCGGCTAAAAAGTATTTTCGGTTTTGTGTTTTGAAAATCTGTCAAAACAGCACCGACACTGTGGCTTGAGATATCAATAATCAAATCGCACTCTTTATTTTTACTTTTCCAAAGCGCTGCCATTTCTATCAATTATAACATGAGAGCGTTTTACTACTTTAATCCAATACCGCTTTTATTCTCCTAACTCCTGCCGAAACCGCTTCTTCTTTTTTGATTTTAAATTTTCCTAGCTCGTTGGTGTTTTTAACATGTGGTCCCCCGCAGAATTCTTTGCTGATAGTATTACCTTCTTTATCTTGAATGAAATATACCGAAACCATATCAGGGTATTTTGCGCCGAATTCCATTTCGGCGCCAATATGCTCCGCCTCTTCCCTCTTCATTTCTTTTTTAACGACTTCAAATCCTTCTGAAATCCACTCATTTACCAAGTCCTCTATTTTTTGTTTTTCCCCATCTGTTAGTTTTCTTTCAAAAGAGAAGTCAATCCGTAGCCGTTCGGAAGTTATGTTGCTTCCCCGTTGTTTAATTTCTCCCCCTAAAATTTTTTGGAGTGCGGCGAGCAATAGATGGTGTGTGGTGTGAAGCTTAATGGTTTCCTCGCTCTCATCAGCCAACCCCCCTTTAAATTTTTGATCCAGTCCTGATCGGGAGACTTCTTGGTGTTTCTTAAATTCTTTATCAAATTCTTCTCGGCTTAAGTTGGGAAATTTGTCGTGTATGATTTCAAACGGCAGACCAAAGCTTTCATAAAGTTTGAAAGCATATTCAGGATTTACATTCTCAAGTTTGTCCAACTCTTTCATGCCGAGCTCAAGCGTTTGATTAAATTGCTTCCATTCTTCATTTATGACTTCCATTATTAAAACTCCGTCAAGTTCTCGATAAACATCTTTGTATTTTTCAGTTACCCAATTAATTGAATTCTTTACGATTTCAATATCAAATTGCGCCAAAATTCTTCTTACTAGTCTCCTTAAAATGTACCCAGATCCTTTATTTCCCGGGCGGACTCCGTCTGAAATGAGAAAACTTATTGAGCGGGCGTGGTCGGCCAAAACCCTTTTTTTACCTTCTGGTAAATTGTCAGGTAAGGTAACCACAAAACCGTTAAATAAGTCTGTCTCGAAAATTGTCGGAGTTTTTTGGGAAATCATAGAAAGGCGTTCGAGGCCCATTCCGGTATCAACGCCCATTTGAGCAAGCGGCTTTAATTCCTTTCCACTTTCGCCAGAGAGTAATTCTTCCCGGCTGCCTAGATAATAAAATTGGTTGAAAACAATATTCCAAATTTCAACATCTTTTCCGGTCACGTTCTTACAGTAAATTTCCGTTGTCGGGCCACAAGGGCCGCCGGAGCCGGTTGGTCCCCAGAAGACGTCTCCAATTCCCTCTTCTCGAATGTTAGTTAGGCCGAGTGACTGCCAAATTTCTTTTGACTCTTCATCTTTCGGCACGCCATGCGAGCCCTCAAAAATGGTAACGTATGAAATTTCTAAACCGAGGTCTTTTGTTATGAATTCATGAGCGTAGGAAATTGCTTCTCTTTTTCCATATCCGCCGAAAGAAAAATTTCCAAGCATTTCAAAAAAAGTCAGATGCGTCTCATCGCCAATTTCATCAATGTCGGATGTTCTCATGCATTTTTGAACTGTCGCAGTATTGAGTGATCCAAAATCTTTCATTGCGTCGCTATCGCCAAGATAGTATGGCTTAAACTGCTGCATGCCGGCAGTTGTAAAAAGCACGGTCGGATCATTTTCTGGAATCAAAGAAGAAGATTGGATGATTTTGTGCCCTTTTTTTTCAAAAAAATTTAAAAATTTTCGCCTGATTTCGTCTGAATTCATAAAATATTGTTTTTAAAAGTATATCATTTAGTCTTTTCAAATAAAAAAGTTGAACCTTGTTGCAGGAATGACCAAAAAGTGATAATATGTAAAGAATGAATTTTCTCGGTATTATCGGTAGTTTACGCAAAGATTCTTATAACAGGATGCTTTTTAAGGCGTTTGGCCAAGTCTTGCCCGAAGGTGTGAACTTAAATGAAGCTGAAATAGCTGATTTACCTCTCTACAATCAAGATTTGGAAGAAGATTTTCCAAAGTCGGCAGAAAAATTGAAGAAAGTTATTGAGCAAGCAGACGGTATCATATTTTTTACTCCGGAATTTAACCGGACAATTCCTGCGCCTCTAAAAAATGCCGTAGATTGGTTTTCCCGACCCTACGGTAAAAATTCAATTGCCGGGAAACCAGTTCTTGTTTTGGGCGCAACTGTTGGAAATATCGGAACAGCACTTTCGCAATACAATTTAAAACAAGCTCTTTTATACTTGGACGCTCGGGTGCTCGGCCAGCCAGAATTTTATCTCTCTGCCGCTCAAGAGAAATTTAGTGCTGACGGCGAGCTTACAGATGAGGCGACAAAAGAGCGACTAAAAAAGGCGATAGATACTTTTATTGATTTTGTAAAATCTAACAGCAGTTAGAAAAGGAACTAAACCAACTCTTTTTGATTACGAGTCATGCTACTTTGGTGTACGCCTAAACCGGGAGGAATTTCTTGAGAATGAAAAAAGGAGGCCGTGGGTACGACCTCCTTTGGGTTGATGATTTACTTGCGAGCCGACTTCAGCAAAGCAAGTTGTCCTTTACCAACACACTGTGGAAGTGGCTACACATTTATACTTAGGCCGCTTCCCTATCGTTATCCTCATCGATGAGGATGAGTTCGCCAGTGCGAGAAGTCAGACGCTTCGTTCTCTTGCCACTGTTGATGTGATCACGCAGCAGCATGTAGAGGAGTTCGCGCGACTTACCGCCGGAGCTAGCCAGATTGACGACCTGCGGGTCGTGCACCGGGAACAGCGCCAGCTTGCGCTTGAGAGGAGCCTCCACGAAGAGCTTCTTCTCTTCGGGTGATGACCTCCAAAAGTCCAGATGGTCGGAAAGAAGGCGAGCCAGAACGTTCAGAAACGCGCTACGCATATGGACCGCGCCCTCGCGATACTGGACACGCCGGACACCCCAGCACTCGTCGACAAGTTCGAAGAACCTTCGGATGTTTTCTCGCATGTTCTGCACCCCGATGATCTCCACGGCCTTGTCGAGCGCCGGAACGAGTTCATCGATGCTGTTTCGTCGGGTTGCCGCCTTGTGTGCGTGCAAAAAGCCGACGACCTTTGCGCACGTGAGTGCCGTCAGGAGCTCACCTCTGGCCATGCGCTGACTCCACGAAATGCGCCCCGCAAGAACGAAGTGTTTGTCGTGTGAGAGACTGAAGAGCATAGAGATGGCGGTGCTCTCCTCACGCTTGTTGCGAAGCAGAACATTCGGCGAGACCTTGGCTCGCAGTGTGTTGAGAACACGAAAGCGATTCCGCTCCCATTCCTTACTGGTTCCGAAGTGAACGGTAGCACCGATATGCACATTGGCATCCGGCTTGTCGGAAAGGAAGTGGACAGCAGCATTCCTCCTCTGCAGCCCGTCGATGATATAGACGGGATCCTGCAGAATGAATACGCCGGTCTCGGTCTCCTTGCACTTGTGTCCACGCATTCCGACCTCTATGTCTGGCAGCGACTCTCCCTTCTCGAGCGCTTGTAAGATGCTTGAGAGAGCCGTGAGTGGCATCGCCTCGCGCTGGTAATCGTCGACCAGCAAGAGTCTCAGAGACTCGGAAGAGACGACACCCCGAAGGATAATATCTCCTTCCGCGTTTTCGTCGAGCGCCCCGTTGATGATCTTGATCTGGTTTGTCTTCCGTGCGGCCATGGTGTCCTTCTCCTTGGTTGGGTTGGACATGTGAAAGAACGATACTAACTTGCGACGACTTTATATTTCGCGTCGAAGTCAGTGTAATTCACCACCGTGGTGAATCCCTGAATAAGCTAGCATAAGATAAGGTTATTGTCAAATTGTGATTGTATTATTTACGCTTTTTCCTTCAAAACTTTAAAATCCTTTTTGAGAGTGTCTTTTGAGTGAGAATTGTAAATCGCAACAGCTGGATGGAAAAGAGCGACGATTTTTATTTGGCCAAATGAGGTCTTAACGTCAAAAGATTTTCCGTGAATTTTAGAAATCGTGTCCAATTCAAAGCCCAAATCAAATTTATGGAAAATGTAAGCCATTGAATGGCGACCTAAAGTAGCAATGATTTTCGGCTGGATGATGTTAATTTGCCGGTCCAAAAACGGTCCGTAAAGTTCAACTTCTTCCGGCAGCGGGTCTCGATTGCCCGGCGGACGATCTTTAACTATGTTGGTTATGTAAACTTCGAAGCGTGGGATTTTTATACTTGCTAAAAGTTCGTCCAAAATTCTTCCCGACGCTCCGCAAAAAGGCCGACCGGTAGCTGCTTCGTTTTTTCCCGGCGCCTCGCCAATAAACATTATTTTTGCAAAATGACTTCCCTCTCCAATAACCGGTACGTTGCCTTCCGAAGTTCTGAATTCATAAAGTGGCGACCTTTTCAAATCCACCACCTCATCCCTGATTTTTTTCATTTGTTCAAACCGTTCTGTTTTTTCTTTTTCTGAGTACATTCAATTAATAATAATATTTATTTGATAATATGAAACCCCCACGTTTTTGGCGTGGGGGGGGATGTTTTGGAAGGTCTATGTTGATGTGGATCACGAGAGTATGAACTGTACGGAGAGTTCGTCAGGGCCGATCTCCTGAAAGCGGACTTTCCCGCTACGGTTGAGCATCTCGTTGGTTTCTTCCACACTTCTCATGTCGGGGGCGAAACATCTTAAGATTCCACCTTGAATCTTGTGTGGCACACCCTTTTCCTCATGCAGGAACGAGAATGCTTCGTCTACCCAGAGTCGACAGAATCTATCACCCTCCTCAGGAGTTCTGCGATCCAGAACTCCAACAACCGCAGGCTGACCTTGTATGATATACACCATCAACTGGAGCATGTTTCCTCTTTTCTTTTCTTTCTACATTGTATCACCTTAAATTTTCTTGTCAACTCCAGTTTAAGTAATTTTTCTTTTTCCTTCGAGCCACGGTTATACCCTCCAGTTTGACCATTCGATCGAATCACTCGGTGACATGGGATTTTCGGGTCGTAGTTTTTATTCAAAATGTTGCCAACAGCCCGAAATGCTTTCGGACTGCCGGCCTTTTCCGCCACTTCTCTATAACTCAAAGTTTTGCCTTTCGGAATTTTTAAAACCACATTTAAAACTCGATCCTTAAATTTCATATTTCTCTCTACTACTATATTATATAGTATAGTAGTAGGTTAAAAATCGTTAAAAAAGAGTTTGTCCTTTAAGGTCAGGTTTAATCTCGGCGTCTTTTTCCTGTCTTTCCGGCTTTTTCTTTGTTTCAACGTTCTTTTCATACAAATTTTTGATAGCTAAAGCCGAATTTTGTCGATAGACGCAATGCTCGCAAAGTTCGCCAGGCTCCGGTAATTTTTCTTGCTTGAGAAGCTGTTCAATATCTAAAATTGCCTGCTCCACCCAACTTTCGTTTCCTTTGTAAGCAATAATATCCACATCAAACTCCAATCGGCCGTCAAAGGCCTCTTCATCTTTCCGGCCGTTGACATAAACAAAGTAGCCGGTGTCTGAAACTTTAAAATTATTTTGCCTGAAAAGCCATTGGTAAATTTCCATCTGTCTTTTATAGGCCTGTTGCCACCTGCCTTCCAAATTCGGCTTCTCACTCTTACTTGTTGCTTTGTAATCAACGATGTGGATTTCTTTTGTCTCGTCGTTAATCCAAACATCATCAATCGCTCCGAAAACCAAAAAACCGGTTTCCGGATGCAGATATTGAATACCAGTAAAATTGTGTCGCCACTTTTCCAAATCAGGGTGCTCAAAGGGAATGGCTTTAATACCGTATTTTTCCATCAGTGGGTGAGCTTGTTTTTCGGCGCGATGAATGTCAAATTCTTTTTTTAAAAGGTGGTCAACTGCGCTATTTAAGGTGAAAGCCGGCATTCCAGGTCTTTTAACTTTGAGTTTTTGGTCTAGATAAAAACACCTCTGACACTCTATAAAAAGGTCGATTTTTGACCGGCTTAATTTTTTCTGGTTTCTAGTCGGCACTTTTTAAAGTTATATTTCTGGCCCTTGATAGTCGGATGTGTTTTTCTGAATTGTCTTTCTGAATTTGTCCTCAACAAACCACATTAAGGTAAAGGTCAAAAATGCCAAGAAAGCGGCAAAGACAGCCAATCCGAAAAGCTTAAAACCAACAGCGATTCCAATACCACAAGACACCCAAAGTCCGGCGGCAGTGGTTAGACCTTCAAGCTTGTTTTCTTTGAGAATAATAAGTCCGGCGCCGATAAAACCGATGCCGGTTATAATGCCGGCGGCAAGACGCATTGGGTCAAAATTTGTTATGCCGATAAAGTTTTGGTTTACCAAGACAGACGAGATGATTAAAAGACAGGCGCCCATTGAAACCAAACCGAAAGTTCTAACACCGGCGACCTTGCCGGCAAAAGTTCTCTCCAACCCCAAAATAACACCAAGAGCTAAAGCCAGAATTAGCTGAAGATAAGGCATATATTCTTGTAATAACTCCATATTGATTTTTAAATTTCACAAACTAAATTTATTTCTCTTTTTACTTCATCCATTTTTTTGCTACTGATGCCTATAGATTTTAACAACCCCTCGTTATTATGCAATTTTTTGCACAAGACCTCTCCGCTTTTTAGGGCTTCTATTTTTTGCTTTTGACTTAGGGTTGTAAGGCAAGTCAGAGGGTGAAGACCGGAATCTTCTATCATGTCTTGCAGATTGCCCTCTTTGGGATAATTCCAGCCGATCATTGTCATACCTTTGCACTTTCCGTATTTAAAAGCGCTTGAAGTAAATTTGGTGTTTGTGATGAGCCAATTTTCATTGAATTTTCTTTTCCCTCCATAATTGTATTCTTTCTGCAACAGGTCTTCAAAGCGGGCTTGAACATAGAGTGCCACCTTTAAATCGCTTCTGATCCCGTGTTCATTGTGAAATTTTGCCTCTATCGCAATAAGTTTGTTTTCATTGAACGCCAGAACATCAAGCTCGTGTTCGGCACATTGGCCAGTGACAATTTCTCCAACCAGAGTTTGATAACCTTTTTCTTTTAAAATTTCAGCGATGAATTTTTCAAAAGGAAACCCAGATGGTCCGAGCGCTAACACTGCGTTTTTTAAAGAATAACTGACGGCTACTTTTTTCGAATGTTTCTCCAATAAAAATGCCGAGTGTTTGGAGATTTGGTCGGAACTCATTCCGTCTTTCAGCTCTCTTTGTATGTGTTCTGCTATTTCTACAGCGAGATCTTGGTTGGCGCCGGAATTGATCAAAGAATTAATCAGCTTTTCTTTGTCAAAATCTTCTAATTGCTTGTCTGCTTTTAAAATTTTTGTCATTTTAAATTATTGTAAATTTAAATATTTTCTTTTGTTTAGAACATGTTCTTCATGAGTCGCAGCGTAATACATGTTACCGAGTCTGTCAGACAAAAAATACAAGAATTTTGTCTCAACCGGTTCGATTGCCGCCAAAATCGCGTCGATGCTGGGGTTGGCAATCGGGGTCGGTGGTAGACCGGCGTAGACATAAGTGTTGTATGGTGAATCTATCTTTAAATCCTCGCTTGTCAGTTGGTAAGTATTTTTTCCGTTTATATATTTGAAGGTCACATCGACTTGAAGTGGCATGCCGATTTCAAGTCGGCGCCAAAGTATACCGGAAATGATACGCCGAGTTTCCGGATCTCTGGCCTCGGTCTCTACTATCGAGGCCAAGCTGATGATTTCCTCTATCGGCTTACCGAAATCTTTTAACATATCTTCTATCTTTGAAATTCTTTGCTGAAAATTTCTTTGCATTACGTCTATTATCAACTCAACTTTTGCGTTTGGTGGTAAAAAATAGGTATCCGGAAATAAAAACCCCTCACTTTCTTGTGCTGTTTTTACGAAATGGTGTTTATCAAATTCTGGAAGTTCTGTGGCCAGAATTTCTGCTATTTCAAAAACATTTAACCCTTCGGGAATCGTAATTCTGATTGGTGATAATCCGAAGTCCCCGTCTCTTAATCTTTTTGCAACCTCAAAAGCGTTTTCTGGCTGGTTGAAAAAGTATTCGCCGGATTTAATTCCTCTCTCCCCCCTTAATAGGATCGCGGCGTTTCTAAACCAAAAAGCTGATTTGACAATGTTTTCTTCTTGAAGACCAAAAGATATTCGGTTTAAAGTTTCGCCACCTTGAACAGAGAAAATTGATGACTCTGGAAAGTTTGTTGGTGCGGCAAAAAAAGCATTGAAGAAAAATAAAAAAGCGACCAAAGCCAAAATACCAAAATGCGCTATGACGAATTTTGTTTTCTTTTTTCGCCAAGCAGAAAAATATCGATTTAAAAAGTTTTTAATAGATAATTTCACTCTCTCTTTTAATTGTTTGAGATTGTTAATTTGCATCTTAGACTGGCAAATTTGGTGGCGGTTTGGCTTTACGTGAGCCAATTCTTGATAAGGTTGGGGTGGAAGCGATTTTGCCTGGGAAATGATATATGGTTGCGAGTTCTTCGGTTGTTAGGATAAATGGCTTGGTGCGGTAATTTTTATATGGAGGTTGGAAAAACGATCTCATCTTATATGCTTCAAGCATTTGGTATTCCAGTTTTGACCTCCTTTTGTCCATCATTTTATTTAAAGGCGGAAAAAAAATACTTCCAATATTTATCCAATCTTTTTCATTGTCGGTGTGGTCGGTATATAGCCCGAGCTGAAAGCCGTTCAGGTTGTTTGAATTATATTGCCTTATGCTACCTATGAGACCGGGTATCGCAATTTCGTTAAAGGACTCTTTTTTACTGATGTAAAAAGCTCTCATCATGCAGTCAAAGGCAAATTTACCCAAACTTCTTTCAATTGCCGTTATCTTTTCTTTTTCCATCTCCGTCATCATTCTCATGTGAGCTGAATCAAGCATCATGTCTGCTTGTATTTTTTGTATCTCTTTTTGGGCCTCATTTTTCCAATTCTGTTTTTTAAATAATCGTCCTTCTCTCAAGCCCTCTTTTTTGTGAGCTTGGATTAAAATCTGAATCCACACCTGTTCTCCCTCTTTCATTGAGCCGAGATATTCTATGACTGAAGCAAATGGGTCAACTTTGTATTCTTCTTCTTTTGTCTCTTTTTCCAATCCGTAGTCAATATAAGTTTTTATCGGATAGACATCCTTTTCTTTAAGACCGTAATAAGTCCCCCACATTATCATATTTTTTGGATCATGTTTGACAGCGGTTGTGTAGTCGTTGGCTTCATATATCTCCACATCTTGATATTGGGCGTAAATCTGGGTTTCAATCAGATTCTTGTATTTTGCCTGCGCCCAGATGAAAAATCTGACTTCCCCACCTTGTGAAATAATTTCCAGCGAAAACCACGGCTTTATCTTGCCGAGGATGTAAGTATCGGTATAAGTTACCGCTCCCGTTTGGTAAAGGGACATCAAAAATATCTCCATTGCTACTGGAGACTTGATTATTTCTCTTGGCATTTTTATTTCAAGGAGCACGTATTCTTGTTTGAAAATATAACGAGTCCGTATGTATCTAAGCCAAGTGCTGAAAAAAAGAAAGCCCAAAAGAAAAGGGCTTGCAATAACCAAAGCGAAAAACGCTATTTTTATAGATTGTGAAAATACGAGAGAGAATTGGTTAAAAATTTCAACCATGAGCTATATTTTAGCCCAACATGTTTATTTCGCCAATACCGTTTAAACAACAGAGTATCTTCCTTCTTTATCTTTTCTGAAAAACTTTGGATTTTGTAGATTTACTAATACGGTGTTTGGTTGAACGTGTCTTTTTTCTAAGACTTTTTCTATAACTTCTTTTCTTGGTAGGGGGCCCTCTTTTTCTATAACTTCTTTTATTACATCTCGGACAATGCCCGGGGTGTATCCCCACTCGGTTAAGGCATAAAGTCCCCTGCCGACTAGGACAAATCTTTTATCTTTTATAAGTTCGTTGTGGGTTGTAGCGGCATGAGCTTTTTTCTTGAAAGTTTCTTCTATCAATTTGGCAACTTCCCTGAAATGGAGAGGTGAGCCGTGTTTCCTGACCACAAGATAAGCGTAATCTTTTATGCCTTTTGTTCTGATGTTTGAGGAACTGGCCTTACCCCAATCACCCAACATATTTTTACCAATTTTCTTTGAAAGTGTGAGCCACCTTTTGGCAATTTCTTCGTTCTTGTATTCCTCGGATACATCTTGGATGTGTTCAAGGAACATTTTTACAATCTCTGATTCAGGAACTATTTTTTCATCTTCTAGATTTTCATATAACTTCTTTAGGGCGTTGTGGATTTTGTCGGCTAATTCCGGCTCAATATGCCAACGGTGGTGAAATTCTTCGTCCTCTTTCATCTTTTTGAAATGATGAGATATCACAAGCATAAAATGGACATGGTTTTGGATGCTCTTGTCTTTGGAGATATGTTCTAGAAAATCATTTTCCTTGACAATTCCACCGAATGATTTAAGCGCTTTTTTCAGCTCTTCATAGGCCGATGCTTCATTCTCGTATTCTTTTGATTTTCTGATGAATTTTAATGAGTATTCTTCAACCTGCCTGACCCTTTCTCTAGTAATGTCATATTTTTGGCCAATAGATTCGAGAGTCAACTTTTTAGGGCTTTTTCCAAGACCAAATCTTAGGGTCAGAATATTAGCCGCTCTTTTGGGCATAATGGCCAAGAGTTTTTGATTCAACTCTTTCGGGTCAAAGCTAAGCGTATTATTTGTATGACTTGTTTGTGTTGGCATAATCTAAAAAATATTATCAAATTATGAACGATACTTTAGCACCTTTGTTTTTTTAAGTCAATACAATACTCAAAATCTTGCCTTTGATATAAATTATTTTTTTGACTTCTCTATTCGCCAGCCACTTTTTTACTGCCTCCGACTCAAGGGCTTTTGATTTTATCTCATCTTCTGAAGCATCATTATTCTCTACTTCCAGAATGTCTCTTATTTTTCCGTCAATTTGGATACCGATTTTTGTTTTACTCCCCTGTATTTTGGACTGATCGTATTTTGGCCATAAGGTCAGATGTATAGAACGTAGATTGCCAAGTTTGTGCCACAATTCTTCAGTCAAATGCGGAGCGAATGGCGCAAGTAGTACGAGTAGGATTTCGAATTCTTTTCTGAAAATTTTTTCCTGTTTTGTTAAAGCGTTTACAAAAATCATAAGTTGACTTACAGCGGTGTTCATTTTTAAGCTCTCAATATCTTCCCCAACTTTTTTGATTGTCTGGTGCATTAAATTTTCAATTTCTGGATTTGGTTTTTTTTGTGTTTTGTCATTTGTAATTTGTAATTTGTTTTTTAAATTCCAAACTTTTTCCAAAAACCTACGGACGCCAACAATTCCGTCTGTTGACCATGGGAAAGAGCCGACTTCATTAAATGGACCGATGAAAGCCAGGTACATTCTGATAGTGTCCGCGCCAAGATTTCGCACTATTTCGTCCGGATCAACGACGTTGCCTTTTGATTTGCTCATTTTGTTGCCGTCCGGTCCTAGAATCAACCCACGGTTCATGCGCATTTTGTATGGCTCTTCGTCCTTTACTAAACCAAAATCATACAAAGCTTTTTGCCAAAAACGTGAATACAGAAGATGCATTGTGTTGTGTTCCGCCCCGCCGGAATAGAAATCAACCGGCATCCAATTTTCCATTTTCTTTTTTGAAGCGAATTCTTTTTTGTTTTTTGGATCAGTGTAACGGAGGAAGTACCACGAAGAATCAACAAAAGTATCAAGCGTGTCAGTTTCCCTTTCTGCTTTTCCTTTACAATTTGGACATTTAACATTCACCCACTTTTCTGCTTTGGCAAGTGGCGACCTGCCGTCGTCGCGAGGCAGATAATCTTTTATTTCTGGAAGTTTTACCGGCAGATCTTTGTCTGGCACCGGAACTTGACCGCATTTTTCGCAGTGAATGATCGGAATCGGCACGCCCCAGTATCTCTGGCGTGACACTCCCCAATCGCGGAGTTTGTATTTCACTATCTTTTTTCCAAAATCTTCAAATCCGGCAGGGGTGTAATCTTTTATGATTGGTAAATTAAATTTCTCCGCAAACTCAAAATCTCTTTGGTCATGAGCTGGCACAGCCATGATTGCGCCGGTGCCATAGCCGGACAAAACATAATCTGCAACGAAGATCGGAATTTCTTCTTTTGTTGCCGGATTTATTGCTTTTATTCCCTTAAGTTCAACGCCACTTTTCCCCTTTCCTTCCGTCGTTCTTTCAATTTCTGTCTTTTTTTTCGATTGATCAACGTATTTCTGAATTTCAGATTTGTTCGTTATTTGTGATTGGTTATTTGTGATTTGTTCTTGTATAAATTCGTGTTCTGGTGCGAGCACTAGATACGTTGCTCCAAAAATTGTATCTGGCCGTGTTGTAAAAACTTTTATAGCTGCTAGCTTTTGGCTTTTAGCTTTTAGTTTGGAATTTTTCTGAAAGCTAAAAGCTAACAGCTGAAACTCTATTTCAGCGCCGTCGCTTTTCCCTATCCAATTTCTTTGCGAATTTTTTATTGGCTCCGGCCAAGACAAGTTATCTAAACCACTTAAAAGTCTTTCCGCGTAATCAGTAATTTTTAAATTCCATTGCAGAATTTCTTTTTTTTCAACTTTACTGTCACAGCGTTCGCATTTTCCATCCACCACTTGCTCGTTAGCGAGCACAGTTTTACAACTCGGGCACCAATTTGCTGGAGTTTTCTTTTGATAAGCTAAACCTTTTTTAAAAAACTCCGTAAATATCCATTGCGTAAAGCAGTAATATTCTGGATCTGCCGTGATGATTTTGCGAGACCAATCAAAAGAAGCACCCATGCTTTGGAGCTGGTTTTCCATGTATTTGATATTGTCGTAAGTCCACTTTCGCGGGTTCAATCCTTTTTTTATCGCCGCATTTTCTGCCGGAAGACCGAAAGCGTCAAACCCTATCGGAAACATGACATTTTCGCCCGACATTCTTTTGTAGCGAGCGAAAATATCCGGCACTGAAAAGGCATACCAGTGCCCGACATGAAGATTGCCTGAAGGATATGGGATTTCTACTAGAGTATAAAAATTTTTCTTGCCCTTATTTTTATCGGTGGTTTTATAAATTTTACTTTTAGCCCATTCTCTCTGCCATTTTTTCTCTATTTTCTTGTGGTCGTATTCTTGCATTCCTGAAATCATACAAGAAAATACACTTTTTGTAAAAACAGAAGCAAAAAATCAGATAAAAAGAAAGAGCCATCTTGCGACAGCTCTTTCTTTTTACTTAACTTTTTAAGGAAATTCCAGTTTTGTCAGCCAGTTGTTTTATCCAACGTTCATGCCTGTCAAGTTACAATTTTACTGCTACATATTCCATTTTTAAATCCTCAATTGCTTTAGCAATTCCATCAAGGATAGTAAATATTTCCGATTTAAACTCACTAAATTCCGACCTGAATTCTCCAAACTCGTTTTTTAATTCAGTAAATTCCACTCTCGTCACAAACTTTTCTAAATCTTTTTTAGTAGCAAATCTCTCCAAGTCCTTTTTAGTGAAAAATACAGAAGTTAACTTTTTTATATCCTTGTCTGTAAGCATAAAATTATTATATCAAATTTTGATTTTTTATAACGGCGTTTTTCTAATCGAATAAAGTTCGGGGTCAATCGTCCGTTCAAAGCAATAACGGCCCGCTTCGTGAGCCCAGACATCTTCCTTTACCCCGATAGCTTCAGGCATTAACGGACGCATCGCGATTGTGTTTACCCCATTTTTTCTTGAGGATAAATTAAATTCGGCGCAAAGTTCAAAAGACAAAGGTTTGTTCAAAATACGATATTCGTATTCTTCCCCGCTTTGTGGGTCTTTCGGCACGACAAAACCGGAAATCGGGTCAGACAAATCGGCAAGAGCTTCCGGTAGCTCTCCTTTTTGTTGCCAGAAATTTACAATCTGCCACTGAATATTTTGCAAGTCATTAACTTTATTTTGGTCAATTCTCAAAAGACGCTGGGTTCTAGGCGAGCCCATAATGGAAAATCCGGCAACAATCAAAGCCAGAATAATCAAACCGGAAATCCAAGCAAACACCTTGTTTCTTTTCGGTGTAGTTTTGTCGCGCAGGTCAGATATGTAATAGCCGAAAACTGCCAAAGCCACAAAAAGCACCGACAGAGCTTTCAATATAAATCCTAGAGTTATTATTTCCCCGCCCAAGAAAGCAATCAGGACAATAATTAAATCCACAATGATGACAATGCCGGCGACAAAGAGGGTGATATAAACCAGCCATTTTCTAATCCAAGAATTTCTTTTTTCGGGCGTATTTTTATATTCTCTATTTAAAAGCCAAGACAGAATTATAAAAATCGGAAAGACGACAATCAAAGTTGCGACTGGTCCGCTCAAACTTGATTCATAAAATCCATAATAAAAATCTTCTCGCGGGAAAAGGTGGTCAATGACTCTCCAGGCCAGATTAATAAAAGCGACTGCCATGGCGTAAAGCGTCGCAATAACGCCAAGATGCAAAAAGAAATCTTTTGGTGAGGTTTTCATATTTCCAATTCTAGCATTTTTTGGTAAAATTTACACAATTATGGAAGATTTTTTAGGGAATAGTTGGAGAAAACTGCATCGCGAGCAAACTCAAACTGTCGGTCTTGAGGAGCTTGGCAAAGAAGCCAAAATATACGAGGATTTGAAAAGTTGTATAAAAAACCTGCCCGATTCCCTTTCCGAACAGACCCGCGAGGATATAGAGGATAATTTTCAAGCTCTTCAAGAAAGTATTGCGCACTATATTCAAACTGTTTTTGCTTTTAATAAAACAAATGAGGAAACTCCAAAAGATGTGATGTTGAGATTGGACGAGAGCCGCAGTTTTGCCCACAACGCTTTAATTGATCAGCTAAATATTCTAGCCCGCCTTATGAAAAATTCAGAACTTGACACATCGTGGAGAGATATGATAGGATATAATAGGATTGATGTCCAAAAGTGGGCTCAAGAAGTGGATAGGCACGTAAACATAAAAGGAGGAGAGAACTAATGAGCGAGAATGAAATTGATTGGTCCGTGGTGTTGAGGAACCTAAAGGATGAGTGCTTTAGAAGTCCGGTTTTAAAGCCATTTTGGGAGCAGATGTTTGAGTCGGCGATCATGCTTTGTACAGGCCGATCCCGCAAGGCTTGGGACAAAGAGATAGGCGGTTTCAGAGAGCTTCCAGAGTCTGACAAGGCGCTAGAAGATCAATATCAAGCCGAATTTGATAATGCTAAGAAGAGGTTGATTGAAGAATGCCAAAAGTTCGACCTGGATCCTTCTCCGGATTTTCAGGCCTCAGACATTTGCGAGACTTTCGTCCGCTGACCCCCGCCCAGAGAGGTGGGGGTTTTTCATTTTTGTTTTAAACCTTAAACTCAATCACCTCATACCAAAGCAGAGCTTGGTATGGGGCAGGCATCCCATCAAATTTTAAATTCTACGATCCGTTCGACTCGCGCAAGCGCTCCCTCAGGATCTCCGAATTTAAAATCTAAACTCATTCGGGTTTAGATTTTAAATTCTACGACATCTCCGTCTTGGACAATGTATTGTTTGCCTTCAGTACGAATAAGTCCTTTTTCTCGAGCGGCGGCATAGGAACCGACTTCCAACAGCTTTTGCCAATTTATGACTTCGGCGCGAATAAATTTATCGCGGAAGTCGCTGTGGATGGCCGCGCCGGCGATTGGCGCAGTTGAATCTTGTTTTATGGTCCAAGCGCGGGTCTCGTCTTCGCCTGTTGTGAAAAAAGTGATTAGCTTCAAAAGCTCATAGCTTTTTTTAATAAATTCGTCCAAACCTTTGCCGAAAATCGCGTCAATTTCCAGATATTCTCCGGGAATTTTAGACAGATCAGAGAGCGACTTATCTCCGGCTTCCGAAACGTTTAAAACATAAAGCGTCGGTTTGATTGAAAGCAGATGAAGACCTTTGATTGCTGATTTTTCTTTTTCATTCAATTCAATTTGTCTTGCCGCTTTCCCCTGTTCAAGATCAGCTTTCAATTTCAACAAAATTTCTTTTTCAAAAATTACTTCTTTTAACCGACTGGCGGATCCTGTTTTCGCTTCCCTTTCAATATTGCTTAATCGTTTATTGACCGTTTCAAGGTCGGCCATAACAAGTTCTAAATTTATGATTTCAATGTCGGAGAGCGGTTCAATCTTGCCTTCCACGTGAGTTATTTTATCGTCTTTAAAGTTTCTGACGACCTGGGCAATAGCGTCCACCTCGCGGATGTGCGATAAAAACTTATTCCCTAAACCTTCGCCGACAGAGGCGCCTTTGACCAGGCCGGCAATATCAACAAATTCAACGGCAGCAGGAATTGTCTTTTTTGATTTTGAGAATTCTGAAAGTTTGTCCAGTCGCTCGTCAGGCACGGCAACTACGCCGACCGAAGGGTCAATGGTGCAAAAGGGATAATTCTCAGCCGGTACCGATTTTTTGGTCAAGGCATTAAAAAGCGTGCTTTTCCCTACATTTGGAAGACCGACAATTCCGATTTTCATAAAAGTTTTAAAATTTTGGAAGTGAGAAAGCCGGCATCGTCTGTTTGGACGTTACCGGCTTGTGTTCCCCTCTTGACTGACTTTATTGCAAGTCGCCATCACGAGCCCCCCCCCTGTATCTGTCTTCCTGGTTGCCTTGACCGGGTATGAACGAAAGATTCTGTCGAGCTGTATGCACTGGTCGCGCAGATTTCTGATTGCAAGCTCGGCCATTCTGATTCGCGTCTGGAGCTCTTGAGTGCTGTCCTCGTCTCTCTTTTCAGCTTCTGCAAGCTCTGTTTTTAGAGACGCAAGAGCTCTTTCCTCGGCCTCACGCTCTCTTCTGCACTCCTCGAGCTCCTTCAGAACTCTAAGAACGTCTTCATTCTCGTTCATAATTTTTACCTCCTTTCTTTGCGGGCGGGTTTTGGGTTGGGGGACACTTTCTTCTACTTTTAAAATAATATATCAGCCGAAAAAGTCAAGGTTTTTGTCAAGTAAATTTAGAGCGCCGTAAAGCCCGCCGAAATCACCGAGAGCGGCTTTTTTGAGCAGTGGTAGTTTGGGCAGAACCTTGTTTATTTTTTTAAGTTCCTGCTCAATGCCTTTAATTGGTATTGCTGGGTTGCCGGTTATCATTGAACCGCCTAAAACCACGACATCCGGCATCCAGTGTAAAATTGAATTATAAATACCGACAGAAAGCGGCTGGCACAAATCGCGCCACACCTTAGGTGATAGGACTTCTTTCGGTTCTTTTTTGTATTTTTTTCTTATGGCGGTGCCGGAAGCGATGTCTTCTAATTTTATTTTTTTTCTCCAGTCAATAATTTGATTGCCTGGTTCAAAACCAAAAGCTGATTTGGCAATTTGGCTATCCACAATCCGTGTTCCGCCGATGCCACTTGAGACCGTGATGTATTGGACGATTGAAAAATTCTTGCCAGCACCAAAGTTGGCTTCGCCCAATCCAACCAAAGCCGAGTCATTGGTGATTAAGGCCCGCCTACCGGTTTTTTTCTTAAGAAGTAAAACGGTTTTTTCTCCCCGGCTTTTGTCTAAGACGGCTGTTACCCCGCCGGCAAAACCTTCTATTTTTTTGCTTTCTGAAATTTTTTCTGATTCTTCAATAATCAAATCCACCGCCTTTTCCAAGGTCTTTGGACTTTTTAAAATTTTCTGGCCGAAAAACTTCTTCTTGTCCGAAGTTCCGGCGACTCTTAAATTGGTTTTCCCGAGGTCAAAGAGAATATACATGATAGATTTCTAATAACTTATAACTAAATTACAAACTGATTAATTTTATGTTGAACGTTAATTGTTATTTGTTAAAAGTTTCTTGAATTTTTCTACCATTGGCACTTGCTCTGGCTCGGCGTTATAGAGGCGGGCAATATTAAGCGCTGTCCAATCGGCGAGCAAAAGCGAATTGAAAATTGCCACAGACCTTGATTCTTGGATTTGGTGTTCATTTATAGACAACTTTCTGTCTTTGAGCATTTTTGCCGTTATCTCCATCCTCTTTTGGATTCGCGGGTGGTCGTCGCCGTCTTTTATAAAAATGAAGAAAAAATTTTCGGAAAGTTCTCGGTTTTCAGGAGTGTAATCAAAGCTCGTCATTTCGTTATGATTTAATTCGGGAAAAATATTGAAGAAAGCCGGAATTTTTGCCGTTTCGTTAAATTTTATTTTCCAAATTTCGGCAATTGCTATGTTTTTCTCCGAAGCATAAATTATTGGTATTTTGCCTTTTATCTTTTCCGCCAATTCTTCACCTTGGTCTTCGAAATTGAGTGGATTTAAAATTCTGGCTAATTCTTTTAATTCTGGTAATAGGTTAGGACTGGTCAGTTTCAAGAGAGCCATTAAAGAGGTGCCCAGAGCCATTCTCGGCTGAATGTCGGAATCCGGTAATTTTATGAAAGGCAATTTTTTCTCCAGAGCAATTTCCAAAAGTCGGCCACCCTTAGTGATGACTGATGTGTTTAATTTTTGCGCAAAAGCTTTCTCCAGAAAATCTATCGTCTCTTCGGTATTGCCGGAAAAGGAACTTGCGATAAATAAAATTTCTTCTGGATTTTTGTTGGCGAGTAACGGCAGGCCGTAATTTTTATGGATAGTTATGTCCAAATTTTCGGAAATCGCTTTTAAAATTTCTGCTGACAGGTGCGAGCCCCCCATACCGCCGACCACAAAACTTTTAGCCGGTTTTAGATTCTCGGAATTTTCAATTGTCGGCTCAAAGTTAAATTGCTCGGCAAAATTTCTTATTGATTCTTGCATGGTAATAGCATACCATTTGAAAAGCATATTTTTAAGTTAGATGTCTCAAATAAACAATAAAATATTTAAAACTTACGATATTCGGGGTGTTTATCCGTCTGAATTAGACGAAAAAACCGCTTTTGTTATTGGCCAAACCTGCGCTAAGTATTTTGCAAGCGGAACTTTTGTTGTTGCTTACGACGCGCGTTTAAGCTCGAAAAAGCTATTCAAGAGTTTTCTTAATGGGTTCCAAAAAACGACGACGCAGACCAAAAAAAAATTTAAGATTGAAATAGTGGGGCTCTCTACTACGCCGATGTATTATTTTTTAGTTAATTATTTCAAAGCGGTTGGCGGTGCGATGGTTACAGCTTCTCACAATCCAAAAGAATACGGTGGTTTTAAAATTGTCGGCAAAAAAGCCAGAATGATTGGGGGAAAAGATTTTGAAAAACTGATTAAATTAACCTAATTTATAATTAACCTAATTTATCTAAACAAATTTCAGTTATCTTAAAGTTCTAAACTCTAAACTCTAAGTTCTAATCAAACTCAAAGCTTAAAGGACAAAACTCTAAAATGAAATTTGGAACTTTGATCTTAGAACTTAAAACTTGATTAGGGTTTAGAGTTTAGAACTTAGAGTTTTTAAAATATTTTGAAACGATTAGAGCATGGGGCACTTAGACCAACTAGAATGATTAGGACAATTTGAAAAACTATGACTTACTTGCAACTTTACTCAAAATTTTTAAAGAAACACTTAAAAGTAAATCGGCCTCTAAAGGTGGTTTGTGACGCTTCGAACGGCACTGCTGGACCGATTTTAAGAGAAACTTTTAAAAATAATTCGAAAATAAAATTAATTCTTATAAACCAAAAGCCCGACGGTAATTTTCCAGCTCATGGTCCGAATCCATTGGCGCAAGGCGCGATGGAAGAAGCTTCCAAACGAGTTTTGAAAGAAAAAGCCGATCTGGGCGCGGTTTTCGACGCCGACGCCGATCGAATATTTTTTATAGACGACAAAGGCCAGACGCTTCCCTCCTATTTAACTTCAATAGTCTTATTCAAGGCCTCTAGACCGCCTTTTGTGGCTGATGAACTAGTTTATCAATCTCTCCGACTTCTTAAAATTTTTTCGAGCAAAGATTTACTGCCTTCAAAAGTCGGTTCTTATTACGTAAAAACGGAAATGCAAAAACACAAGGCCAATGTTTCGGCCGAATACTCCGGTCACTTTTATTTCAAAGATTTCTTTTATGCTGATTCCGGTATGTTGGCTTTGATAAAAATGTGTAATTTTATTTCTCAAAACGAGTTATTGTCTGAATTTCTAAAAAGCTTGCCTGTTTTTTCAATCCAAGCGATTGAAATTAAAAATGCTGATTTCAAAATCTACGAGCAAGAAGCTAAAAAAATTGCAATAATCAAAAAAGCAAAAATTGAGAGAAGAGATGGAATAAGTTTGGTTTTTAAGGACAGTTTTATCAACTTACGAGCTTCAAATACCGAACCATTAATTCGATTAACCGCTGGTGCCGAGAACAAAGTAGGTTGTTTGAAGTTGTTAAATTTCGTTAAGTCAAATAGTTAAAAAGAAGGCGCAGGTTTGTCTTTACCTGCGCCTTAAGTTTGTCCTATTTGTTCAGCACCTTTTCAAGGTGAATTCCCGGTGTCCACTCCCCCTTTTGTATAGCCTTGATCTCCTGTTGGATTCCTATTGGGAAGTTCCTCATGATTTTGTTTGAGACCGGACTCCCTCTCTCAAGCGAATTCAACAACTGGTTTTTTCTGGATTCAGCGTGTCCGCCGGCGTTGTGCAAGCCCATGTATCCGGCCCGGGTTTCTTCCAGAATCACCAAGATTCTCTTCCACTCTGGCGAATCTCTCTCCACTTTGACTAGATCCCTACCCCCATTCCCTGGTTTGTTTTTCCTCTGCTTCCTTTTGGTCGGCCTGTTCTCCTTTGTCATCTTTACACTGAATCTGTTTGCGATCTTGATCATTTCTGCTGTCGGGCGCCCCACAGAATCCTCCCTTCTTTGCCTTCAGGCAAACAAAAGTTCCTTTGGTATTATTACACAAATTAAATTTTTGTCAAAAAACGGGAGGCGCTAGCGCCTCCCGTCGTGGGAACGAATGACCCTACTTCTTCTTCTTGCGCTTACCGCTCTGGTTTTTCTGGAACTCACTGATCTTGTTCCAGATCTCCGTTGCGTCTCTTCCCATCCTTTGTGTCAGATGGACGTTGATGGTTCGGCCCTCGGAGAGGCCTCCCCTAATCATGCGCGCCTCTTTGTCTGTGAGGGGGAACCCTGCTTCGTCCAGATCTCTCATGATCTCCTCGATCTTGGTCTTTTCCATCGGTTTCCGTCTCTGCACCTCCCCCCTTCTCTCCCTCGGGATTCTCCGACCGGTCGCCGCCATCACGCTTCCAGTTCTTCCAGCCACGATTTTTCTCCGAGTCTTCTAGAGGACCTGTTCTCGCCCCCACACTAGGAGCGAATCTGGATTAGAAGTTTTCCATAATTTGTTTTTATTGTCAATTTTTTGAATTTTTAAAATTGTGGATAAAAGATGGTAGTCAACATACTTTTATTGTGATATATTTAACATATGGAAGAAAAAGTTATCGGATATTGTGTTAAGTGTAAAGACAAGCGTGAGATGAAGGACGTCCAGAGGGTTGAAATAAAACCGGGGCGCCCAGCCGCTAAGGGCACCTGTACTATTTGTGGCACAGGGATGTACAAGATTTTGCCGAAAGGCTAAGTTTCGTTTTAATCAAGTCTTTTTTTTAACTCTCTTATTTTGGGGGTTTTTATTCGTAACGTAGAGCAAGAGAAATGTGAAAGTTTTGCTTTCCCATTTCCGAGCCGACTTCGTCTGGCCAAAGGTCAACTCCGTCGTGCCGACGGCCGAGGAGCTAATATAGGTTCAATACTGCGTGGCTCTGTCGCGCGAATGGACGAGTAAAGCGAGTTCTGACAATACCCTATGGCTTTGCCCCAGGGAGCCTTTATTCTATCACCTCTTTCTTTTGGAGTCTCTGACTTAAAATATTTATTGTTATTGGCGCGATAATACTTGTGGTTATAGTTAGGGCGACTATTGAGGAGAGAAGTTCTTGGCTGATTATCCCATAACCAAAACCCAAAAAAGCCACCGCAAGAGACGTAGAAAGTTGTGGCGTTACGGCGACACCAAGAAACACGCTTTCCCGATTGTTAAATTTAGAGATTTTTCCAGCCAGAAATCCGCTGATGAATTTGGAAATTAGAAGCCCCAAAATTATACTTGTGGCTAAAAACAAAGAACTATAATTCCCTTTTTCCCAAAAAACTGAAATATTGGTGTTGGCTCCGACAACGACAAAAAAGACCGGCACGAAAAAACCATAGCCGACGGCGTGCAGTTTGGCTTTTAACAAGCGACTTTGCATTGCTCTTGATAGAATCAATCCGGCAAAAAATCCGGCAACAATCGCATGTAGTCCAACCAACTCAAAGAAGACTACAAAACCAATTAGAATCAGTATTACAAACCTTAATTCTTTTTCGAACAAATCTTGTTCTTCCGGATAATCTTCAGAAAATGTTAGCCACCTGATTTTCGGTACTATATGAAAAAATCCGGCAAAAGCCAGTAAAAGTAATGGGTAAATAATTAAATTCCAGAAATTTAAAGTATCGTTTATTGATTGAAGAAAAATTGAGAGCAAGATCAGACTTATGGCATCAATAATGATTGCGGCATTTACTATTGTTTTTCCGAGGTCTGTTCCGATTATTTTTTGAGATTGGAATTGAGGAATAAGCAGGGCAATCGCTGAAGACATAAAGATAATTCCAATCAAAATTGAAGCTGACCATTCTGCTCCGGAATAGAATCCTATTCCTATTCCAACCAATGCCGGAAACAATCCTATAAATATCGCGATTAAAATAATTTTACTTTTTATTCCGGCAGTGTCTGAAAAGCGTGACTCAAGGCCGGCCATAAACATCAAAAAAATCAGTCCGATTTGAGCTAGAAAACTTATCGTTGCGTCAAGTTCAAAAAGACCAAGACCGCTCGGCCCTATTGCCATTCCGCCCACAATAAGAGCAACTACCCACGGTATTCTCATTTTTGAAAAAAGCTGTGAGAAAACTACCGCCACCAGAAGAATTATGAAAAAAGAGAAAAAAGTTGGCATTACTGAATTATACCAGTCATAAGGAAAATTGTTTTTTGTTTTTCTGGTTTATCCACAGTCAAGATTTTATTTTTTTGGAAATCGTGTAAGATTGCTGTTGTTGTGTTTTACAGACACGACAGATAATAACAGATAAAAGGGCGTCACGCTTCTTTTTTATTTAATTTTTATGAAGAAAATACCTTTATTTTTAGCCCTGCCTTTGCTTTTGCTTCTCTTCCCACTTGTTTCTTTGGCTGCTGCCGGGAATGGAGAAATTACTGTTGTTTTTTTAATGATCGCTGTTATTTTGGTCGCCGCTAAAGTTTCAGCTATGGTTGAGAAGTTTGGTCAACCGTCAGTCTTGGGTGAACTTGTGATGGGTGTTGTTCTGGGAAACCTGGTTCTTTTGGGTATAACCATCTTTGAACCAATAAAAGAAAACGGAATAATAAAATTTTTGGCAGAACTTGGCGTTGTGATACTCCTTTTCCAAGTTGGTCTTGAATCTAATATCCAGAAGATGAAAAAGGTCGGAGTCAGAGCTTTTGCTGTGGCGATTATCGGTGTTGTCTTGCCATTTGTTCTTGGAACTTATTTTGCCGGTCCCCTGCTTTTACCCGGACAGCCGACTATCGCCTATCTTTTCTTGGGCGCCGCTTTGACTGCTACTTCTGTTGGTATTACTGCCAGGGTTTTTAAGGATTTGGGTAAATTACAATTACCAGCCGCCCAAGTAGTTTTAGGTGCAGCTGTTATAGACGACGTATTGGGCCTGATTATCTTGGCAGTGATTTCTGCTATAGCAACCGTGGGCGCGGTATCGCTCGGAGTTATCTCTTGGATTATCGCCAAGGCCATTTTGTTTTTAATTGGTTCTATTGTTGTTGGTCAGATTTCTGCTCCGTATATTGGTCGGATGTTTTCAAAAATCCATAATGGAGTCAGCATGAAATTTTCTTTAGCTTTCGGTTTTTGTTTGTTTTTTGCCTACGCCGCCAATCAGATTGGTTTGGCGCCGATTATCGGCGCTTTTGCAGCCGGCTTGGTTTTGGACCCGGTGCATTTCAAATCATTTAAAGATCCCTTGATTGTTGATGACATGAAAAAAGCGATTGAAAACGCTCCCGAAAGTGATTTGAAAAATAAGATTTCAGAAAATATACACACTCATGCTCATCGGCATGTTGAAGAATTGATGGAACCAATCGCCCACTTTTTAGTCCCTATTTTTTTCATTATGGTTGGAATGGGGGTTAGACTTGAGACTCTTTTTGACACTAAAATACTTTTGGTCGCTTTAGCGATAACCGTGATTGCTTTTGTCGGTAAAATTATGGCTGGTTTGGCGGCTGAAAAAGGTAGTCGGATGCTTGTTGGTTGGGGTATGGTGCCACGCGGTGAGGTTGGCTTGATTTTTGCCTCGATCGGTTTGTCACTCGGGGTTATTTCTGATTCTATTTTCTCGGTGATAGTTATTATGGTTATTTTGACTACTCTTGTTGTTCCTTCAATCTTGACTAAGTTATTGAAGAAACAAAACTCCGCTGTTTAGGCGGCTCCCGCAAAATCACTCCGCTTCTTTAATTCCGAACAAGTTTTGTTTGGTGGACCATACCGGATTCGAACCGGTCGCCTCGCCCATGCCATGGGCGCGCTCTACCAAATGAGCTAATGGCCCCTCACATGCTTAAACTATTACGAATCCTTTTGAGATTTATATGATTCGTAATAAATAAGCTGAAAAGGTGCTTTGTGTTTGTTTGATAGATTTTTCTTATCGTTATGCTCTACCAAGCGCCTTTTCAGATTATTTGTGTACCCTATGTATATACTATTATCTTTCTCACTTTTCAATGCTTAGACATAGTACATATTCTTTTGCATGTGAGGGGCTAAGGGCCCCCTATTTAATAATCAATATTTTACTTATTTTTTGAAAAAAGAAAACAGCTCCGCTGGGATCAGCGGAGCTGGATAAGGATCAAGCGATGAGTTAATCAACGAGTCGTCGTTAGATGAGTGTCCATCTGATTGTCTGACCAGCCCAGAACGGTTCGATTGACCAGTCTCCAACCTCGTATTGATCCGGGACCTTGAAAGGTTCACAGACGAGAGCTCGCGTTCTGGTTGTTGTTGGCAATCTGTGAGCACCTCGAGCGTTGCGGCTCGTGAAGTTGACGAAGGCCTCTACCCCTTCCGGAGTTTGGAGCAAGTCATTTAGAGCGTGAGCGTAGAGAGGTAAGGCAAAAGGTGCAGTGAAAGCGCCACAAGCGCATCTGCCATCCGAGACATGTTTGGATTTTCTTGGATGTGGAGCACTGTCAGTGCCGGCCATCACCCAAGAGTAATTTTTGGCAACCAGCGCTCGGAGATCGGCACAGTCTCGTCTGGTTTTGATCGGTGGTTTGCAGATAGCACGTACGTCGCCGAAGACATCATCTTCGTCTGTCGCGAGGTGATGAGCAGTTAGGGTGACGAAGAATCTGTGGGTGACTGCCATATCTATCCAGAACGGGATGCAACGCGCGTCAGTGCCGTGTTCCCAGACGATCTTGGCGTTGGTTTCGTGTAGGAAGATGTCAACGAGAGGAAGGAAGACGTACTCGGCGTCTCTGTTGTCAAAGAGCATGTAAGGATGCTCTGGATGGAAGTGACAGAACACATCAAGTTCCCCACACATTCTGATTATTGGCAGGAGTTTGGCGTAGTCTCGGATACCCCTGTTGGAATTTGTTGTCCGTCCCAAGGGGTAGAGCTTCGCATTCCTGATCTCTTCTGAAGCTGCCCTCCTTATGTCGTCGGTGGTCGTCTCGGGCGTAATCATCAGAAACGGAACTGGAGTAATCTGCCTTTCCGGTCCGATCATGAGATTGACTACTTGTTTGTGGTAGTCGTGCACCGCTTTTGCAGTTGTCAGACCTTCCATGGTATTTGGCATCATGCCAAGGACATCTGCACCTCCAGCGACGTGGAGTTGGAGAAGGTCTTTGATCAGACCCGCTCCTTCCCGCAGGTGGACATGCATGTCAACGAGTGGAGGAACATCAATTTTTTTGGTTACCATTCTAACCCCTTCTTTTTGGTGTGTCGTTTTTTTCCGCCCCCGCTCTGATATCTATCAGAGCGGGGGCAACGTCTCGTCAGTCAGTTACTCCATGTTCGAAAAAACGCCTCAACATCTTAATATGCGACTCGGTGATACACTCTGCCAAACGCCACGGGCGGAGGAAGGCGATTGAACCGAGAGAGATAGAATCAGCGCCAGCGTCAAAAACCCGGCACACATCCTTCGGGTGGAGGATTCCTCCTCCGCCGTTCAGGTGACATTGAACTCCAGAACTGCGCGCTCGCTGAATCCATTCGCAGATGATTGGCAGAAGCGGTCTGCCTGACAGCCCACCGGCTTGCGTTAAGCCACGCTTTTGAAGTGGTGACTTTTCATCCTTGCCAAAGAGACCATTCCAGTTGATTTGTAGCCCAGATTCTTCAGGGAGCCACGGGATTGGACTTCGCCACGGGACTGTATTGCCCATGACGATACCCCAGCAAGCTGGGTGTTGGGAAATTTGATGAACGGACTCCGGCGGGAAAGTCGGTGAGAGCTTCACGATGATCCTGATTCCAGGCGCGCTATCTTTAGCGAGGTCAAGAGTTGCCAGGGTCTCATTCACCGTGTCCTCATTTGAGCGGTGGCTCATGCTGACGTTCGGACACGAGATGTTGATTTGAATTCCGAATTCGGATTGGAAGTCCGTAGCGCATCTGCCGATCAAGCCCAACATGTCTTTTGTCTCCCGAAGTCGAGCTTCGGAGGTTTGAGCTGTGGACATGATCGAAATCTGGAAGGGCTTGTCTCTTTCTTGCCATGTCTGCGGAACACCTTTGAACTTTCCGAGTAGAAGAGCTTCCAGCCCCGGGTTCGAGAGTCCGACGGCGTTTAAGGCAATCCCCTTCCGGTGGCTTGCCCAAACACATTTCGGTAAACGTTCTGTCGGAGTGATGCCGCTAAGAGGCATATTTCCCGGTCTTGAGTCGAGAGTGGCAGTTTTCGCCACAAAGGATATCCGAAGCAAAAAGCCCGGACAGAATCTTTTGAGTATGGAGTGAAAAGGATATCCCTCCCCGAAGAATCCCTGAACTCCCGAAGCTCCCCAGACGGCACCAAAAGGGTTCGAAATGTCAAACTTACGCGTCATTGTTGTCATCGCTTATTTCCTTTTCAAGGAACAGGTGTGCAAAACAAAAGCGGACAATCCGCCTTTTCTGGGGACATTTATAGCATGGGATGTATCTTCAGACAAGATTTTTTTATTGATCTTACTTGTGATTTTTGTTGACCGTTTTTCGTCTTTGTTCGGCAAATTCTAAATTCATAAAAGCTCTGATGATGCGAAGTGCTCTAAAAACCCGCAATAGGCGGAAAGTCCTGGCGAAATCATTTGTGATTGGGATAGAAGAAGCTAAATTGAGCCAGTTATTTTTTAAATAAACTCCCCGACCTTTTAGGCCTTTTGTAAAAATAAGTCCGGCGAAAAAATCAGCTAGAAATATGTAGGCGATTATCAGGTCAGTGGTTCTGGCCAGAAAATGACCGCGCTCTGTCACTCCCGGATAAAAAAGTTCGTAAGACAACAACCCGATACTAAAAAATGCTAGGAAAACCATTATAATCGAATACCAGATATTATTTTGAATTTTTAGAATAAAATTTTCCATTTTATATCTGAACAAGATTTTTTTTCATTTCAAATTTTCGATAGAACATTTTTCTGATTTCATCTATTGCAACTCCGGTAAGGCAGATTGAAATAATCAAAATCCATTCGTTTAGACTAAGCGGGGTTAGTCGTAGGATGTTTTGCATAAATGGAGTATGGAGGGCAAGAAGTTGTAAGATGACCACAATGCCTGTTGCACCCAAAAGGTATTTGTTTGAAAAAGGATTTATTTGGAAAACTGAAAGGTGGTCGGAGCGACAAATCCAGGCCTTAAACCACTGAAAAACCGCCATTGTTGTCAGAGAAATTGAAAGTGCGTGTTCGTAGCTGTAATTGTCCAAGAAATAAATAAAAAGTAAAATAGAAATTATTGCCATAGTTGAGGCGTTTAAAATCATCCTTTGCAAATCCCAGCTATTTAAAATCCACCGATTCGGTTTTTTGTATTTTTCTTTCAGAATATCTTTTTCTTTTGGTTCCATAGCCAGCGAAACATCCAAAAAGCCGTCGGTGACTAAATTCAACCAAATCAATTGTGCCGCTAAAATTGGCAAGGGTAGGCCCATAAGCATGGCGGCGGCAATGACCATAATTTCTCCCAGACTAGTAGCAAAAAGATAAAGTAAAACCTTTCTTAAAGTTCGGTAAATGCTTCTACCCTCTTCCACCGCCGAGACGATACTACCGAAATTATCATCCAGTAAAACCAAATCGGAGGCCTCTTTGGCGACTTCAGTACCACCTTTGCCCATAGATACTCCAAGATCTGCCGCTACCAAAGACAAGGCGTCATTTACTCCGTCTCCGGTCATTGCGACCGTCTCTCCACGCAATTTATAAGCTTCAATTATCTTCAATTTGTTTTCCAGAGTGATTCTGGCAAAAACTGAAACTTCCGGTAAAATCTCTGCCAGCTTTTCTTTTGGTAAATTTTCTAGTTCTTCAGCGGTTAAGATTTTATCTCCTTTTTTCCAAATTCCGGCTTCTTTTGCAATGGCTTCCGCAGTAATTTTGTGGTCACCGGTGATCATCACCACCTTGACCCCGGCTTCACGGGTTTTTGCCATAGCTTCCGGGACTTCTTCGCGTAAAGCGTCTTTCATTCCACAAAGTCCGACAAAAGTTAGATCCGTGATATCTTCTTTTTCTAGAAAATCTTTATCCGTATTTTTTTCGGCTAAAGCTAAAACTCGCAAAGCTTCACTTGACATTCTTGAAAAAATATCAAGTATTTCTTTTCTTTTTTCTTCTTCAAGCACCTCCTCTTTGTTTTTAGTTTTTATTTTTTTGCATAAATTTAGAATAATTTCCGGCGCGCCAGAAATAAAGATAATTTTTTTACCTTCTATTTCATGTAGGACAGCGTGATATTTTAGTTTGTAATCAAAAGGAATTTCTGCTATTTGATGAAAATCGTCTTCTAGTTTTTTTATCAGCCAGCCAGTTTTTACCGCTAGAATTGAAAGCGCTGCTTCTGTTGGATCTCCAGAAATCTTCCAATTGCCATCTTTTTTGAAAATTTTAGCGTTTGAGCAAAGACCGGCGATTAAACCTGCTCTTTTGAGTAGCGGATTATCTTCCGGAAAAATTTTTTTGTCTTGGAATGTGATTTCTCCTTCTGAATCATAACCAACACCGGTAATTGAAAAGTTTTCTTCACTGCCGAGATATAGTTTTTGCGTCACTAACTGACTTTTTGTCAGTGTGCCGGTTTTGTCTACGGCAATAATTTGTGCTTGGCCGAGTGCTTCAACAGCTTGAAGTTTTTTAATTAAAACATTGCGCTTACTCATACGCCAAACCCCAGTTGCCAAAAGCAGGGTAATAACAATTGGCAGACCTTCCGGAACGGCAGAAATTATTATAGACACCGACAAGAGAAAAATTTCCTCAATTGCTTTTCCGGTCAATAAGCCAAGAAAGAAAATAAGAGAGCTAACAACTAACACTACTATAATTATCAAATTTGAGAGATTCTTGATATTTTTTTGGAGTGGAATTTCAGTTTTTATCTTACTTATTTTTTCGGAAATTCTTCCTATCTCTGTATCTAAACCTGTAGCTACAACCACCGCTTTTCCATTTCCACCAACAATATGCGTTCCTTTAAAAACCATATTTTTTTGTTCAGCTGGTGATAAATTTTCTTTTTCTAAGATTTCGGTAGTTTTACTTGAAGGTAAAGATTCGCCGGAAAAGGCGGATTCATCAATTCTTAAGTTATGGGCAGATATTATTCTGGCATCAGCCGGAATTTTGTCGCCTTCTTGTAGAATAAGAATGTCACCTGGGACCACTTCTTGGTCCGGCAAGATTATTTCTTTGCCGTCACGTAAAACGGTGGTGTTGGTCTCGGTAAATTTTCTTAGAGCTAATAGAGTGTTTTGGGCCTTACCAGCCTGTACGGTTCCAGCTATAGCATTAAATAAAAGAACAAAAATTATGATTCCGGCATCAATCCATTCTTCTAAAAACATTACCAGAACCGATGCGGTTAAAAGTAAGTAAATTAAAGGACTTTGGAATTGTCTCAAAAATATAACAAATAAACCATCTGGTTTTGATTCTGGAAGTTTATTTGGGCCGTATCTTCTCAAATGTTCAGCGGCCTCTGTTTTGGATAAACCAAATGCTTGATTTACACCGAATTCCTTTGTGATTGTCTCTAAATTTTTTTTATACCAATCAGTCATTTTTAGAACATATTATCATATCTTATATATGAGTGTTTCTATCCAGAAATAATCATAGTTTTTGTGATAAAAACTTCTACAAAAGCCGCAAAAAGCAAAAGAGGCAACAAAATTCTTGCAAAAAAACTAAATGCTAATTTAGATTCTGCTATCAAGACGTCCTCGCCGTTCAGGAATTTTATAAAAGATTTTCCGAGCTCAAGACCCATAGCGCCGGCAATTATTAAAACTGGGATTTCAAAAATTCCGTGAGGCAGTATGGCTTTCAAGAAAATTGCCCAACCATTTTCAGATTGTGTCATAAAAGCTACAACTCCAAGTAAGAAACCGTTTGCTGTCAAAAAAATTATTGGAGCAATGCCCAATAAAATCCCCAGGAAAATTAAAATGGCGATTTTAAAGCCATTGTTAAAGAAAATCAAAATTGTCAGCTCGTGTTGTTTTAAGTCAACTATTTTTCTTGAAAGTTCGGTAAAAATTTCTAAAAATCTTTGTGAGGATTCGGGATGCAGAAAAATGAAAAAAAATCCGTAAACAGCCGAAGATAAAAAAAGCAAAGATGAAAAAACTATCATTCTACGTAGTCCTCGCAGATAATCTACGTCTATTTTTTTGAAGAATTCAATTTTTAGAAAATTTCTTGTCATTTTATTTTAATAGAATTCTATCATTTACGGCGCTTGAAAGCATAGGTTTTCTAAAGAAAAAAAGAATTAACCCAAAAATTATTTCCTCAAAGTTCAGATAAATAAAGACCCGCGCTCCAGTTGGTAGCGCGGGTTGAGTTCCCTATTCTTTTTTTTGTTGTTTTCGCTTTGCCTGAATTGCATTGGCTTCAGGAACTCTGATACCCGAAGCCAATCCCAGCCATTCCAGGCCTTTGATTATCCACCAACTAGGGTCCATCTGTCCGCGTAGAAGACCGTGCTTGGCGGACCAGAGGAAAGCGTGGTGGCCGTTGTGCCAACCTTCGCCCCAACCCAAGAGGCCGAAGATCCAGTTGTTGCGACTCTGGTCTTCACTTTGGAAATCTTTCCGCCCCCAAAGATGGCAGATGGAATTGATACTCCAAGTCACGTGGTGCACGGTTCCTATGCGGATGATTCCACCCCAGAGAAAACCACGGAAAGCTCCTTCCCATGTGCCGACAAAAAGCCAGCCCACGAGAGTCGGAAGCAGAAGTCCTAGGGCGACCCAAAGGAGAAAGAGTTTGTCGATCCAGACGAGAAGGCGCTCTTTCTTTAACTTTTTCGTCATCCTCTCCATTTCCGAGGACGGCATATCGTGGGAGAAGAGCCATCCAACATGGGCGTGCCAGAATCCGCGCCAGATCGCCCAGAATCCTTCTCCGTAGGCATGGGGTGAGTGTGGGTCGCCTTCTTGGTCGCTCCTAGAGTGATGCTTCATGTGAACGGCGCACCACTGGAACAGATTTCCTTGGGCTGTCATTGAGCCCAAGATTCCTAGCGTAGCTTTCACCGGAGAGTAGGTCTTGAATGAAGCGTGAGTGAAGAGTCGGTGGAAACCGACTGTTACTCCCAGTCCAGTGATAGAGTGCCAGAAGACGAGCTGGATGATGTCGAGGGCGTAAACCCCGCGCCCCCAAGAGAGCCAGATGGCCAAGATCAGGCCGACGAGTGGGGCAATGACGAAGAACAAAACTCCCAGTCTTGTGGAACGAGACGACGGCAGAGCCGTCACTCCGGTCTCTGCGATCGTCATTTTGTCTTCTCCTTCTTAGTTTGTGGTGTGCTTTGTATCAGTATATTTACCTGTCGTTCTGAACACGGGCATTGGCAAGAAAGACGAAGAGGAACTTTCCATCTTCCAATATAGCACAATTTTGTGACGTCGATTAATTTTTACCACTAATACTTCAAATACTTTTTACCTCTTAATTTCTCGGGTAGATAGCTTTCCTTTCCGTCGTCTGGCGGATATTTTTCATAACCTTTTCCATAATCTAAATCTTTCATTAATTTTGTCGGAGCGTTTCTGATTTTTAAAGGAATCGGCAAGTTGCCAAATTTTTTAACATCTTCCAGAGCGCGGAAGTATGCGTCATAACTTCGCCTATCTTTTTTGGCAGTGGAGAGATAAACCACACCATGAGCCAAATTAATTTGAGCTTCGGGCATACCGATTACTTCAACTGCCTTGAAAACTTCGTTGGCGACAACGAGTGCTGTCGGTTGCGCCATCCCGATATCTTCCGAAGCAAAAATAACCATTCTGCGAGCTATAAATTTCGGGTCTTCGCCGGTATCAATCATTCTGGCAAGATAATAAAGCGCGGCATCCGGCTGGCTGGCGCGCATCGATTTTATGAAAGCGCTTATAGTGTTGTAATGTTCGTCACCTTTTTTATCATAACGAAGGTATTTAGATTGAACAGTGTTTTTTAAGTTTTCTAGTGTAATTTTTTTAAAGATTCGTTCTGTATTATCAAGGATTGAAATTGCTTGGCGGGCATCGCCTTGAGAATAGGAAATTATCCAATCTTCCGCCGATTTTGGCATTTTCATTCCGGTTTTTTTAAGAATTTTTTTCATATCATCTTCTGAAAAACTTTCAAGAACAAAAACTTGGCAACGTGAAAGAAGTGGCGCGATAATTTCAAAGCTCGGATTTTCTGTTGTAGCGCCGATCAAAGTTAATTCCCCGCTTTCAACGAATGGCAGAAGATAGTCCTGCTGGGCTTTATTGAAGCGATGAATTTCATCGAGAAATAGGATATGGGGTTTAGGGTCTAGGGTCTGGGGTTTAGGTGCGATAATTTTTTTGATGTCTTCCTTTCCCGCAGAGACTGCAGATAATTCGTGTAGTTCTCCTCCTAAGCTTTTAGAATAAATTCTGGCGAGTGTAGTTTTTCCACATCCTGGCGGACCCCAAAGAATAAAAGAGAAAAGATGTTTTTGTTCAATAGCTTGTTCTATCGGCTTACTTTTCCCCACTAAGTGGTTTTGGCCGATAAATTCCTTGAGATTTTTTGGTCTGCTTTTTGAAGCGAGTGGCTCTGGCATTACCCGATAATTATATCAAAAATGACAACTGTTTCTTTGTTTTTTGAATCGATCTTTTTTCGATTATTTACTCTATACAAAACATTCCAACATTCTATAGAATGTTGGAATGTTTTGTATGAGACTAAAAACAGCTAAAAACTTCTATAATAATTCTCAACCTCTCTCAAACAAATATCGCTGATATCAGAATCGAAGGTGGTGCAAAGTTCCTTTGCTTGGTTATCAGAATGAAAATAAGATACAAAATCACGGGCTGCACCGATAATGCAATATAATTGTTCGCCACTGTTTTCGCCGATGAGGCAAATATCTTTTGTGTTTTTAATATCACTTACCGTTTGTCCGGAAGCATCTCGTCCCAAGCTCTGAAAACAAGTTCTCTTGTATCTTTCCTCAACTTTTCGACACTCACTAAAAGCATCAGCAAAATCATAGCCGTTGTTTTTTAAAACAAAAGAAGTTTGCATCAGATAACAGGCATGCTTGTTTTTCTCCGGCACAGCGGGGCAAGGATACATCGGTTCATCTGGTCTCAAATAATCGGTAAAGTGATTTTCAAAATCAGCAATAACATTTTCCATAAAGACTCCGCCATAGCACGATTCTCTCTCCCACGCTCCATCCAAATAGTCGCAAAGCTTGAGCGCTTTAAAGAGCTCGTTTTTAGTCACATACATCACACCGTGTCCCAAACCATGAACACAATTGTAATAGTCAAAAGAATAATTTTCTCTACCCGGAATCTTCTGACAAATTTCGTTTATAACTTTTGGTAATTCTTCTGTCTTGGTTTTGTAGAGATTACCCTCCATTACACCATGATAATATCCTGACCAGCAAAAGTGGTCTCCTTGTCGATAGGCCTCTATCAAATCAGGATATTTTTTAACTGCCGCGCGCCCGATGACGTGAGTCAAAAGATGGCAATAATTTTTGACTAAAGAATTGTCTTTCTCATATTGCATTTTTAAGTCGGAAAAAGCCGCGGTTATGTTTTGTTTTTCCACTAGATTCTGATAGTGCTTTTCAAAGCAGTAAAAATCAGTGCATTCTAAATTTTGTTTTTCAGACTCTCTCTCTTTTTTTTCTGAAGAAATAAGAATCAATAAAGTCGCTGAAAGAAAGGCAATTAATAAGATGATTATGATAATTGGCTTTTTACTCATAAATTAATTAAAGACTATTTAACAACAAAACGCCACTTTTTCTTACTCCAAATGGGCCCGGCGTAATGAACCCCAATTCGGGGAGTTCTTTGGGTTCTGTTTTTAGGAATTTTGAATCCCCGATCTTCAAACCAGAGTTTATTTTTAGGTATCGCTTTTCTTTCATGAAGTTTTTTATCTATTTTCAAAAACCCACTCAATTTTCCCGGTCCGTTTAAATTAGTTTTCAGATTTTGCTTGCCTGCCGGCGAGATAGAACTGTCAGCTTTTAGGTTGGAAACAATTTCTCCGCCTCTAATTAAGATTGCTGAAGGATAATCTTTCTTACCGACGACGATATTTATCATCCAATGCATGCCATAGCATAGGTAAATATAAAATCGCCCGCCTTCTTCAAACATTATTTTATTCCGCTTGGTCTTGTCACGGAAAGCGTGGCTAGCGCGGTCTTCAAAACCGTCGTAAATTTCAAGCTCGGTAATTTTTACCGCGATTTGTTTCCGACCAATTCTCCTAACTAAAACTTTTCCAAGCAAATCAATAGCTACCTTTTCCGTCGGCCTTTGAAAAAATTCTTGAGACAGGACTTTAGGCATTTTGAAATGATATCAAACTGATGAAAAAATATAAAAAAAGCCGCCTCACACTGAAGTGCTTGGCGGCCATCATGTACAGCCCCCGTGTTGTTTACTGCATCCTCATCAGTTTCGCCCAGTTCTTCTTCACCTCGAACTCGACCTTGCCGGCGGCGATATCCGCTGCAACAGCGGGATCGTCCTGCTCGAATTCCGGATATGCTTCACGAATGGAAGCGACGACGGGCAGGCCCTTGTAGGTCGTGTCGTGGACCGGAGAGCGATTGAGTGCGCCAATGAGGAGTACGATTTTCGCTCCGGTCACCGCGATTTCTGCGAGAGTGTTGTCGGTGTTCTGGAAGTTGTTGAAGACATCTTCCGCGATCGCGATACGTTCGCCTTGCTCGAAGTCGAATTGCGAGAGGTCCCAGGTGTATTCCTGTTTCTTTCCCGCTTCGACCGCCTTTGGCTTCTTGTCTGCGTAGGTGAATCGCTTGCCGGCAACGAGCGCAAACATCTGACCGAACGTCCGACCACCTTGCGGAATTCCGCAGACAGTGTCGAACGTATGGAGCAGACCCTGATCACTGAGCTTCTGGCAGGCCGTCTCGGCAAATGCCACGACCGCCTTCGGGTGAACTTCGATCCGCCGGAAGTTGAAGTAGATGTCTCCGACGAGGTTACGTCCCTTGCTGTCTTTCCCTGCGTAGGCAACCAAGGGTCCCTTGCGCACGGAGCCGTCCTTCGGACACACATACACTGCCTTGCAGCGCTTTCCGAGCTCCAGGAGATCTTCCCCTGGGATTGGAATGATTGGCTTCATGGTTATTCCTTTCCACTCATGAGTATCTCTCCTATTTTTTGAGAACATTTTACATTCACCCGGACAGTCCGGCTGAATTCTGCCGACAGATTAGCATAAAATTATAAAAAGAAAAGAGCCGGATGTTGGACAGCCGGCTTCGGTGGGTAGCACGACGATAGTCAGCCAATTTGCGGACCAACCCCGCACTGGAGGCAATTTCCAAACTGGTTAAACTCACAGTTTCCACAGTTCCGACAGGGACTTTCGCCAGCAGGGGGCTTGTTTGAGATTAAGCAACATCTCCTTCTTCCAAAGTCAGAGAATATTTGCCAAGAGTTGCCAGAGAGTTCATTTTAGAGCGGTGGAGAAAAACTTTTTGAGCTTCTGGAACATTTTCTTTTTTACCAGCCCAAGTTTTTAAAGTGCTTTCTTGAAGGGCTCGGCCATAAGAGAAACTCAAGCGCCACGGCAAATCCTTAATTTGATTCATAGCATTTAAATTTTCGGTTGCTTCAACTTCACTTTGTCCGCCGGAGAGAAAAACAATGCCAGGGAGATTTTCAGGTAAAACTTTCTTAAATAAACTTATTGTAGCTTTGGCAACTTCTTCCGGCGAAGTTTTTTGTCCCGAATTCTTTCCGGGGATAATCATATTGGGTTTTAAAATTATTCCTTCAATTTGTACTTTGACTTTATTTAAATCTTCAAAAAGATAATTTAAAGTCTTCTCTGTAACTTCTTCACATTTTTCTATTTTATGACTACTATCCATTAAAACTTCCGGCTCAACAATGGGCACAATTCCCGCTTCTTGGCAGTATTTGGCATATTGAGCTAAATCTCTAGCAGTTATTTTTAGATTTTCTTCGGTCGGCAATCCATCAGTTTGCGAATAATTTTCGTTAATTGTTATAACAGTGCGCCACTTGGCAAATTTTGCACCAATAGAGGCATATTCTTTTAGTCGTTCCGACAAGCCCTCCAATCCTTTGGTAATTTTTTCATCAGGCGAGTTCGGGTCTGGGATAGTCCCTTGGTCAACTTTTATTCCTGGCAGGATTCCTGAATTTTGTAAAACCGAAACAAAAGTTTGCCCACTTTCCGTTGATTGGCGGATCGTTTCGTCATACATAATCACACCGGAAATATATTTTCCGATATCAGGTGTTGCAAAAAGAAGCTCGCGATAAGCTCTTCTGTTTTCTTCGGTATTTTCCAGATTTATGGCACTGAAACGTTTTCCAATCGTGTCGGTGCTTTCATCAGCCGCTAGAATTCCTTTCCCCGGCGCAACCATCTGCTTTGCGATTTCGTTTAGTTCTTTTATATTTTTCATTTCATAAATTATATCAAAATCTATTTAAATAGTTGGTTTTTGTTATAAGTTACAAGTTACTTGTTATTTATTTAACCTATGCTCTGTCGTGATATACCTAACTGTTCCCGACTGACTGCGTATGACTATTGAATGGGTAATAATTTTATCTCCGGCAAAGCGAACACCCCTTAGAATCGGCCCGTCAATAACTCCAGTGGCGGTGAAAGTCAGCACTTTGCCTTTCGCTAAATCATTTGCTGAATAAATTTTCTTTGTGTTTAAACCAGATTTTTTTAAAAGATTTTTATGATGTTCGTTTGGTGGATTAAATCGGCAAAAAATTTGGCCACCAAAGGTTTTTATTGCTGTAGCCGACAAAACCGCTTCGGCACTGCCCCCGGTGCCCATAAGCAGGTCAATTCCAGATTCAGGTATACAAGTTGCAATACTTCCGGAAACATCACCGTCTGTTATAAGGCGAACTCGCGCGCCGGCTTTCCTGATTTGGTTTATTAAGCTCTCATGTCTCGGTTTGTCTAAGACCACTACCGTGATGTCTCTTACTTTTTTACCGAGAACTTTGGCGGTTTTCTCTATATTTATTTTAACCGGCGCGTCTAGACGAATTAGCTTTGCTACTTTTGGCCCTGCGACGATTTTTTCCATATAAGTGTCTGGTGCTGAAAGGAGAGACTCTTTTGGGCCAGAGCAAATGACCGACATTGCATTTGGCCGGCCATAAGCAACACTTGCTGTGCATTCCAAGGGATCAACGGCAATATCCATTATTGGGCTTTTTCCTCTGCCGACTTTTTCGCCTATGTAAAGCTCCGGCGCTTCGTCTTTTTGTCCTTCACCGATGACAATTCGTCCGGCAAAATTAATCTGATTAAACCGGTCGCGCATTTCATCAACCGCCGCCCCGTCGGCTTTTTTCTTATCTCCTCTACCAATCCAGCGAGCGGCGGCGATAGCCGCCGCTTCAGTTACTCTTACAAATTCTAATGCTAAATTTCTGTCCATCCCGTTAGTAGTAGGACGCGAACGCTAAAATCGATGTTTTAGAGTTCGACTCCGTAAATTAATTTTTAATTTTAATATCATATCTATAATATTATACAATGTGCGTCCGCCCTGCCTGCAGGCGGGGACTACTAACGGGATCCATATTTGTTATCTTTTCCACTCCTCCACTTTAGGGTAGAAATGTATTAATTAAATTTCTATACCTTAAACCCTAGTGCCTAAACCCTAATTCAGTTCGGGCTGCCCGGAATCCCGATACAACAGCAAAGCTGTGTACGGGACAAGTTGAACCTATTTTACAACTTTTACCTCGTAGTAATTTGGGAAGTTTTGGTCGGAGTACCCGGAATCGAACCGGAGCCGCACCCACCCCATGGGTGTATACTACCACTATACTATACTCCGTTTTACTTCTAATTAAATAAAAACTAATCCTCTTTATATTTACCCCGTATCAAGTTGTCTGACAACTTTGGTATGGGGCCACAGCCCGTATTATTTTATGTATTGTATCAAGCTGTTTTAAAGCAAACAAAAACCCCGCCGGGACAGCGGGGGTCGCTTGAGAGCTAGGTTGGGACTAGAAGAGGGTTAGTTGTTTTCGCTCTCTCGCTTCTCGTTCGGCTTATTTCTTCCGACACGCTTTGCGCTTGATTGTCTGGAATGACACTTCCTTGATTTTGCCGTTTCCTTCCTGACAATAAACGACAAAATCTCTGTCCTCTTTGATGTCTTTGTTTTTTCTCAAATGAGCGATTTGGTTGTGTTCGCGACAACGCCAAAGATTGCGGGTAGAGCCGTCTTGTAATAGGACTTGTTCACAGGCCTCTTCGGCGTCAAGAATCCTGCTTAGAATGAGGTTCGTCAACGGGCTTGTTGGCTCCACATACCACGTGTACTCGCGCTTACGGCGCTTACGTATTTTCTTTTCATCTTTCGGCATCCGCCACCCCCTTTTCTGGTTTTGCGGTGTCTTGAATCTTTTTTAATTCTACCCAAAACAAAAGAAAAATCAATAAAAATCGGGCTCCCTGCGGAAGCCCGATCTAGAACTACTTGTTGTTTGAGACACTCTCACCCGACAACAAAGAGAACAGTTGTGCTTGTTTCGATCTTGTCGGTGGCAAAGGCGCAGACGATTTCCGGTTGCCCAACTGAATCTGTTGAGAGGGCGAGAATCATCGGAATTTGGGCGCTAGGGACTTTCACACCTTTCATTCCAATGAACGTATGCGTCTCGCAGAGATCTGGATGTTGCTCGGCGATATCTGTCACCAAAGCCGGATGGCAGAGACGGAGCTTCCCTCCAAAAACACAGCACCTTGCTGCCTCCTCGCAGAATCTCTGATAATTGATTTCTTCTTCTGTGATCCCGAGCATCTCGGGCGTAATCCCGATAATGTCGACTTTTTCGTCCCTCCCGGGTTGGATGACATCCTCCACACTGAGTAGGACACCCACCACCCAGACGTTGAAGTCGTTGTTGCCTCCTTGTGTTTTTTTTCCAGCTTCTCTGATCACCACCTCCCTTCTTACAGCTTGATTGAGTGGAATCTTTCTTCTTCTGACGTCCGTGCCATTGAGGCCACCCATTCTGAAGACCCCCATTTTAATCATTGAAACCGAGAGACAATCTCGATTTATCTTGTGCGTTCCACGGAAGATATTAATCCAAATTTAGTTTCGTGTCAAAAACCCCGACGTTTTTTAAATAAGAAGTTTTAGTTAGAATTTAATTACTCGGCTTATAAGCGACGTAGTTCGCCAGCTAATGAAGATAAATTGGTTACTAAATGTCTAAAAACTCACTAATACCAAGACCTCCCTATCACTAACTTGTAGAGTACCACCGGCAATCGGATATTTTTCTTCGCCACCATCGGTTTTTTCTATTATTAAATCACCCTCTTTAAGTAGAGAAATTAAAGGCGCATGTTCAGGTAAAATTTGAAGTTCCCCTGTTTTACTTGGTACAATAAGCGACTTGGCATCGCCGACAAAAATTTCTCGATCTATTGCGAATACGCGAAGTGGAAAGGAATTCATAAAGTTTCAAAATTAAACCTCGTCTATCCCGCCTTTTAAGTAAAATGCGGATTCGTCTTTTGCATCATGTTTGCCGTCAATAATTTCTTTAAAAGCTCTAACGGTGTCGGCTAGAGGAACATATTTTCCTTCTCTGCCGGTGAACTGGGCGGCAACAAAAAATGGTTGTGATAAAAATTTTTGAATTCTTCTGGCTCTGGCGACAATCCTCTTGTCTTCGTCAGACAATTCTTCCATTCCCAAAATCGCAATAATATCTTGCAATTCTTTGTATCTTTGTAAAATTTTCTGGACTGCTCTGGCGACAGAATAATGTTCTTCGCCGACGACGTTTGGATCAAGCGCTGAAGAACGTGAATCAAGCGGATCTACAGCTGGATAGATTCCAAGTGAGGCCAATTCACGAGATAAAACTATTGTTGAATCCAAGTGAGAAAAAGTGGTAGCCGGAGCTGGGTCTGTAATGTCATCAGCCGGAACATAAATTGCTTGAACAGAAGTAACCGAACCGTTTTTGGTTGAGGTTATTCTCTCCTGCAGAAGACCGACATCTGTTGCCAAGGTCGGCTGATAACCCACGGCTGACGGCATTCTGCCCAATAAGACCGAGACCTCGGAGCCAGCTTGGACAAATCTAAAGATGTTATCAATAAACAAAAGCACGTCTTTTCTTTTCACATCTCTAAAATACTCGGCCATTCTCAAACCGGTTAAAGCCGCACGAAAACGAGCGCCCGGAACTTCATTCATTTGCCCGAAAACCATGGCGGTGTTTTTTAATACCCCCGATTCCTCCATTTCTCGGTAAAGATCATTTCCTTCTCTGGTTCTCTCTCCTACACCTGCAAAGACAGAATACCCACCATGCTCTCTTGCGGTATTGGCGATAAGCTCTTGTAGAAGAACTGTCTTTCCAACTCCGGCGCCTCCGAAAAGCCCGACCTTGCCACCTTTGATGATGGGCGCTAAAAGATCAATAACTTTTATTCCAGTTTCGAAAACTTCCGGCTCGGTTTTTTGGTCTTCCAATTTTGGAGCCGGTTGATAGATCGAGGACCTCTCGGCTTTTACTTCCCCCTTTTCGTCAATTGGATTTCCAAGCACGTCAAACACCCTTCCTAAAACTTCTTCGCCAACTGGCACGGAAATCGGAGCGTTAGTGTTTTCAACTTCGGTCTTTCTTTTTAATCCATCGGTAGAATCCATAGCTAAGGTTCTGACCCGGTTTCCTCCTAAATGTCCAGCCACTTCCAACACTAAATCTTTTTGGTTTTCTCGCTTAACTTTTAGAGCGGTTTGAATGGAAGGCAGTTTTCCATTTTCTTCCGAAAATTCTACATCAACTACCGGACCCATAATTTGTATAATCTTTCCTTTGCTATTGTTCATATGTAATTGGTTGTTAATTGTTTGTAAGTGCCTCTTTGGCGGTTGCGATTTCCGTCAATTCTTGAGTAATTCCTGCTTGACGAGCTTTGTTCAGCTTCAAGGTTAATTCTTCCTGAAGTCGTCCGGCGTTTTCAGTCGCATTTTTCATTGCCAACATTCTGGCTGAATGTTCAGAGGCGTTTGATTCAAATATAAAATGCATTATCATTACCCTTATCAAATTTTCTGATAGATCTCCCATTATCTCTTCTCTTGCCGGTTCCAGAAGGTAGGATAAATTATTTTCTTCTCTATGGGCTTCTTCTTTAATCTCTGAATATTTTCCGGTTTTGGGGACAATTCCGTCTATGGTTTTCTGCAGTTCATCCTTGTCTAACGGCAAGACCTGATGGATCCCGACTTTTTGTAACAAAGCTGAAATAAATTGGTTTGAACAAACAAAAATACTGCCGTATTCATTGTTTTTAAAATTATCTAACACCCAATGACTAAGATTTTTTGTATCTTCAAAACTAACCAGATCGCCAAGATTTGCAAATTCGGCCACGATATTTGATTTTTTTGTTCGGAAGAAGTCTCGGGCTTTTTTGCCGACCGTCACAATATCTACCTCAAACCCCTCCTCCTCTTTTGTATTTTTCCATTGCCAGGCGCTTCTTAAGGATGAGCTGTTAAAGTTGCCCGCCAATCCTTTATCAGAAGTTATAACAACTAAAGCGCATTTTTTGTTTTTATTTTTCCGCCACAAAAACCCGGTTTTTTCGTCTGTTTCGGAGTATTTTAATAAGTGGGACAGAAGAATAAAAGATTTCTTGGCGTAGGGTCTTGCGTTTAACGCCACCTCTTGGGAACGTCTCATTTTTGTAGCCGAAACCATTTGCACCGCTTTGGTGATTTGTTTGATATTTCTAACTGACTTTATTTTACTTTTTAGGTGTCTTGAGGATGGCATATCAAATTTTTATCTCTCCAAGCGCTTTTCTGATTTCTTCTTTTGATTCGTCTGTTAAGTCTCTTGAGTTTCTTATTATCTCTAGAATTTTTGGATGATTGTCTTCCATGTGTCTAACAATTTTATCTTCAAATTCCCGGACTCTTTCCAGAGGAACTGAATCAAAATATCCTTCATTTACTGCAAACAAGATGACCACCTGATTTTCTAAAGGCACTGGTTTGTATTGGCTTTGTTTTAAGATTTCCATCAGTCTCTCTCCCCGGTCAATTTTAGCTTTGGTTTCTTTGTCCAAATCTTGAGCAAACTGGGCAAAAGCTGCAAGTTCTTGAAATTGCGCCAAATCGAGTTTTAGTTTGGCAGCAACCTTTTTCATAGCTTTGGTTTGTGCGGCCGAGCCGACGCGAGAAACGGAAAGTCCGATATTAACTGCTGGCCTCTGACCTTTTGAGAACAAATCAGATTCAAGATAAATTTGACCGTCGGTTATGGAGATGACGTTTGTTGGAATATAAGCCGAGACGTCGCCAAGCTGGGTTTCGATTATTGGCAGAGCAGTTAAAGATCCGCCACCTTTTTTGTCGGAAAGTCGAGCGGCACGTTCAAGTAATCTTGAGTGTAGATAGAAAACGTCTCCCGGATAAGCTTCGCGTCCGGGTGGACGGCGGAGAAGTAAAGCAATTTGTCTCCAAGCCCAAGCGTGTTTTGAAAGATCGTCGTAAATTATTAAAACATCCTTACCTTTGTCCCGAAAATATTCTCCCATAGAACAGCCAGCGTAAGGCGCAATGTACCAAAGTGAAGCTGGTTCTGAAGCGTTTGCTACAACAACAATCGTAAAATCCATAGCCCCTCTCTCCTCTAATTCCTGGACAAATTTTGCAACCTTCGAAGCTTTTTGACCAATGGCAACATAAATACAAATTGGTCTTTTATCCTCCGGTTCGTTTAATTGGTTTAAAATCGTATCTTGTGCTAGAGCTGTTTTGCCAATCTGTCGGTCACCAATAATAAGTTCTCTTTGCCCGCGACCGATTGGAATTGCCGCGTCAACAACTTTAATTCCTGTTCCAAGTGGTGTATCAACACTTTGTCGGTCAAAAACCGAGGGCGCTGGTCTTTCAATTGGCAAAGTTTTCATGTTTGCTGGCAGACTTGATTTTCCATCTATCGGCTTGCCGAGTGGATTTAAAACTCTACCCAAAATTTCTTCACCCACAGGGACTGACAAAACCTTGCCAGTCTTGCGCGCGATATCACCTTCTCTGATTTTTGTATCTTCGCCTAAAATTACCGCGCCGATAGCATATTCTTCCAAATTTAAAACCATAGCCGGTATGGCATCTTCACCGATTTCAATCATTTCGGAAAACAAAACGCCGGGCAATCCTTCAATCTGTGCCACTCCATCTCCGACGCTTATGACTTTGCCAATCTCTTCTCCAGATCCGGTGTCTGTTAGACCCTCAAGCTCTTTCCTTAAGATGTCAAATGTGAAGTCGTTTTTATTCATGGCTGGCTTGTATTATTTTTTCTAATTTCCTTAATTTTCCCCTGTAAGAGGTGTCGATTAAATATTGATTCCCTAGAAAAACCGAAAGCCCTCCAATCAAACTCTCATCGATACTTTCTTTTGGAACATACCCTCTAGCTTTCAATTCAGAATAAATTTTTTCTCTAGTTTTTTCTTGAATCGGTGTTGCTGAAATAATCTTGGCGATTGGCCCCATCCTCTCGGCCCAAGCTCGGGAAAATTCGCGCAAAATATCTCCAGCTAATTTTACCTCGCCTCTTTTTTGTAATATGAGCTTCAGTTTTTTTGCCTTGTCTTTTATCTCCGCTTCGGATGAGGCGGATGTAAGCACTGACACCAAAACTTCCGCGTATTTTTTAGGACTGTTTCGCATAATCCATTTTTTCCAATTGGTTTAATACTTCTTCTGCTGCTGTATCTTGATCTTCTGGTTTAGTACTACGAGAAAGCAATTTTTCAGCAATCAAAATGGCTAATTTTTTCATTTCGGTTTTGCCATTAAGAACGGCTCTGTTTTTCTCCTCTTCCGCTTCTCTTTTTGCTTTATTCAATATTTTTTCAGATTCCAGACGGGCGAGGGTGATTGCCGCTTTTTCTTTTTCTATCGCAGTACTTCTTGCGTCAATCAAGATTTTCTCTGCTTCACTTTTAGCTTTTTCAATTTCTCGGTGCCGAGCTTCATTTATCCTCTCTATTTCCCTTTCGGCTTTTTCGGTTAGGACCAAGCCACGCTCAATCTTATCTTTCCTAGATTCAAGATGCTTGGTGATTTTTTTGAAAACAAACCTATTGAGCAACCAAAGTACGATCAGAAAATTGATCGTCTGTGCAATTAATATTTTCCAGTCAATTCCAAGATTACCCAATAAATCTCCCATAAGAAATTATTAAACAAATTTAATAATCAGCGCTACTACCAGAGCATAAATAGCGATAGCTTCAGCAAAAGCGATAGCCAAAATCATTGCGGTCTGGATTTTTGGCGCGGCTTCTGGATTTCTACCGATTGACTCCATTGCTTTACCGGCGAGTAAACCGATTGCTATGGCTGGACCCAATGCCCCAATTCCGATAGCTAAAGCTGATGCTAACAACCTCATTGATTCTACTTCCATATTGTTTGTTGTAATTATTAATTAATAAATTTTTTAAACGACTTTTTATAATTAAAACTATCATGTATCTAAAACTGATACTCTAAACTCCATACCCTATTCATTAATGTTCCATTGGCTCCACCTCTGTCGTCGCTACCTTTAAGAAGACCAATGTCAGCATGGCAAATACCAATGCTTGGATGAAGCCTACAAAATATTCAAGGAAAAAGAAAGGCAAAACCCCGAAACTTACAGATAGCGGTAAAAGGGAGAGCATAATAATCAGAAGGACTTCTCCGGCAAAAACATTACCAAACAGACGGAAGGAGAAAGAAAGTACTTTAGCGAATTCCCCGATTATTTCCAGAATTCCGACAAAAAAATGAATTGGGCCGTGTTTTATATCAATAAATTTTGACACTTGTTTAAAAAATCCTATCTTTTTAATGGCGTAAATATGGACGCCGATTACTGCGACAATGGCCAAAGCAAAAGTAGTATTAAGATCTGCTGACGCCGGTCTGAAAAGAGGAATAAATTCTTTATGCCCATGAACATCCGCAAAAACTCCAATTGAACCAATACCGGGCATTACCCCGAGCCAGTTATTGAGAAGTATGAAAAAAAATATTGAAGCGACAAGAGGAAAAAAGTTTAAAGCTTGTTTTTTGTCACCGACGACTTGAGTCATGAAAGATAGGGCTCCGTCAATTGCTATCTCCGCAATGCTTTGAGCTTTACCCGGCACTAATTTTAGATTTCTCACCATTAACATCCCCCCTCCAACCAGAAGAATTCCGACGATGATCGATAAAATAATGCTGTTTGTGACAGCAAACCCTAGAATGTAAAAAATTGGCTCTGCTTGTAAACTTATGTGGATTTTTTCCATAAATTAAAACATAGGCAGGACTAAACCTGTCCGATTTTGAAAAATTATAACATAAGGCATAGAAATAAAAAGTGGAAAAATTACGCCTTTTTCAGTATACTTGGCTAGTTCACAGTGTAATCATGTTTTTATCGGGCCCTTAGCTCATCTGGTAGAGCGCCGCATTTGCAATGCGGAGGCAAGCGGTTCGAGTCCGCTAGGGTCCACCAAATTTGATTTGACGAAGAACGCAACCCGCGCGCTGCTCTGCCGCGCGCATGGAGTGGCATTTCCGCAAGGAAATGCCACGGCTTTCTGAATTCCCCCGCCAGAATTCCCGCCGCTATGCGGCGGTTC
>BOKC01000004.1 GCA_016860785.1 Patescibacteria group bacterium
TATAATTCCTCTCTTGGAAATTGTTTGGTCAGGTTATAGACAGACTTAACAAGTTCGAAATTTTTTTGCCAAACAATGAGGTCTTTATAAGATTGCATTTTCCCTATTGGCTATACCCTAGACCCTATACCCTACTTAAAATGCGCCGGCGATGTTGTAGATTGGCATAAGCACAGCGGCCAGAAGAAAACCGACACCAAGACCCAAGACGACAATGATTGCCGGCTGGATCATATCAGTCAAAGTGTCAACCGCGGTGATAACTTCACGTTGGTAAAATTTCGCCAAAGTATCCAAAATATGCGCAAGCTCGCCGGTCTCTTCGCCGACTTTTATCATCTGGGTCATAATGCTCGGCACTTCACGATATTCGGCCAAAGCCGAAGAAAGCGACTTGCCGGCTTTCACTTTCAGAGCGGCGTCCCGCAGAATCTCTTTGAAAATCTCATTATCAACAACTTCGGCAGTTGATTCAATGGCTTGAATCATCGAAACACCGCTTGAAGTCATAGTATTCATATTGTCGGCAATTCTGGTCAAATAAAGTTTCTGGTACAAATTGCTGACATAGGGCACGCTAAGTTTTAAATTATCCAAGGTCAAACGCCCGCTTTGTGTCCGGAAATATTTAAAAAAGACAAAAGTCATGATAATAAGTGCCACCAAAAGATAAATTCCGTAGTTCAAAAGAAAAGAGCTCATCCACAAAACAGCTTTAGTGTAAACCGGCAAATCAACTCCTGTCTCAAGCAAAATCGGGGTAATTCTCGGAATAACCACAGTAAACAAAAGAACCATCACGCCTATAAAAGCGATAATAACAAAAGTTGGATAAATTAGGGCGTGCTTGGCTTTGGTTGTTACGGCATAAGTCCGGTCCAAATAATCAGCGAGGTAAACAAAAACCTGACTCAATCTTCCGGACTCTTCACCGACTTTGACCATGCTGACATAGAAGTCTGAAAAAATATGCGGATGCTTTTCCAAGGCGGCGGAAATTGAACTTCCTTCCTGCAAATCATCAGCAACTTGACCCAAAGACCTCTTCAAGACCGGGTGATCAGTTTCCGAAGACAGTAGACGAAAAACTCTTAAAGCTGAAACTTGCGCCTCAAACAAGGTCGCCATCTGACGGGTCACGATAACAATATCTTTTGAAGCGACCCTATTTAGAAACGGAATTTTTCTTAAGATTGAAGGTTTCTCAAGAAGCTCAACAGACGAAACTACAAGGCCTCTGTTTTGCAAAGAGCTGATGGCGACATCCTTGTTCAAAGCATCAATTATCCCCTCTTTTTCAGCTCCACTATTATCTATGGCGTGGTATTTGAATAACATATCAGTTTATAGTTTTTAGTTTATGGTTGATAGACTATAGTTTATAACTTCTTAACTTATTTAACATCTTCATAATCTCAGTCAGCTCATTTTCAATAGCGGTAATTTTATCTTTTAATGTTGGAAATAATTCTTTTGAAATATCCAACTGGGTTTCAACCTCGGCTCCCGAACCGTAGGCAATAGAGTAAAATTGATTTTGGTCTTTTTTACTGTTTCTTTTGGAGCCCTCTGCTATATTTGACGGGATAGATACACACAACCTTCTTAATTGACTTACTAATCCAAAAGTTTCTGATTTAGGAAACTCCTCGGTCACTCTGTATATTTTTACACAAAAATTTTTTGCCTTCTGCCAAACAATTAAATCTTTATATCCTCTGCCCATCTGTCTATTAATATCAAACTATAAACTAACAACTACAAAACTATTATAGAAGTTTTTCCAGACTCTTCACGTCGTTTGAATACCTAAAAGCATTTTCAGCGGTAATCTGTCCAGACCGGACCAATTCAACAAGCGAGCGGTTTAGACTTATCATACCTTCGCCTAAGCCGGTTTCAATAATGGTCGAAATTTCATAAACTCTGTTTTCTCTGATGACGTTTGAGACGGCGGTATTATTTATCAAAAGCTCATAAGCTGGCACCAAACCACCGGCAATTGTCGGCACCAATCTTTGTGAAAATATTCCGGTTAAACTGCCAGCGAGCTGAAGACGAATTTGGTTTTGTTGGGCAGCCGGAAAAGCATCAATTACTCTCTCAACAGTTTGCGCCGCGTCATTTGTGTGCAAGGTTGAAAGAATGTAATGTCCAGTTTCGGCGGCGGTAACGGCTGTTGCAATCGTCTCGGTCTCGCGCATTTCGCCGACCATCACCACATTAACATCCTGCCTGAAAACATTTTTCAAAGCACTGTAAAAATCTGGACTATCAGTCCTGATTTCCCGCTGGTCGATTATTGATTTGTTTTCCTTGAAAACATACTCAATCGGGTCTTCAATAGTGATTATGTGCTCGGCACGCCTTTGGTTTATCAATTCAATCATGGCCGCCAATGTCGTGCTCTTACCTTGACCAACCGGTCCGACAACCAAGAAAAAACCTTGCTTCTTTTCAGTAAAATTCTCCAAAATCGGAGGCAAATTTAGCTCCTCAAAAGTTCTGATTTTTTCCGGAATATATCTTAGAGAAATGGCTATAAGACCTTGTTGAAAATATGAGTTACCTCTAAATCTCTCTTTGTTGACATGACTATAAGCGAAATCAACATTTTTCAAAGCCAAAAACCTTTTTTTGTTTTCAGTGGTCAAAAGCTCGTCAATCATGCCGTATATATACTCACGATTGATGGATTCTTTGTTAGAAATTGGGATAAGCGAGCCGTTGACTCTAATTGTCGGCTTCCTACCCTCGCCCAAATGCAAATCGGACCCGCCTTCGGCCAAAACAATTTTTACGAGCTCGTCCAATTCTTGTTTATAATTCATTTTATCTAGGAAATTTGAATCCGGACAAAATTTAAAAATAATTTTGTCTAGTTTCCTAAATCTATTTTAACCCGTGATTTAAATATACGCCAGATAAAGACTGGGGAAATGAAGAAATAGAAAAAAAAATTATCTTTTTTTGCTTTCGGCGATTTTTAAAACTTCAATGGCAACTTCGGAGGGGATAAGAGCGGCTTTGATAATGTAGCCATCTATACCATACTGCTTTGCCTTTTCGATGTCTTGAGATGCACCTTGATTGGTAAGCATTACCACGGTGGCAGAGTCAGCAAGTTTTTCTTCCCTAATAATCTTTAAGACTTCGACTCCGTCCGGATGAGGCATAACAACATCAAGTATTAAAATGTCGGGGTTATATCCTTCGCGAAGTTTTGAAAGAGCTTCGGCACTGCTTAGTGTTGCTAAGACTTCATGACCATAAGCGCTAAACTTCTTCTCGTACATATTCAGAAGTAGTCGGTCATCGTCTAACAATAAAATTTTATAATTTTTTTTATCAGGCATAGTAGTAATATACAGTTTCAGAATATAAATTTCAAATCTACAGCTTCTAGACTACAAACCCGATATCTCTTCAAAAGGTATGAGTCGCTTAAATGACTTCAAAATCGCATCTTCTTTCATTTTAAGCATGCCTTTATTTCTCAAAATTTTGTCTATTTCGAGTTCAGACGAGCCCTTCAGAATCGCGCTCTCAACATCTTTATCCATCTCAAACATTTCGGAGACGACCATCCTGCCCCTAGTACCAGATGGACATTCGGGCCCGGGCGACAAACGATAAACCTCATTCCCAATCGGCAGTTTCTTGCGAAATTCTTCGGGTAAATCACTAAACTGCTTGTCTATCATCATTTTGATTGAACCTTCAATCGGAGTCGGCGTGCCGGCCCCCGGACACAGCAAGTTGACAAGTCTTTGCGCCATTGCCAAAATCAAAGTCGGAGCAATAAGATACGGGTCAACCTTCATATCTATAAGACGCGGAATAACACCTGCAGCATTATTGGTGTGGATTGTTGCCAGAACTAAATGTCCAGTCAAAGCGGCCTGAATCGCAAGACCGGCAGTTTCCGCATCTCTGATTTCACCGACCATTATAATGTCTGGATCTTGTCGCAAAGTAGTTCTCAAACCGTTCGCGAAAGTATAGCCAATATCTGAACGGACTTGCGACTGGTTAACACCCTCAATGTTGTATTCAATCGGATCCTCCAAAGAAAGCACGTTGTTTTTTTCCCTATCAAATTCATTGAGGATTGAATATAGAGTAGTTGTCTTTCCGCTACCGGTCGGACCAGAAATCAAAATCAAGCCGTAGGGTTTTTTTATGGCTTTTCTAACCATCACCAAGCTATCTTCCGAAAATCCAAGCTCTTCGAGCTTCTTCATGCCTTTTCCGGAATCCAAAATTCTCATCACCACCTTCTCGCCATGATAAGTTGGAAAGGTTGAAACACGAAAATCAATCTTCCGACCATCGATTTTAGCGCTAAACCTTCCGTCTTGTGGCTTACGCTTTTCATCCAACTTCATGTTTGATAAAAGTTTTATTCTTGCGACAATCGCCGAGTGAACCTTAGCAGGTAAAACCAGACTTGTATTTAAAACACCGTCCACCCGAAAACGAACCCTTATATTCTCCGTCATTTTTTCAATGTGAACATCAGAAGCATTGCCTTCAGCGGCATAACGCAAAATTGTGGCAACGATTTTTGTGATTGGTGCCGTTTCAACTATTTTTGTCTCTTGCTCATCACTTTTGTCTTTAAGTTTTTTTTCTTTTATAGAATCTTCTTCCTCCTGACTGAAAGACACGCCGGTGGCACCTTCGGGTTTACCCTCAAGTTGGGAAAGGGCTTTTGTCACCTCTTCTGACAATCCGCGATACATAGACAAAACCTTTTCAAAATCTTCTTCTGAAATCAAAAAAAGTTTGTAAGGCAACCTAGTCTTGGCCGAAATGAAATTTAGAGCATCTCTTGCCTCAATATTATCTGGATCAACTATGCCTAATTCCAAAACACTGTCCCTTATACCAAGTGGGGCAAATTTATAGTGCTTGGCTGATTCTTCCGGAACAATGCTTAGAATTTCGCTCGGAATTTTTTGGTTGCCAATTTTTATCTTTTGAATATTGAAACCGTTTGCCATAGAATAATTGCCGACAAGAAAATTCTGGAATAGACAGATATTTTAAAATTCACACGTCGGCAATTATTCTAAAGCTTGCGGCACAAAAGGATTTCTCCTGCCTATTGACTGAACCGCTGGACGCACTTCGGTGTCTTGCAACCTTCCAAAAACTGGGTCATTGAAAAGCGAAGTGTTTATCCGACTTAGGGTTCTCAACCTTTCAAGCTCAACTACAAGTTCTCGGCCGATGATTTCTTGATTTGGAGTTCGGACTATAACCGACAATAACGGTTCTTTGCCTCTACTTAGAGACCAAAACCCCAAAAAAATCCCGCCGATAATAACCACCAGAATAATCGTATTTTTATTTTCTCTTAATTTTTTTGCTAAATCCATTTTATTTTATTTCAACCAATAAGTTCTTATTGATAGTTCGTAATTTTGAATTTTCGGTCGCTCTTCATCGCCCTTGATTTTTATTGACAAGACATCCATTATTCGCAAGCTGTCTTCTATGTCTCTAAGAAAAAGAATCAAATTCTCATACGAAGCGCTGAACTGAAAATTTACAACCATTGTATTGTAAACACCCGAAGACTGCGTGGCTTTATTACTACGAGAATTTCCTGTTTCGTCTTCGGAGAACGAGGTTTTTATGTTTTCCATCAAGATCCCACGGCGTCTGGCAAGATTATCAATATCCAAAATCAATTGAACGTTATCACTGCCACTTGGAATCATTTTGGAAAGTTTTTCCAGCTCAGGTGTCGGTAAATCTCTCAAAACTTCCCTTAATCCTTCCCTAACCTGCCTCAATTCAGCAGACTTGGCTAATACATCATCATAATTTCTGCCGTCCGCCCAAAGCTCTTGGATATTGTTAAACTGTGGCCAGACGTACATATAAACCAAGCCGACAGTGGCAACTATTATTATTATTGGAAAAAAATTTCGCATAATTTATAAAATTATTATTCTGCTGACTCTGATTCTGTTTCTGGTATAAGTTCTTCAGATTCAACCTCTGATTGTGTTTCGGAAGAAGAATCTTCAAGCCGAGGAAATAAAGCGGAGTAAAGAACTAAGCGTGGATCAACTTCCATTTCTAGAGAAAAACCTACTGTGCCCTTTTCATTTAAATTAACATCACCAAATTTTACATTCCGAATAACGTCTGACCCCTTCAAAGAATTTGACTGAAAAGCCAAAACAGCATAGCTTGGCGCTTCACCTTTTGCTTGAATCGTTGGCCAACTGTCAGAAGAAGTGTTCAAAGAAAGTTCGCTAAAAAAGACATTCCGCACTGTCAGACTCTCAAGAAGCAAGAAGAAGGATGATGCTGAAATGTGGCTTTGAAGAAGTTTTTGTCCAGAATCCACACGGTTTTTGACCGCGGTCAATTCTCTAGTCAGTTCCGGTTCAAAAGCTCGAATTTCGTTTTGGATCGCCTCTTTTTTAGCTTCGTGTTGGCTTAACAAAAATCTTTCATAAAAGAACATAATAACCGACGAAGATACTGAGGCGATAAACAAGAAAGACACCAGCCAAATAAACAAGCTGAAAGGCTTCCTGGCCCTCAAAGTTTTCGGACCGACGCTTTTAGGAATAAAAGATGAAGATGATTTTTGTTCCACTTTTGGGTTTGTGGTGCGACCAAAAACAAAAACTTCAGAAAAGGTTGTTGTGTTTTTGTCCTCGGATTTATTAATTATAGAACATAAAGAACAACTGGCAAAGCGAGTATTCCACTATTATTGTTCTGACAAATATCTCAAGGCAACACCAACTGCTGTGGCAAATTCCGGACCGGTATTTTTCAATACATCGGAAACAAAAACCGGCGCTTCGACTTTAGAAAATGGGTCGCTCGACAAAACTTCAACCTGCAAATTGGCGCTCGCGGCCTCGGCAAAACCTTTCATACTGGAGCCACCGCCGACCAAAATAATCTTATTCAAGGCCTGATTGTTTTTAGCATTGTAATTCCTAATCACTTTAGCAGTCTCGGCAAAAATTTGGTCAAGAGTTAAAAAAATCGCCCCGCCAAGTTCTTTGTCCTCGCGAAAAGCGAGGCCCTTGGTCCGCTTCACAATTTCGGCTTCTTTTATAGGAATACGTAAAGAGCGCGAAATAGTAGAAGTTATATCCTGCGAACCACGGTTGATGGTATGTGAATTTTCAATATTACCCCTCTCCACAACATAGAGCTTTGTTGAAGCGGCACCGACATCCATAATCATAATTGGCTCTGCGGTTGGCTCCAAAACCGCTCGTAGCGTGCTAAAAATTTCAACTTCAAAAATATCGGATTCTAAACCGGCGCCAGCAATAATCTGTTTGAATTTACCAAAAACATCATTGTGGATAGCAACTATTAAAACTTTAATTTTTTCACCAACCACCTTTTCTTCTGCCTTGTCGTTGCCGGCACCACCTTCTTTGTTTTCTTCTTTTGATTCATTTCTTGTCGTTTGACTTTTCGACTCAACCTGATCTTTCGGTAAAATTGACCAATCCAAAGACACTTCACTTATTGGCACGGGCACATACTTCTTGGCTTCAATCGGGATAATATTTTTTAGATGTCTTTCGCTTGCAGATGGCAATTCTATAACCGTCATAAGAGTTGAGTTGAAGGGAATAGCGATCGCTGAGGCGTTTGTCGAAACTTTTGACTCTTTTAATATTTCCGTTAGAGCGGAAATTATTTTATCGGCTGGCAAATTCGTGGCCTGTCCTATTTCAACACCCGCATAAGGTCCGAGCGCTAAAGCGCCATAAGTGTCCAAAACCGCCTTACCTCTTTTCTCCGAAAGCTGGACAACTTTTATGGCCGAGCTACCAATATCAATGCCGACAACCGTATTACTTCCTTTTTTCTTGAATAAACCAGTAAACATTTTTTACAAAAATGCGATAATTAATTCATTACATAATATCATACAAAAAAGCAAAGAAAGTGGATATTTTTATAAAAAATATAAAAGAGACTTTGTTGGGACTGGTTTTTCCAAACTCACAATTACCAGAATCAGTTACAGAAGACAGAATTAGAGAAATTAAAAAACCCCTCGATTGGCACGACGACAACACAATCGTTATTTTTGACTATGGTGATATTTTGGCAAAAAAACTAATCTGGGAACTAAAATACAAAAATAATTTTAAAGCAGCAGAAGTCTTGGCAAAAGCCATGCGTGAAGAACTTATTAGTCAAATGAATGATTGGGCGATTTTTGAAAATTTTCAAAAACCGATACTGTTGCCCGTTCCCCTATCAAAGAAAAAGTTGGCAAAACGCGGATACAATCAAACAGAAATTCTAGTTAAAGAAATTTTGAAAACAGATAAAGGAGAAAATTTTGAAGCGGAACTTAAAGTTTTAACAAAATCCAGAGAAACAAAAGACCAGAGCTCCTTGAAAAGCAAGACCGAGAGAAGTAAAAATTTAAATGGTTGTTTCAAGGTTTCTAGTGTGGAGAAAATCAAAGGACGGAATCTGATTATTGTTGATGATGTCATAACCACAGGCGCCACATTGAATGAGATTAAAAAAGTTTTGAGAAAAGCTGGAGCTAAAAAGATAAAAGCGGTGGTGGTAGCACACTAACAAAAAGTTGAAAGTTTTAGATTAAAAGCTTAAAGTAAGGTGATCTGGAGGAGTGCCGGAGTGGTCTAACGGAGCGGATTGCTAATCCGTAGGGGAGAAATCCCCTCGTGGGTTCAAATCCCACCTCCTCCGCCAGTGGGTTTGCGAAGGCGACGTTCGCAAATCATAAAAACATGGCTACAATAGAAGATTTAAAAAAGATTGAGATTCGAGTTGGCAAAATTTTAAGCGCCGAGAGAGTTGATGGTTCCCTAAAACTTGTAAAACTTATAGTCTCTTTTGGACATGAAGGTGAGAAACAGATTATCGCCGGCATTGGTCTTTATTTTGAAGATGTTTCAGTTTTGATTGGCAATAAATACGCTTTCGTCTATAACTTAGAACCAAGAATTCTTATGGGGCTCCAAAGTCATGGCATGATTTTGGCCGCCGGCGAAGCCAACACCTTTTCTCTGCTTTCGGTTGACCAATCCGTTTCGGAAGGAAATTTGGTTAAGTAGAAATCTTTACCTACCACGGCATTTTTTGTCTTCATAAAAACTATTCAAAAATACCAAGTGGGGTTAGAATTAAGTGATGTCGGAAAATCCTAACCAAAAGACAATTGAAAGCCAAGACGAACCAAGCGAGGTTGAAGTCTTCTGGGCATTTGTTGCTTATTTATTTTTTTTCTTGCCACTTTTATCTAAACACAGAAAAAGTAAATTTGTCTGGTATCATCTAAAACAAGCATTTGTTTTATTTATATTGTCAGTCGTGGCGTATTTTTTAGCCGGATTAACAGACGGGCTTTTCTTAAGATTTTTAATTTTCTCTTCAATTTTTATACTTTGGTGCTTCGGTGCTGTGAATGTCTTACTCGGCAAAAAACGGGCACTGCCAATTGTTGGTAGATTGGCCCGGATACTGCCGTGAGCATATGCTGAATAAAGAAAACATATCTTTTATCTTAATTATTGCTATTTTTATAACCGGCGGAATTTTTCATATTCTAAACAAAAGCAAAATCAATTTTGAGTCCGAGACCTGCCCGATAGAAACGTTAACCTGCCCTGATGGTTCAGTTGTGAAAAGAATTCCACCGGTCTGCGACTTGCCAGAATGTCCGGAAGTTCAGAATTTAGGAAAAACCGAAGGACTGGAAGAAATTGATGATTTTCTTTTCTAAGAAGAGAGCATAGAATATGAAGAATGACAGACATACTCCAAAAACCGCTTGAAGAAAATTTTCGTCTAAACCCCAAACAAAAATCTGGCTTAAAAAAATTTGGTCTTAACACCTATGGTGACATTTTGAATTTTTTTCCGATCCGCTACGAAAAAACGCTTACTCAAAAGCCAATAAATGGTCTCCAAAAAGAAGACGAGGTGTCTGTCTACGGACGGCTTTCGAATCTGGAAACCGGAAAAACATGGAGTGGCAAAAGGCCGTTTTCTCGAGGAACGCTGGTTGATCCGACCGGTAAAATTAAAATTCTCTGGCTTAATCAGCCCTATCTGGCAAAAATGTTTGCCGGTAATCCGTTGGTTAAAATTTCCGGAAAAGTATCTGAAAGAAAAAACACGCTTTGTTTTGTTAATCCGACAATTGATAAAATAACAGAAATTCCACTACCAATCTTAAATCAAGATTCCGAAAATCAAGACAAAAATCCTTTTGAGCCGATTTATAAAGAAACGACCGGATTAAGCTCGCGCTGGTTTTATTTCGCTGTCCAAAAAATCTTGCGTAGTGGAATTTTAGAGGAACAGAAAGATCCGATTCCGTCAGAAATTTTGAAGAAATACAATTTACCGACATTAAAATCTTCTTTCGTCTGGATTCACATACCAAAAAAAGAAGGTGATTATTTAGCCGCCAGAAAAAGATTCGCCTTTCAAGAAATATTTTTCATTCAGCTTGAAAAACAAAAAGAAAGAAAAGCGAGCCAAGAAAAAAAATCATTCAGAATTGAAAAAACAAAAAAAGATTTGGAGGGATTTTTGAAGAAACTGCCGTTCAGATTGACTGATGCGCAAGATAGAGCGGTTTCAGAAATCTTAAAAGATTTTAAAAGAGAGTTTCCGATGTCGCGTCTTTTAGAGGGAGATGTCGGAAGCGGAAAAACGGCAGTCGCCGCCATTACTTCTTACGCGACCATTTCCACTCCTCCACCGGATAATAAATTCGGCGGACTGCAGGTGGCTTATATGGCGCCGACAGAAATTCTCGCCAATCAGCATTTTAAAACTTTTGTTGAAACCTTTGCCGGCCTTAACATAAAAGTCGGATTAATCACCGGATCAGGTTGTAAAAAATTTCCGTCAAAAATTAACCCAAATGAGGCAACAACAATTTCTAAATCGCAGCTTCTAAAATGGGTCGTTCAAGGGGAAATTCCAATTCTCATCGGCACTCATTCTTTAATTGAAAAAAAAGTGAACTTTAAAAATCTGGCTTTTGTCATAATTGACGAACAGCACCGCTTCGGCACCGCCCAAAGAAGCCGGCTTAGAAAAAAAGACGATATTTTGCCGCATCTGCTTTCAATGACCGCCACGCCGATTCCCCGAACACTGGCTCTAACAATTTACGGCGATTTAGATTTAACTATTTTGGACCAAATGCCAAGTGGCCGAAAACCGGTCATCACGGAAATTGTCACGCCTCAAAAAAGAAAAGAAACTTATGAAAAAATCCGACACGAACTTGTGGCGGGTCGGCAACTTTATGTCGTTTGCCCTCGCATCAACGAGGCGGATCCGGAAAAAGAAATGGCTCTAAATGTTAAATCAGTCACAGAAGAAGCAAGGCGCCTCAAAAAAGAAATTTTTCCGGAATATGAAATTGGCATTCTTCATAGCAAACTCAAAAAAGACGAGAAAGAAAAAGTTATGGATAAATTTACCAAAAATGAAATCCAGATTCTTTGCGCGACTTCCGTCGTGGAAGTCGGTGTCAACGTGCCAAACGCCACCACAATTATTATAGAAGGTGCAGAAAGATTCGGCTTGGCGCAACTGCATCAGCTCCGTGGTCGAGTTTTACGAAGCCGACATCAAGCATATTGTTTTGTTTTCTCCGATTCAAAATCAGGGAAATCAATAGAGCGACTCAAAGCCATGATTACAGCCAAGAACGGCTTTGAATTGGCAGAATTGGATCTTGCGCAAAGAGGTGCTGGCGAACTTTATGGCCAAAAACAATGGGGCATAACGGACCTCGGCATGGAAGCCATCAAAAATATTAAAATGGTTGAGGCGGCCAGAAACGAAGCCCGAGAAATTGTTGAGTCCGATCCGGAATTAAAAGAACTAAAACACCAACACTTAAGAGAGATTCTGGAAAACCAGAAAGGAAAGTATCATTTTGAGTAAACGCGGATTAACGCAGATGTAAAATACCCGCTGATATACGCGGATAATAAAAGCTGATAATGCGCCCACTTGGACTCGAACCAAGAAACCTTCCGTGTATAAGACGGACGCTCTACCAATTGAGCTATAGGCGCAAATCTGAAAGTATATTACAATAATTTCTAGTTTTTAGAAACTTCTTCTTGAAGATACTTCATTGCCATTATCACATACTCGTTCAGGTCTCTGTTGTGTATCATGACGTTGCAAGTTCCCTTACCAAAACCATTTTTATAATTCAAACCAGATAATTTGGATTTTTTTATATATATTTGAGTAAAACACTTTGTGGGTAATTTTAGTTCTTTACTCCAATATCTTACAATTTCATCTTTATCCATATCCTTATATAAATGAATTTTTACCTTTATTTTATCAAAGGGAGCGTGAATAGTTTTGAGCCATTTAATAAAGAATTTGAGTACGGCAGGATCTGTGTTGGCTACAGCTGTTGTTGTAACAGCCGTCTTATATCCTTCACCCCAATACAAAAACAGGCCACATAAAAATATCTCTCTTTTATTAAGTTTGCTAATATCTTTTTTTACTCTTTCATAAACTTTTGACAATCTTTCCTCTCTTTTCTTCCTCATCGTATTCCGAAAATTCTCAATTCTTCTAGGATTGATATCTCTTAGCTCTTTAATCCTTTCAGGAGACAAAGGATAATCAGAAAGCCAACCGCTTAATGTACTTTTACTTAGTCCGAGCTGTTGCTTAATTTGGCTATAACTCATTCCTTTAAGTCGGAGTTGAATAGCTTTTTCTTTATCTTTTCTTCTAGCCATACACGAACCTTTAAGTTATAAATAACTTCTATATTATATCAGGTTCGTATTTATATTGTATGTGAGAATCTGATAAAGGAAGGGACAGTTACTGATGTTTTCTCATTATCTCCTGCTCAATCTCCTCACGGTCTCGGCCGAATTTCAGGTAAGAGAGTTCTTTTAATTTGTCGGCAAATTCCGGCCGGCCGGGTTTGGGCGGCGGAATTTCAATATTAAACGGCGTAACCGGCCGGCCGTGAACCAAAAGTTTCAAGTAGCAATTATAATTGTCTATATTCATCAAATCTTTGGCGGAGAAAACCGGCGAGAATTGTTTTTCCAAGTATTCGGCATCATCCGAGCCGATTCTAAAAGACGAAAGAGAGCCAACATTGCCGAAAACCGAGTCACGAATTCCCTCTTCAAGTTGGGCGATGAATTGATGGGCGATGGTCAGAGACAATTTGTATTTTCTGGCTTCGGATAAAATAGTTGAGATTGAATCGGTCGTAACATTTTGAAACTCGTCGATATAAAGATAAAAAGGGTGAATTTCTTTACCAAAAGAATCTACCCGCGACAGTGCGGCCATTAAAATTTTGCCAACAATTATGAGTCCCAAGAGATTGCTGTTGATGTCACCCAAACGTCCTTTTGCCAAATTGACCAGAAGAATTTTGCGACTATCCATAATCTCTCGGAAATTCAAAGCTGATTTTTCTTGAGCGACAATCGGCCGCATAATGTCGTTGGCCAAAAAGACGTCAAATTTGCTGGTGATATAAGGCACAATATTGGCTAAAGCCGCTTCACCGCCGGCTTTCTCGGCAACCTCCCGCCAAAACTGAACAACAATCGGATTTTTACATTTGGAAAGTTTGAGGTCGCGGTAGGACTTATTGGCCATAACACGAGAAACATCCAGAAGCGTTGAGCCAGATGAAGGGTCTTCAATGACCAGCATTGTCGCGTTTCTGAAATATTGTTCAAACATCGGACCCATTGATTCCGGAACCCCGCCATAAAGCTTTTGGAAAATACTGAAAAGCTCGTTGACCACAAAAGTTTTCTGTTCCGGAAAATTCTGGTCAAACTCCAGCATATTTAGCCCCATCGGCCGGGCGGTGTAGCTCGGATCAAAATAGATAACATCTTCATATCTTTCTTTCGGCACATTTGCCAAAATATCCAAAATATCAACGCCGTGCGGATCAATAAAGCAGACACCGTTACCTTTTTCAATATCCTGAATAATCAAATTTTTCAAAAGCGAGGATTTACCGGTGCCGGTCTGACCGATGATGTAAAAATGTCGGAGCCGGTCTTCGTCAGTAATTTTAACCTCGGTTGCCAAATTGCGATGCCGGTTTACCCCGAGCAAAACTCCGTCTGCCGGCAAGCCGCTTGGCGTCGGCGCCGAGCCAGATTTGGCGCGTTTTAACTGCGGCGCGCTTTTCACCGCTTCGGTGTTCAAGTGCATAATACTTGTCAACTCTTTTAAATTTAGGGGCAGAGCATAGTCGTCACAAAACATCCGAAATGAAAAATCTTTTTGCATTTGAAATAATTTATTGCCTGAAAGTCGTAAGAATTTGAATTTATTGCCATCTGTATTTTCAAATTGGTTAAAAGCCGACTCCAAATCAGACAAAATTGAGCTAGCTTCATCTTCGGTTCGAGAAGAAGCAACTAGTCGGATATTAGTCTTGATAATCGGCGAAGAAATTTTTTTCTGGATGTTTTCCAATGCCTGCTGATTAACTTCTTCATTTCTCTGAACCGGAATACCGTCTTTGTCTGTTGTCTTTTTCTTGTTTGAACTAAACACCTCTCTTAAAGTTCCGACAACTTCGCCACCGAAACTCATCGGCACCTTGGCGGCTTCTTTAACCGATTTACCTTTTTTTATTTCTTCCAAAGCATGTTTGAATTTCCGCAAAATCTCTCCACCACCAGAAGGGCTAAAAATAATCTGAATCGATGCACCCTCACCAACCTTGTCTACCTTTGAAAAAGCGTTGAGTAGTGAGTTGATTGGGTCATAATCAAATTCTTCATAAGTTTTTATTGGAAAAATCGGTTTATTAGATAAACCAAGGATTGAGCCAACTGACGCGCCATCTTCATTAAAAATGTTGTAATCGTCTTTTTGTTCAATAACTTTAGCATTCGGAAAAACTGATAAGATCTGCTTTTCAAACAACTCACTTTTTTCTGTTGGCACCGAAACATAAAAACTGAATTCCTCGCCAACTGCCGGCATCGCCAACTCTATGGAAAAGTGGCTTGGCCACTTTTTCGGATCATGAATTGAAAGCATGCCTGCATAAAATTGCTCCATTGAAGAAATCAATTCTTTCAGTGGCTTTTGCTGCTCATTTTTATCTCGGTATTCTTCCGGCAAAAGAATTTCAAAAAGCGTCATATTAAGCGCGCGGTAAAGCGGCTCTTTTTCTTTAAGCCCGAGCTTATAGCCGGCTTTGACATATTGGACCAAAAAGCGATGAAGGTCATCTTCCAAGTGCGAGTCGCCGACTTTGTCCAAAATGGCAAAAGCGTTTTTAATTCCCTTCTCTTGAATGAGAGAGGTCAACTCACTCATTTGCTTGTCGTGTGGCTCGGGCTTAAGGCCTTCAATAATGCCCTTTGTTTCAGATGGTTGAATTTCAACTTTCAGGCCAGCTGTCGGCTCTCGGCGATAGCTTTCTATTTCTTCGGAAATTATTTTTTCCGTTTCCGGCCGCTCTTTGGCGCCCTCAAAAGCCGCCTCCTTTTCCCGAACTTTCTCCCGTAAATATTCCAATTCTGCTTCAACTGAATCAAATTTGCCAAAATTTTTTCCGAAACTTTCAGGCATGGTGTTTTATTTTGATAATTGTATCATAAAAAACCCGCCCAAGTCGCTTTCGCAACTTGGGCGGGTTGTGTTGGTTCTTTCCGGCAGGCCGGTGTCAGTCTTTCGACTCTTTCTCTTCCCGCTCAACATTCAGGAAAGACATGTGCCTAGGTCGACCCTCTCTTAGGCCGCTGATGTCGGTAGGCCACATCTGATCTGTTCCGGAAGTGTGGTCCCAGTTTACCGAGTCTACTCTGTAGGGGCCAAATCCGTCTTTCAGTTGAAAAAGGAAGTGTTCCTCTGCACCGTCCGGTCCAGTGTATGCGAACCTATCACCCGGCTTGATCCGAGCGATGGTCGTGCCGGCACTGTTGAAAATTTCCGTCTCAACATTGCTGTTGTTGACGAAAAGAATCAACTTGGCCGGCGCGACGTTAGATTTCGGAGTCGATTTCTTCGCCACCGCAGTCGACTCGGGCTCTTTCAAGCCAAAGCTGGAACGGTGGACATTCCAAAACCAGTTGAGATCACTGGCTCGCAACACTCTCTGAATCGGCTCGCCGACTTGGGCGAGAGTGTCCGGTCCGCTCTTCTCCGTCCGCTCGAAAGCAGTGACAGTGAAAACCGCCACTGCTCTCTGACCATGCGAGCCAAAAACGATCGGCTCGGTCGAGGGACGTTCGTAGGTGTAGGTCTCGCGGTCAGCGAGACGGAGTTCTGCTTTTCCGTTTGCATCCTCCACCTCCAACTTGAGAACGAGGCCTCCCGTCTGGTTGGAGATCAGGAAGTTGTTGGGTTGGTAGGTTTCAGCCCGGCTGGGCGAAGAACCTGAAGTAGTGGCGCAGGCAGGCAGGCAGAGTGCCAACAGGTACAGAACCAACATTGTGAAGAACTTTCGCATCTTTTTCCCCTTTCGTGTGTGTCATTGGGTGCTCACAGAGAACACGTTGTTCTCTATTCTTAATCTTTTTTTATGTTATCATAGTTTAGTAATTATGTCAATATTTGACTATTTTTTGTTTTTTTGGTATGAAAGATAGAGAATCTGGACAAAACACAGGCAAAACACAGAAGGAGAAAAGCGATGCAGGAAGAATTTGACTGGGGAGAAGAGCTTCGCCCTCTGTTGGAAAAATTGGTTATTGCCACAAAAAGGCAATACCCTTTTTTGAATGACGAAAATCGGCGACGTGCAGTGTCAATTTTGGTAATCGACTTCCTCCAAGCCATGAACAACGGAGCGGTAATCACAATTACCGCAGAAGGCACCGAGACGAGACACCTCTCTCTTGCCACGGCCGCCTGAACAGCACCTAAGACCCCGACACCGCGTCGGGGTTCTTTTTTTTATTCTTTAATTAAAGATTTGATCGCCAAAGAATCAATCTCTTCTGCATGTCTCTCTTCAAAAGCAATTATCTCTGCCTCTAATTTCTCAAAATCTAATTTTTGCTTCTCAAAATCTTTTTCAATTTCAACAAACTGTTTTTCAGTCTTTTTTTCAAAGTCTCGAACAAAAACCCCAAACTCGGCGAGTTCTTTTTCAAAATCTCTCAAAAGCTCTTTCTCTTCTTTTGTCATTTTTACATTTATCATTTTAGACTGGTGATTTCAAAAATCCTTGAAACTTTGACATCATCTCGTCATAGGGATTAAGTCTTTCTACCAAGAACGAAATCTGTCGGTCAAAATCTCTTATTTTGGTCTGCCTATATTCAATCAATTTTTCGGCTTTTTTCATAATCGCTGAAATTTCTTTGCTTCGGGGTTTTAAGACCGATTTTAGATTTGGATTTGCCGACATCCTTGCCTTCAAATCTTCTAGCCGAGCTTGTCTCTCTTCAACCGCCCGCTTCAATTCTTGAGTTTCGGCTTCCAATTTTTGCTTGGCGGATTTTATCTTCTCCATCCTGGACTCGAGCGGTTTAAGGCGCGACTCAACCCGCTTTATCAAGTTTTCAGAAATAACTTGACGGCGATTTTCATAACGACTAATTCTGGCACCGACTTCTTCTGACCGATGACTCAAGGCATTTCTTTTGTTTCTGACTTGCTCCAATTTCCTGTTTATACGTTCTCTGACATGCTCAATCTTTAACCTTTCTGAAGACGAAAGTGTCCCTTGTGCCGACAATTCTCTTTCCTGTCTATCAAGCTCGGCGATCTGGCTTTCATATTCTTTGGCAATCTCGTCAGTTTTATCAAATTTTTGCTGGATCCCCTCCAAGGTTGTGCCGTACCTAATCCATCCGGTTTTTTCTCTATCAATCAAAACACTGTTGAAAAGAGTGCCGACTCTGGAACCGATAAATCCGTAGCGGAGATGAACTTCACCAGCATCTCTCAGAGCTTTATGCGAAATTCGGCTGGCAATAAGTTTGGTGGCAAAAATCGGCGGAGTTAAAATTTTATCTCTCAAAAAATTCCAGGTCTTCTCGGGTAATTTTTGAATCAGATTCCGATTGTCCGGACTCAATTGCTTCAACACAGATTTTGGAATCTCCGCGTTTTTTGTCTCTACTACAGGCGGTGTCTCTGATTCAATCTTAACCTCTCCATTTTGAGATTCTTGTTCAGTTGGATTTTTAACTTCTACTGTTTCTAGAGGTGTTGAATCATTCACAGGTTGCGTCTCTGGCTCTGCTATCTTTTCTTCAAACAAAGAAAGATCGTTTAGGGGAACACTATTAGCCACACCCTCAATAAAGGCCTGACCGTTTTCTATTTTCCAAACTTTTCCGGGTTCAGACCAACCGTGGCGTGTCACTAATGAACCGGGTGTGATTTCTTCTTTAGAATTTTCAATATTTTCTGATTTAGTCTTTTCCGAAACACTATTGAATGCACTAGCTAAAGTAAAATAGACTTTGGCAGTTTCTGGATCCAATGCAAATTCTCGCTCTAAGTCTTTAGCGGAAGGTTCGTTAATCGTCGCTAAAAGTGAAGCCACTTCGTTTACCCTTGCTCGCAAGACATCAGGCGCGGCGTCAACAAATTCTTTTAAAAAGTCATTCTTGGCGGTTTCCATTCCGGCTGATAATTTTTGGTCAGCATCTCGCAAAAGATTCGGATCGCCGCCCAAACCTTCAACCCTCTTGTGAGCGCTGTTCATAACTGCCACAACCTCACCATTAACACTTTCAATAGTCGCGATGACATCGCTTGGCTTTTCCGGAGTTTTCAATCCCTCTTCCGAAACTGGCTGTCCCAATTTCTCCTCTCCGGCACTAGGTTTTATTGATTCAGAAGACATTAAGAATTTTTTAATTCTTCACTTAAACGAGACAGGCGCTCTTTTTCCAAAACAGCCGCGACAGATTGGACCTCGCGTCGATAGTCGGCTGTCAAACGCCCAACCTTTTCCAGAAATTTTCTCTTAGCCGAGCTTACTTCATTAACATTGTCCGTAATCATATCTAAAGATTATACTACAAAAGACCGATAGTTTATCCACAAGAAAGCTGAGACAGATTTAGGAATTTTCTTGTTCTTTTTTCTTTAGCTGAATGCCGCTGGCAACTAGAATTTGGTCAAATTCTTCACGTTCAATCGTCTCAACCTCAATCAAACGCAAAGCAATAGCGTCTAAAACATTTTTCTTTTCAGTCAAAATCTGTTGGGCTTTTACTAAACCCTCTTTCATAATCTTGCTGACTTCCTCGTCAATCAAAGCGCTAACTTCTTCCGAATACTCTTTTTCGTCCAGCCCATGGCCAAACATTGTTCTGCCTGCTTGACCCTCAAAAGCCATGGCGCCGAGCTTTTCTGACATGCCGTATTTAGTCACCATATCACGCGCCAGAGCAGTTGAAACCTGTAAATCATTTGAGGAACCAGTGGTTAGATCATCAAACATCATCGTCTCGGCCGCATAGCCACCAAGCGAAACAGCAATATCGTCTAAAAATTCTTTACGCGATTGGAGCCGTTTGTCTTCAAACGGCAATTTCAGAGTATAGCCAGCCGCTCGCCCGCGAGAAATAATTGAAATTTTATGGACCGGATCAGCATAAGGCAAGACGCTAGCCACAAGAGCGTGGCCGGCTTCGTGATAAGCGGTTATTTCCTTTTCTTTTTTGGAAAGAATATGACTTCGACGTTCAGGGCCAAGCATAACTTTTTCAATTGAACGGACAAGATCGTATTGGGAAATTTTCTGACGCTCTTCTCGAGCCGCCAAAATCGCCGCCTCATTCATTAATGAATATAAATCAGCGCCGGAAAAACCCGGAGTTCGTTCGGCAATAACCCGCAAATTTACATCTTCAGCGAGTTTTTTGCCACCGGCATGAATTTTAAGAATTTCTTCCCTGTCGTCTCTGTCCGGCATGTCTATCACAACACGTCTATCAAAACGTCCGGGTCGGACAAGAGCTGGGTCCAAAACATCCGGGCGATTTGTTGCCGCCAAAATTATTATTTTTTCATTTGGCTCAAAGCCGTCCATTTCTACCAAGATTTGATTCAGTGTCTGCTCACGCTCGTCGTTACCTCCACCCACACCAGTCCCGCGGACTCGGCCAACGGCGTCAATCTCATCAATAAAAATTATAGCTGGCGCCGCCTGCTTAGCCATCTTGAAAAGGTCTCTGACTCTTGAAGCACCCACACCTACAAACATTTCAACAAATTCTGAACCAGAAATTGAAAAGAAGGCGACTCCGGCTTCACCAGCGACTGCTCTGGCAAGAAGAGTTTTGCCGGTACCGCTAGGGCCGATCAAGAGTGCCCCTTTTGGAATCCGCGCGCCAATTTCTATAAACTTTTTAGGATTACGGAGAAAATCAACAACTTCTTTCAATTCTTCCTTGGCTTCTTTGACACCGGCAACATCCTTGAAGGTTACTCTCTGTTTACTATCATGAGGCAAAATCATTCGGGCTTTCGATTGGCCAAAAGAAAAAGCTTGCATTCCAGCACCACGAACCTGCCTTGATAAAAACCAGATAATAAAAATGATAAAAATGAGGGGAATTAAAAACGGCGCCAGATTCAAAAGCCAAAAGCCAAAACCAGACTGGTTTTTAACTTCAATTGAAACAGAAGCTAAATCTTCCGGTGACGCGCCGTGATAGACCAAAACTTCGGTCAACGAAACCCCTACTTCTTTTTTTGATTCCTTCACAGCTTCGTCTTGATACAAAATTTCCAACTTGTCGCCACGAATTACAATCTCTGAAACAGTTCCGGATCTAACATCTTGAGCTAACTGCGAAATAGCGATAATCTCTACTTTCTGCCTCTGTTCTACAATAAAAGAATAGAAAGTGATAAGGATGAAGAAAAACAAAAAAGCCGTCAACAGATTCATCCAGAACTGCTTTTTATCCGGCGTTTTTCCCTTTTTTACTGGTTTTCTAACTAAAAAGACCTTTTTCTTTTGTTCTCCTTTCTTTTGATTTTTTTGTTGGGGCATTTTGAATTTTTATATAACGGTTAAATTAACCTTGTGGATTAAATCGTCTGTCCAGTATAATCTATTTGAGATTGATAAACAATTTTGTACATTTCAGAAAGATGATTTTATTAAAAAACAAAAAAGCCGGTCTCAATTACGAATTCATAGAAAAATTTGAAGCCGGAATTAAACTTTTCGGGTTTGAGGTTAAATCTCTAAAAAGTAAGAGGGGTTCGCTTGAAGGCGGATATGCTACTACAAAAGATGGAGAAGTTTTTGTTTTAAATTTGGAAATCCCTCCATACCAAGCTGGTAATACGCCAAAAGAGTATGAATCGAGACGAGAGAGAAAGCTACTCTTAACCAAAAAAGAGATTGCTAGGTTTGCCGGCCTTGAAAAGCAAAAAGGGTTGACAATAGTGCCAATTTCAGTATATACTAAAGGCAACAAAATCAAGCTTGAGTTGGCTGTCGCGAAAGGAAAGAAGAAATACGACAAGCGCGAGGATATAAAAAAACGCGATACTCTGCGCGACACCCAACGCGAATTGAAAGATCTTTGACAGATAGGTATTAGGTCCGCCAGCTGGCGGATTAGACCCTAGGCCTTAGGAGAAAACAGAATTTTCCTAAAGCCTAGGGTCTAATTCCCTAGAGCTTCATATTTGGGGATGATCGGCCTAGACAAAAGACTGATTGTCTGCACGCAAGGCAGAGCTCCAAGAACTCTCAAAAAGCTTGGAAACTTCTAAGTGCAAACAACTTAGTTGCAAAAGCAAAATCAGTTGTATCTCCGTATTTCGGGGCCAACCAATTTGCTTTCGCTCACGCTTAATAAAGCTCGAGCGACATCTCTTCTTTCGACTTCCGATAAAGAGTTAGAGGTGTAATATTTTCGGGATAGAGATTGAATTGTCTCATTCAATTTTCGAAACTTATGGGGCTCGGTGAATAAGTGTTTTGTTTGTTTTAAAGCTTATTCATTTAAATCCGCTGTAAGCGGAAAAAACAAACTATGCCTTGTAGAGAAGTACATTTAATCACCTTTTGCACGCGAGTTCGATTCTCGCCATCTCCATTTGTACAAAAATCAGCCCTGTTTTAACAGGGCTGATTTTTGTTAATTGGTATAACTAATATTGCACCACCTTGCTCTGGCGCGTTTTAATTAAAATATAAATTCCTAAAACAAAAAGAAGGGTTGAAGTGCCGGCCGAAATCATGCAATACTGACAAATCTCTCCAATAACAAAAAACTGAAGATAGACAAAATATACCGAAACAATAAACCCTAAAAAAGTAAGCCAAGAAGCAAATCTAATAACCCCCTCTTTCTTACCATCAAGAAAACTGACAGACAAGATCAAAATGGCCAAGTAATACAAAGCGCCTAGAAGAGCAACCGGAACGCCAAAAATTTTGCTTTGTTCACTCGTCAAAACAACTTCACAGCCCTGAATCGTGCACGGCGGAATATTGCCACGATAATGCTCAACCGTAAGATAAGTCGCGTCAAGAAAACCAATAACACCTACCACTAAAAATATAACAACAGCAATCTTTATACTTTTTGTCATTGATTTAATTTTTCAGAAACAACTCTTTCAAATTCTTCATAACCGCGCGGGTTAGAAATTTTTTCTCCGTTCAAGAAAAAAGTTGGAGTGCCGGTAATACCAATTGAAACCCCCTCTCTATAACTAGCAGAAACTTTATCTTGCAAGTCTTTCGCATCAAGGTCATTTATGAATTGTTCTTCATCAAGTTGTAATTGCTGTGCATAACCGATGAAAATTTCTTTAGCCCCGAAATTGGCAGACCAATTTTTCTGATTTTCAAACAATAAATCATGCATTTCCCAAAACTTCCCCTGACGACCAGCCGCTTCTGATGCTAACGAGGCGAGCTCCGCATTTCTGTGAATTTGTGTAAGAGGAAAATGTCTATAAACAACTGCGATTTGCGAACCGAACTTCTCTTTCAAATCTTTTAGGATTGGGAAATAAGAAGCACAAGCAGGGCACTCAAAATCAGAATATTCTATAATCACAACCTCGGCCGACATCTCACCATTTATCCAATCAGATGCGCTAATCGGTTGTGGCTCACGAGAAACCAAGCCGGAGGATTTGTCCGTCTTAGCACCCAAAAAAATAATTCCAAACACTGAAGCAATAATAAAAACTCCAAAACCAACCCACAAAAACGCGTTATTTTTTTTCATATTTTTAATTTTAACATAACAAAAAGAAAGCGAATAATCTCGACTTTTTAGCTGATTAACTGAAATATTTTAACCTGTCTCGCCAAATACCGAAGGTGGTAAATAATAAATTAACAGCCATTGTACCAAAATATTCAATCTGACCAATGCGACCGCCGGCAAAAAAATAAGTTCCAAACATTGAATCAACCGACAAGAAGATAGCCAGAAGAAACAAAAACCATGTGGAATTTTTCTGAAGCAAGGCAAACAACAAAAGATAGCTTGAAACAAAAAACAAATTTAGAGGCAAATAAACAAGAGGTAGGTTTAAAGCCAGACGCGCAAAAAGAAAAGCGACGATTGTAATAGTTAAAAATTTTATTAGCAACGTAGGACGAGAGAAACGGGAAAGCAAAGCTTTAACATTTCTGAGCCAACTTCGTCTGGCCAAAGGCCGACTCCATCGTGCCGACGGCCGAGGAGCTAATATAGGTTCAATACTGCGTGGCTCTGTCGCGCGAATGGACGAGTAAAGCGAGTTCTGACAATACCCTATGGCTTTGCCCCAGGGAGCCTTTATAATTTTTTTATTTTTTGAATCCATTTAAAGAAAATTAAAAACCCCTCCTAGAAAGCAGACAAAAAATAATTCCAATCCAAATTGAAATCAGTCCGAGTAGTAAAATTAGTCCGGAAAAAACATAGGTTAAAATTCCCAAATGAAGAGCAGTGATGAGAGCTATGGCGGTAATCCAAATGTTTCGAGCTTCGTTAGGGACCATAACCGGCTCACCTTCTTCGTTTAAAACCGGACGGCCTTTAGTATCAAGTCTTGGCACAAGTCTTGGCATCTCCGCATAAGTTTTTCCGTCTGTCATCCGCAAAGTATGCTCACGTATAATATCGGCTTGAGCTTTTAAAGTCAGCGGTCCTCGCACTACTACTTCCGGAATCCTAGCGTCAGACGGCGTAATAATATTTTCTGCCGAAATATTTTTATAAGTAAAACAAATTCCCCAAATACCGGCGACAACCATTGCTATGCCGGCTACAATTGCTAATCCTGATGAAAATTTAAGTAATTTTTTCATAATTAATATAGATTAAAAATTAGAACCAATAAAACATAACAATATTATTATATCAGCATTATTGCTATCAAACCGCCTTCAGCCAAACAAAACCATAAATCACCAACTTCTACAACAATCTATTATTTTTTTAAACCAGCCGTCGGCTGTTTTATTTCTAAGAAGAAAAACCAATCCGAAAATTACCCAAATAACAAAGACAAAAACCAACACCGGCAAATCAATCTCAAATTTAAGGAAAAAATAAAAAACAATGAAAACGGTTAAAAGATACGGTAGACGAAAAACTAGAAATTTTTCCGGCAATTTGTTATTTAAATAATAAAGAAACCCAACAGCGCTTCCGCCCATAAGAAGAGCCAAAACCAGCGGGTCAATTTCAATAAAAATTTGCCCCGAAAAATATAAAAGAAGTCCAAAAAGCCAGGTGGCAAGGACTGAAAAGCAAATAGCACATAAGCTCGGAAACAACTTTTTTAATCCAAGCGATAGAAAAAATAAAACGACTATTGAAATTAAAGCCCAGAGCATATTAAATTGTTAGTTGTAAAATTATCCCCACCACAATAAGAAGAATAAAAGTAATTCCCAAGCCCTGATAAGGTAGGATTTGACCATTTCTTAAACGGGCAATAAATCTGCTTAAATAAGGTACCCAAAATAACAGAATACCTCCTAAAACTGATCCGAAAACATAGAGGTTTATAAGATAAGTGTTATGGAATAAAGTTCCGTATTCGCCGAAAAAAGAAATGTAAAGAGGACGGTATTCTATGATAAAAGGCATTATGGGAACGATTGTTAATAAATAAACACCGACCGCAATGAGGGTGTCCTGATATTTCATGTACTTCTTTTTTATAAGCCGCGCCATCCAGAGACCTAAAGCTAATGCAAAAGCGCCGATAAAAACTCCGACTACCGGCGTTTTAACACCAATTGAGGCGGCAAAAACCGCGAGTACTCCGGCGCCAGCGGTGCAAAGCGGACAATGAGCCGAAACAAATTTAGGTGCAAGAGCAAACAAACCTAGCAAAATTAATAATTCTTTTTTCATATTCTTATAAATTCATAAATTTCTCCATCATTTGAAGTAGCATAAATAACCCAGTCTTCGGTCTTTGGCCCCGGCATTCCGGGTGTTCCAGAAGGCATCCCTGGTAACGCAATACCTTTTATATCCGGCTTCTCTGTCAGTAGTTTCTTAATCACTTCAAGCGGAATATGACCTTCAATCGCATAGCCGGCCACAAATGAAGTGTGGCAACTTGATAAGCTTTGCGGAATTCCGTATTCCTCTTTTATTTTTCCCAACTCAAGATTGGAAATATCTTTTGCCTCTACTTCTACCCCGCTTCGGGAAAGATAGCTGATATAGACTCCACAACAGCCACACTCAGGCGTTTTAAAAACTTCTACTTTTTCTCCAGCCAAACTTGTTTGAACAATATCTGAGGGGCCCTGCCAAAGAAATAATATTCCGGCAAAAACAACGAGGGCAATAAAAACAAAAAATATTTTTTTCATAAATTAGTTTATTTTAATTTTTAATTCAACGATTTGTTTCTTAAAAACATTGCATTTACTGCCACGGTAACAGTTGAGGCCGACATAAAAATTGCGGCCACTGCCGGCTCCACCGGCGGCACCCCGTAAAACATCAACACTCCGGCTGCCAAAGGCAAAGCGATAATGTTGTAACCTGTTGCCCAAAAAAGATTCTGAATCATTTTATTGTAAGTAAGTCGTGAAAGCTGGATGATTTTTGGAATATCGCGTGGATCGTTTTTAGCTAAAATTATGCCAGCTGACTCAATAGCTACATTGGTGCCGGCGCCGACTGCGATTCCCAAATCGGCTTGGGTTAAAGCCGGGGCATCATTGACTCCGTCTCCCACCATCGCCACTTTCAGACCACGATTTTGCAGTTCTTTGACTTTCCCTACTTTTTGCTCTGGCAAGACCCGAGCAAAATATTCATCAATCCCTAATTCTTTAGCAACATAAGCTGCTACATCTTCCGAATCTCCCGTAACCATTGCCACTTTAATGTTCTGACTGTGGAGCATCTCAACCGCTTTTTTGGACTCCGAACGAATAACATCAGATAAGGCAATACCGCCCAAAAGTTTGTCTCCAGACAGAACAAAAATTACCGTTTTACCTTGCTCTTCTAACTCTTTAACTTTTGAATAAATATCTTCGCTAATTTGAATATTTTTTTCCTTTACCAAAACTCCGCTTCCCACTAAAATTTCTTTTCCGAGGATAAATCCTTTTGCGCCTTTACCAGCTAGGCGCTCAAAATTTTTTATGTCTTCAAGACCAATATTTCTTTTTTTTGCTTCTTCAACTATTGCTTTGGCAATTGAGTGTTCGGAATATTTATTTACAGAAGCGGCCATTTGCAAAACTTTATTCTCTTCAACTCCATCAGCAGACAAAATTACATTCACACCAAACCTTCCTTCCGTTAAAGTCCCGGTTTTGTCAAAAAGCACAACTTGGGTTCGGCGAGCTTCTTCAAGAGCTAGACGCCTCTTTACGATAAAACCGTTTGAAGCCGCCAAGTTGGTGGAAATTGATGCAACTAATGGCACGGCTAGGCCCAAAGCGTGAGGGCAGGCAATAACCAAAACCGCCACTAGCCGAGCTACCGCAAAGGCGATTTCCCGGCCAGCCAAAAGCCAAGCAGTTAAAGTAATAGCTCCAGCTGAAACAGCAATAATTGTTAAAACAAGCGCCGCTTTGTCGGAGAGAATTTGAAGGCGTGACTTAGAGCTTTCGGCTTCAGCAACCAAACGCATTATTCCGGCTAAAAAAGTTTCTTCACCGATTTTTGTTACCTCAACTTCTAAACTTCCGTCGTTGTTTATGGTACCGGCAATTACTTCATCTCCGGCTTTTTTGGAAACCAACTTTGATTCACCGGTTACAATTGACTCGTCCAGCTCAGATTGACCCCGAATAACTTTTCCGTCAGCCGGCACTCTCGCCCCCGGTTTTACCAAAACCACATCTCCGACTCTAAGCTCTAGAATCAAAATAATTTTTGTTTTAAACCCTCCTTTATTCAAATTAAGGACTTGCGATGTCGATATATTGACATCTGATGTCCTTAATATTAATTCGGCAGTGTCGGGAATTAATTTTGCTAATTCTTTTAGAGCACCGCGGGCTTTTTTAACCGCCTTCATTTCAAGCCAGTGGCCTAAAAGCATAATTGTCACTAAAGTTCCAAGCTCCCAGAAAAGAGGGTGTTCGCCGGCAAAAATGGCGTAAATACTCCAAAGATAAGCTGCTGAAATCGCCAAAGCAATCAAAGTCATCATTCCCGGCAACCGAGCTCGAAGTTCTCTAAATGCCCCTGTCAGAAAAACCCAACCGCCGTAGAAAAAGACGATTGAACCTAAAACCAGAATCAAATATTCAAGTCCGGGGAAATACGGTAAGCTTTTGCCGAAAAACAATTCTGGAAGTTCTGAATAAGCTACAAGCGGTATTGTTAAAATTAAAGCCACCCAAAATTTCCGCAAAAAACTTTCCGTTTTGTGTCCTTGATGTTTATCGTGACTTGCAGCATCTTTACTTTCTACTTTTGACTTTCTACTTTTTACTAAATTCATTCCACATTCCGGACACATTCCCGGACCATCTTTTTGAATTTCCGGGTGCATAGGACAAGTATAAAAATTTTTTATAGTTTCACTCATATCTAATTTTTAATCTTTCTAATTATTTTTTAGACCATTCTTTTTGCCAGTTTCTCATAATTTCAATCTCTTCAGATTGAGAAGTTATAATCTGGTCAGCCAAAATTTGCATTTCTGACCGGACACTTCCAGTAGATAGCATTCTGGCCATCATAATGGCCATTTCGTGGTGTAAAATCATTTGCCTTAAAAACTCTAGGTCGAAATTTTCTGCTCTTAGTAGAGCTTCAACGTCTCCCTCCATTCCCTCCATATGCATCGGCATTTGGCCATGCATCATACCGGACATTCCCGAAAAACTTTCCGGAACTTCTCCATTAAACCAAGCTTGATACCACTCTTTCATCTGATTATTTTCCAAAGTCTGGGCTTTAATAATATCTTCAGATAAGGATCTAATCTCTTCCCGCCCTGAACGTTCAAGAGCGAGCTCTGCCATAGCAATAGCACCATTATGATGAGGAATCATCTCCTCAATAAAGTGTCTATCTATATTTCCTAGAGAAGTAGTGGGTGCTAATTTTTTGCCGGGAGTAAATCCCATCATCAGGTTACCGGAGAAAATTGGTGCAATTGAAATGCCGATAAATATTCCGACAACTCCTATTAAAATAAACGAAATTTTTGAATTCATAGATTTTTCTAAAATTAAAAATAATAAAACAAATTATTTCTTTCTTGATAATTTATATAACGACAAAATCTCTTTAGTTGCTTTACTCTCTTTTCCAGATTTCATCTGCTCTATAACATGAGTAGACAAATGATTCTCCAAAATCAAATCCTCAATCCCAGAAAGCGCCTCCTTTACTGCCTCTGCTTGAACAATAATATCAACGCAGTATTTACCATTCTCGACCATCTTCTGGAGACCTCTGATCTGCCCTTCAATTATTTTAAGCCGTCTTTTGGCTTTGTTTTTATATTCAGCTTTCATATCGTTATTGATTATTAGTTATTGTTTTCCCATTATACCCCCTAGGGGTATTTTATGCAAATTTTGAAATAAGTACAATGAGAGAAGTAGACTTCTTCCACATTCCATAATCAATCTATAGGAAACAAGCAAGTAACAAAAAAATAATTAGGGGTCAGAATTCTAATCATAAAAAAACATTCTAATATTCTATAGAATGTTAGAATGTTTTTTGTAAAGATTTTTTAAAAATCAGAGAGTTTGGGTTTCCACTATTTCACCAAAATTGTTATGTTCCTCCTCATCGTGATGTCCTTCCTCCAAAGCAACAAGGGAAAGCATTATTAGAATTCCAACAATTATAGAAGCGAATTGAATGGCGGATTTTTTTAGGTTGCGAGTTTTGTGAATTTCCGGCACCAAGTCTGAACCAGCGATATAGATAAAGGCGCCGGCGGCGAAAGCGCCGATGTGAAAAATGTAAGGCTCCAAAAAAACACCAAAAAGAATAGTCAAACTGGCTCCTAAAACAGCGAACAAGGCGGTAGCAAAATTCCAAGTCAAAGCCTTGAGTCGCGACATTCCGGAGTGGACTAAAAGCCCGAAATCGGCAATCTCTTGGGGGATTTCGTGCAAAGCCACGGCGATGGCGGTAGTAATTCCAATTTCAATGCTTATAAAGAAACTTGCGGCAATTATAACGCCGTCAACCAAATTGTGAACGGAGTCGGAAGTCAAAACTAAAACCCCAAGCGGCTTGATTTTGCCTTTGTAATTTTCCATCTGCTCTAACGTATGGCACTCTTCTACACTTTCAACACCATGATGGTGGTGCCAATGGAGAAATTTTTCTAAAACAAAAAAAGTTAAAATCCCGGCCAAAACCATAAGAGAGATGACTACCCAATTTTCAACGTGTTCAAACGCTTCCGGAATAAGATGGAAAAAAGCATCGCCGAAAAGGGCGCCGGCGGCCAAGCCGACCAGAACGAAAAGAATTTTTTGCAAAAATTCTTTTTGAAAAGACAGAGTCAAAGCTCCGATCAAAGAGATCAAGCTGACAGCAAAAACACTTAATAAAATATAAAAAGTTAACATTTTAATTGCAAATTATTCGCATTTGTAATAGTATTATATTATCAGACCCTAAAAACATGTCAAACAACAAAACAAAACAAGACATCCTGAAACAAAATGGTTTGAAAGTTACATCGACCCGAGTTTGGATGTTAAAGTTATTCAAAGACTCTCACACCCCTTTAAATGCCGAAAAGCTCCATAAAAAAATGGCTGGCAGAGGTGCAGATTTGGCCACCATTTACAGAAATCTTGAAACTTTTCTGGAGAAAAACCTTATCCGCAAAGTAGATCTGGGCGGAAATTTTACGTCGTACGAATTAAGCGAAAACCACCATCACCACATCGTCTGTAAAAAATGTGGCTTGGTCGAAGATTTTAACCTCTACCCGAATAAATGTGTCATTGACCGCATTGGCAAAAAAATCCTGCGTTCGTCATCTTATTTTGATAGAATAATGGAACACTCTTTTGAACTATTCGGGGTGTGCAGAAAATGCCAAGATTAAAAACATTTTTTTTAATATTGCTCTTTTTTCTCCTACCGACCGCAAACCAAATCGCTCTTGGTCAAGAAATTCATCAAGATTTTCAGGGGGCATGGAAAGCAAAGGTTGAGAAAGTGGTTTCTGAGGAAAAGGTCCTAATTCCCGGCACCGATACAGAAACGGTGGTTCAGGTTTTGGAAGCCAGAATTATGGAAGGAGAAAGAAGTAGTGAAATAATATCTTTGCAAAACGATTACATCCCCCTAAAAATCGGAGACACCTTTTTTCTCAATTTTCTAATAACAATAGACGGAAGAGAAATATTCTCTGTCAGGGACGTAGACCGACGACCCACATTGATAATATTTTCTTTGCTTTTTGCGTTTACGATTCTAATTTTCGGAGGATGGCAAGGGCTTAGGGCGCTGTTGGGATTATTTGGAACTTTTTTAGTCATTATTTACATACTTCTGCCGTTACTTTTAAATGGGTATCCGCCGGTTCTAACAAGCACTTTGATTGCAACAGTTGTTCTCTTTTTGGCAATCTATTTCACCCACGGATTCAATCGCGAATCAACCGTGGCATTCACTGGAACAATTCTGGCAGTTTCTATCACAAGCGTCTTAGCTTTTCTTTCAGTTAAAATCGGCCGACTGTCCGGTTTCGCAAGCGACGAAGCCATATATCTAAACTTCAGCACCTTCGGCCAACTTGATCTTTCCGGATTACTTTTGGCGGGAATAATAATCGGCGTTCTTGGAGTACTCGACGATATTGCCATAACCCAATCGGCCGTGGTTAGCGAACTTTATGGCACAAATCCAAACCTTTCCAAAAAAGAAGTCTATAACAAAGCCCTGCGAGTCGGGCGCGAGCATGCCGGCGCTTTGGTCAACACACTGGCCTTAGCTTATACCGGTGCCGCCCTGCCACTTCTCATGCTCTTTTCTATTTCCGAATCCAGTATTGGAATGATTGTGAATCAAGAAGTTTTTGCCTTAGAAATCTTACGAACAATAGTCGGAAGCATCGGCCTTGTGCTGACAATACCAATAACAACATTGATTGCCGTCTTTGTGCTGGAAAAATATAAGGGTCAAAAACCAAAAATAGAACACCACCATCACCACTAGAGCGCTAGGAAAAAATTTGCAGTAAAAAACAAGTCGTGCTATACTTTAGAAGTTAATAACTTGTCGCCTAAAATAATTGAATAACTGGAAAGCAAGGATAAACCACCAAATTAGGGCCTCTGAATTAAGGGTTATTGGATCCCAAGGCGAAAATCTCGGAATTTTGACCTTAAGTGAAGCTCTCAAAAAAAGCGAGGAGCTGGGTCTTGATTTAATAGAAATTTCACCAAACGCCAATCCGCCCATAGCCAGAATCTCTGATTTTGGAAAATATCAGTACGAAGAAAACAAGAAGCAAAAACAAGCGAAGTCAAAATCCCGGTCAGTAGAAGTAAAAAATATACAAATAAAAATCGGTACCGGAGAGCATGACCTTGGCTTAAAAGCTAAAAAAGCCGGCGAGTGGTTAAGCGAAAAACACAGAGTAAAAATTGATTTGTTCCTACCAGGCCGAACAAAATATCTTGAACAAAACTTCTTGAAGGACAGAATGGATAGAATCTTGAAATTATTGCCGGTTGAGTATAAAATCGCTGAACCGCCCAAAAAAAGTCCGAAGGGAATGACAATAATAATAGAGAAAAAATAAGTTCTATAAATTAGTTTCGGGATACAATAAAAAACTATAGTCAAAAACTAAGCGTTTAATAACTTAAGATTATGAAAACAAACAAATCGTATACAAAAAGGTTGAAAGTAACCAGAAAAGGAAAAGTTATTGCAAGAAAAACTGGTCAAAATCATTTCAATTCCAAAGACAGCGGTCGGAAAGGGATTGCAAAAAGGAGATCCTCATCTCTGAAATTTAACAAGAGAATCAGTAGAAGATTTTTATCAAAATAAAATATTATCTAAGCCGAAAGAACTATGACAAGAGTAAAGAAGGGGGTTCACGCCCTTAAAACAAGAAAGAATGTTTTAAAGAGAGCCAAGGGTTACAGACATGGCAGGTCAAAAAAAGAAAGACAAGCATATGAAGCGCTAGTTCATGCTGGCGCTCACGCTTTTGCGCACCGAAGAGATAAGAAAAATGACTTCCGAAAACTTTGGAACGTGCGGATAGGAGCCGCTTCAAAAGAGCAGGGAGTTTCTTACAGTAAACTGATTGGTGCTCTGAAAAAAGCCAATATCGCTTTAGACAGAAAAATCCTCTCCGGCTTGGCACAAAATCATCCCGAAACTTTCAAGAGAGTAATTAAAAAAATCTCCTAACTCCAACAGTCAAAATCCACACCTTGCATTGCGCGAGATGGATATTTTGCTATCATATATTTTGGACTCGCACACCAAGAAGGAGAAATCCATGGAAAAAGAGCGTGTGGAAAAACCTCAATCAACAACGCATCCGGCAGAGGAACAGGAAGTGTGCCGGAAAGAAGGAGAAAAAGAAGAAGGGGGGAAAACCAAACCCCAGCCGAGTCAACTCTGCCGGGAACTCTACCTGAGTAAGGCGGAAAGAGTCAGCAGCTGATGAAGACGGTTTCGTGGGCGCTATCTGTATGGGGCGCCTTTTTCTTTTAGAAGTTTTTAAAAACTTTCCGGAAGAAAAATAGAGAAGCCAAAAGTCCGCCGGCAAAAGCCGAAAAGATATCAGAAACTGTGTCTTGAATATAATCAAAGTCGTTAAGAGAAGTCAGACCAAATTTTAGTTCAAAAATTTCCCAAAAAACAGCAACGATCACAATAAAAGACGTTGCCAAGAAAGACAGAATCGCCGGATTTTTACGTTCAACATCAAGCAAAAACGCTCCAGAAAAAACCAAAAGCCAGAGAAAAAACAAGACTGTCCAAAAACCGCCAACAAAGTGCATCAAAATATCAAACCACCAGAGTTCGTAATACAAATAGAAATAGATGGCTACCGTGTGTAAAATAGCAATAGCGACAATGAGTCCTAGGATAATTTTTAGAATTTTATTTTCCATTTTTTAACTAGTTTTGCACGCCTTAATGATATCACAGTGCCAAAACTAAAATTCCCCCGCTTCGGACGGAAGAATTTTAGTGGGGGTCATTTGAAAACATTTGCCCTATAAAATCATAGGTGGGTGCTCTCAACTCTACTCCGAGGAGTAGAGCAATTTGAACTCCCTGACAAATGTCATAGAGAATGTTTCAAACAACCCCTTATAGATTATACCAAAAACAAGAGAATTACTCCAAAATCCCGTCTAGATTTACATCGTATGTGATTTGTTCCTGAACTAATCGATAATTTACGATTTCATTTCCGTCAAACCAAAGAGAAATTTCTTTTTGAGCTTCATCGGTTGAGCCAGAAGCGTGAATAAGATTTCTGATAGCTCGGCCGTCAGTGTCAGCCATTTGATATGAATCCAAAACAAAGTCACCTCTGATAGTTCCAACATCGCTTGAACGGGGTTCCGTGCCTCCAGTAATTTTTCGAACAACCTCAACCGCATGAGCGCCTTGCCAAACCATTGCCACAACTGGGCCGGATGTTAAATATTTTTTCAAATTTTCCAAAACTTTGTTGCCAACTTCCATCGGATCTGTTGAGGGAGGAGTTTGCCCTTTCTTCTCATAAGCCAAAATCGCCTTTTCACCAGTTTTTTGAATCCATTCCGGATCAACTGTGTAGTGAGCGTGAACTTGATCTTCTTTCGGCACCACAATTTTGAGCCCAACGAGCTTTAAGCCGATTCTTTCATATCGTCCAATAATCTCGCCGATCAAAGTCCTCTGAATTCCATCGGGCTTAATTATAACTAGTGTTTTTTCTTTGCTTGGGTGCATAGTAAATTAATTTGTAGCTAACAGTCTGTAGTTGATAATGCAAAAAGTATAGAAGAATTTACTAAAAATAGCAAAATCGCGAACTTCAACAAGTCAACACCTCCGGGCCTTTTTCGGTAATCGCAATTGTATGTTCAAAATGAGCGCAAAGGGATTTGTCTTTGGTGCTAATAGTAAATCCATCTTTTTCCAGAGAAATCTCACCACTGCCAAGACAAAGCATTGGCTCAATCGCTAAAACCATACCAATTTTTAGCTTCATGCCATTCCCCCTCCTTCCAGTATTCGGAATAAGCGGATCCTCATGGACCTTGTGACCAACACCGTGTCCGGCCAGTCCTTTTGCCAAATCAAAACCGTATTTTTTGGCTGTTTTCTCTATAGCAAAACCGATATCACCAACAAAGTTTCCTGATTTAGCTTCCTTAATTCCAGTTTCAAGACATTCCCTTGTCGCCTTAAGTAAGAGCTGAGTTTCTTTTTGAATCTTGCCTATCGGAAAAGTTATTGCTGAATCTGTTATAAGACCCAGATGATTAAGACCCATATCAACAGAAATAATATCCCCGTCTTTTAAAATTTTTTCGGGAGAAGGCAGGCCGTGGACCAATTCCTCATTTACTGAAACGCAAAGGGTTGCCGGATATGGCCGGCCATTTTCTTCCGGGCAATAATTTAAAAACGCCGGTTTGTCGCCACCTTCATCTGCCAACCGAAAAGCTAAATCATCAAGATCTTTGGTGCTAATTCCGGGTTTTGAGGCACTTTTTATCTTGGCAAGAATCCGAGCCAAACGTCGTCCGCCCTCCCGCAAAATTTCTATTTCCTCTTTGTTTTTTAAAATAGACAATTGGAAAAATTAGATTCCGGATTTTTGAATTATTTCTTCGTAAACTTTCTCTATAGGTTGTTCGCCGTTAATCTCCAAAAGATTATAATCAGGATTATTCCTAAAGAAATCAACCGAGGGCGCCACCTCTTTTTCATACCAATCAAGACGGCTGTTTATGTATTCTTCGGTGTCATCTTTCCGGCCCCTTGATTTAAGTCTTTCCATAGACCAGTCGCGAGAAACATTTAAAGAAACCACAAACGGCTTGTCTAATTTGTAGAATTTCAAAGCCGAATCCAAAACCGGCGCTTCATATGGTCTACGACACAAACCGTCAAGCACCAAATCTTCTTCACCAGTAAAATTTTCATTCAAATGACTCGTCCAAAGCCAGACCGGCAAGAAAGCCGGTAGAAGTCCACCTTTGTCTATGATTTCTTTGGTCAGACGACTGGTATAACCGCCACTAATTATAAATTCCCTTATTTTTTGGCCGGTTTCTATGTAAATAACTTTCCGTCCTTGTTTATTTTCCAAAAAATCTATCAAGAGCTTGGCTTGTGTGCCTTTGCCAGAGCCAGACGGGCCAAAAAACATGAAAGTTCGTGTTCGCATTTGCATCTTTTAATATTCTCTTGCTGTTATCTGGGCTTCGATTTTCTTTATCAAATCAATCACAACCGAAACAACAATCAGAAGGCCTGTGCCACCGATAGCAAAAGCGGTGATGTCGGTTAAAGCCACCATAACAAGGGGTAAAACAGCGATAATACCCAAAAACGAAGCGCCAACCAAAGTCAGGCGAGTTAAAATCTTTCCAACATAAGAAGAAGTGTTTTCTCCGGGACGAACTCCGGGGATAAAAGCTCCGCTCTTCTGCAAATGGGTCGCGGTCGTATTCGGGTCAAAAGTTACAGCAGTATAAAAATAGGTGAATAAGAAAACCAGACCAAAATAGACTGTCGCGTAAATCCACGGCTGTTCAACAATTCTCAAAAGAATTTGAGAAACATTTTGAACTGTCAAATTATCAATACTACCTAAAAAATTTAAGACCATTTGCGGGAAAAGAAGAATAGAGAGCGCAAAGATAATCGGAATTACTCCAGCTTGATTCAAACGTAGCGGTAAATAAGTTGAAACTCCACCAAAGACTCGAGAGCCCCTGATTCTCTTGCTATAAGTAATTGGGATTGGTCGCTCGGCTTCAGTAATAAAGACTACACCGTAAGTTATCGCTAGAGCGGCAACAAAAGCGGCAAGATAAATTGGTAATTGCGATATTTCGAAAGTAAACAAAAGCTGGGTAATAGTTGAAGGTAAGACGGCGACAATACCGGCAAAAATTAATATTGAAACTCCATTGCCAATACCAAATTCCGAAATTAATTCGCCAATCCACATAAGCAAAATTGAACCGGCGGCAATAATCAAAACGTTCACTGACTGATCAGTTAAAGTCATTTCTGCAAGCACGCCCTGTGAGCGAAGAAAAGCCAAAAAACCAAAACCCTGAATGAAAGCAAGAGGCACGGTCAAAAATCTTGAATACTGATTAAATTTTTTCCTGCCCGCGTCCCCCTCCTCCTGATACATGGCTTTAAGTTTGGGCGACATAATGGTCAGAAGCTGCATAATAATAGAAGCGGTAATATAAGGCGAAACACCAAGCATCACAATCGAAAGATTGGCCAAACCACCACCGGAAAAAATGTTCAAAAGACCCAGAAATTGATTGTCAGAAAAAAACCTCTCTAACTGAAAAGCGTCAACTCCGGGAATGGGGATGGATGCCAGCATCCTGAAGACTACTAAAGCCCCAAGGACAAAAAATATTCTTTTTCTCAAAATCCTATCTTGGAAGATGAGTTTTAACTTTGTGCTAAATCCACTCATATTTTTATTTTACCTCGCCTCCGGCTTTCTCAATTGCAGACTTTGCAGAACTGGAAAACAAACATCCGGACAGAACAATCTTTTTAGTTAGTTTACCATCAGACAAGACTTTTACTCCAATCGCCAAATCTTTTCTGGTAATCAAATTTTTCTTAGATAAAGAATCAGGACTAACCTCTTCGCCAGATGAAAAATTATCTTCTATATCTTGTAGAGAAATAATTACAGGCTTAATCTGAAAACTCTTGAATCTATAACCTCTTTTTTTAGGCAAACGCTTTATCAAATCTCTAACTTCCGGTCTTAATTTGCGACCGGCTCGAGCTTTTTGCCCCTTCATACCACGACCGGAAGTTTTTCCTCTCTTACCTCCACGTCCAACCTGACGGGATTTTTTGTTTTTGGTTTTTGGTTTTAAGTTGTGTAACTGCATAGTGTTTAATTTATTTCAAATCTAACCTTGAAACTGAACTAATGCTTCTATTGCCGCTTTGGCATTATTTAGCTTATTTTTGCTACCGGAGACAACCTTAGAATTTATATTCTTTATTCCTGCCAATTCCACCACGTCTCGAACGGAGCTTCCGGCTAATATTCCTCTACCGGGAGCCGGCATCATTATCACTTTTGAGCTAGAAAATTTACCTTTTACCAAATGTGGAATAGAGGAGTCTTTGGTTAAAGATATATTTATCAAATTTTTCTTTGCATCTCTGTAAGCTTTTTCAATCGCAACCGGAGTATCATTTGACTTGCCAAGCCCGACACCGACTGATCCTTTTCTATTACCGGCAACTAAGGCCACACTAAAACTAAAGCGTCTTCCACCAGAAACAACTCTGGCAACCCTGCGGATCTCTATGATCTTCTGTTCAAATTCCGGCTTAGGTCGGCCGGCTTTTTCGAATTTGTCCGAACGGCGCCTTCTATTTTTTGCAAAGACCGGCTTGTCGGAACGCTGTTTGTTGTCTGCAACTTCAGCCCCTGCTTTTTCCTCTTTTTTTTCTTCTGTTTTCATAATCTTTAAAAAACAAATTAAAATTCTAGACCACCCTCTCTCAACCCTTCTGCTAAAGCCTTGATTTTACCACCAAACAAATAACCTCCTCTATCAAAAACTATCTTTGTAATTTTCTTTTCTTTAGCTTTCTCGGCCAACAATTTGCCGGCTTGTTTGGCTCTTTCGGTAGGATTCTTACCTTCAACATTCTTAGTGTGAATAGCTACCAATGTCTCTCCGGTTTTATCATCAATGACTTGAGCGTAGATAGAAGTGTTGGATCGAAACACACTGACCCGTGGTCGCTCTACCGTGCCAAAAATTTTTGACCTTATTCTCTTTCTCCTTCTTTCTATCTTTGTTAAGACTTTCATAGCTTTGTTTAAAAATTTTTACGCAGACTTCTTGCCTTGTTTTCTTCTAATCTGTTCTCCTTCGTAATGAATACCTTTTCCTTTGTAAGGTTCTGGTTTCTTAACATCTCTCACTTTAGCGGCAAACTGCCCGACCATTTCTTTATCAATCCCGGAAATTTTTATTGAATCTTTTTCGGTCACAACATTTATCCCTCCAGGGATTTTTAACTCTACGGGATGAGAGAAACCAACGTTTAAGACAATGCTATCGCCCTTAACCTCCGCTTTAAATCCAATACCCTCTATTACGAGTTTTTTCTCAAAACCGGCGTTTACCCCACTTACCATATTGGCAACATGAGAAGCGTAGGTTCCCCAGAGAACTTGGCTGAAATTATCTTTCTTTGCAGGTGTTAACTTTACCGAATTATCCTCAACAGAAATTTTGATATTGTCGTTAAACTTTCTGGAAATCTCACCTTTTGGGCCCTTTACCAGCAAAAGACCGTCGTTTAAACTGACAGTGGTATTCTCCGGTATAGAAATTGGTTTTTTTCCTATTCTGCTCATATTTTTTATTACCAAATTCGAAACAAGGCCTCGCCGCCGATATTTTCTTTAATAGCTTCTCTGTCTGCCATAACTCCCTTGGGGGTCGTTAAAATCACGCGTCCAAAACCTTTTCTGACTGCCGCAATGTCCTTATTTTTCAAATACACCCTTCTTGAAAACTTGGAAACCCTTTCCGTACCTTTGACTTTCGGTTTTGAACCATCGTAAGAAATTTCAAATTCAATAGATCGGTCTCCGGGTTTTTTACCTTTCTGCGAAATCTTTTCTACAAAACCTTCTTTTTCAAGAACTTCCAACAAATTAAGCATTATTTTGGAATAAGAAACAGAAGCGTGCTTTTTCCCAGTTTGCGCCGCATTTTTAATTCTTATTAATAAATCGGATATTGGATCAGTCATTTTTTCAAATCTAGTGAAGAATAAATTAAAAAATTACCAGCTTGATTTCTTAATCCCCGGTAAAACCCCTTCGTTCGCAAACTCCCTAAAACAAATTCGGCAGAGGTCAAAATCTCTCATATAACCCCTGCAACGACCGCACTTAAAACAACGCCGAACAGTTCGGGTTTGAAACTTTGGTTTTTTCTTTGATTTTGCAATTTGGGCTTTAGTGGCCATGAGAACTAGGGTTTAGCGACTAGGGTTTAGGGTTTAGGAAAATTCAAAACACCTAACCCTAATTAAAATAGCTCTTGGTGAGCTTGTAAAAGAATAGCAAAAAACGATTTAAAGTCAAATCCAAGGGAGGGACTTGCCAAAAAGTTAAGTCCGCCCTACTTCTTAAAGGGTAGGCCAAGGTGTCTGAAAAAAGCTTCGGCTTCTGACTTATTTTTGGCTGTAGTTACAATCGTCACTGCCAAACCAAAAACATCCTTTATATCTTCATCAGAAGTTTCAGGAAAAATGGTGTGTTCTTTAATACCGATAGTCAAATTGCCTATATCGTCAAGAAAATCAGAGGAAATACCTTTGAAATCTTTGGAGCGGGGCAGGGCTATTCTGATAAATCTCTCCAAAAAATCTATCATTCTCTTACCCCTTAAAGTAATCTGGTAACCAACAATTTCACCTTGTCTTGATTTAAAATTAGCTATAGAAATCTTTGCTGGTCTAGGAGATGGTTTTTGACCAGTTATTTTTGCTAATCGATCTTCAATAACCTCAAGCTTCTTCTTGTCTTTTACAGATCCAACGCCGACACTCAAAACCACCTTCTCTAATCGAGGTGCTTGCATCTGACCTTGATAGCCCATAGCCGGCTTCAAAGCTTCAAAGGTCTTTTCCAATTTTTGCGCAATTTGAGTCATAATCTTTTAACTAATCAATTAATTGCCCGCTTTTTTTGGCATATCTTTTCATTCGGCCATTTTCTGAACGTTTTCCGATTCTTGTAGGTTTCTGGCTTTTAGGATCCACAAACATAACATTGGAAATATGAATTGGCATACTTTTATCAACCATCTGCCCTTTTTGACCTTGTTTTTTTGGTCTTTGGTGCGACTTAAACAAGTTAAGGCCCGGGATAATTACTTTATTGTTGTCGGTTAAAACCCTTTCAACTTTTCCCGATTTTCCTTTATCTTTTCCGGTAATTATTTTTACTGTGTCTCCTTTTTTTATTTTCATATTACAAATATTCTTGGCAACTTGTGTTATACGATTTCCGGTGCCAAAGAAACAATCTTTTGAAATCCTCTTTCACCTATCTCTCTTGGAATCGGACCGAATACGCGTCCGGCAATTGGCTCATTCTTCTCTTTCTCTAAAATAACTACTGCATTATCATCAAAACACACATATGACCCGTCCGAGCGACGGTAGGGTTTCTTCTGCCTAACAACCACTGCTCTCAAAACATCCTTTTTCTTGACCGCCTTTCTTGGTTCGGCTTTCTGAACTGATAAAACCAAAACGTCTCCAATCTGCGCATATCTTCTTTTAGAACCACCTAAAATCTTAAAAACTCGGCCGATTTTGGCGCCGGAATTGTCGGTGATATTTACAATTGAACGAGGTTGAAGCATGTTTTAATTTTAAATTTCGGATTCTATGATTTGAAACCGGTGGTTTTAAACGACAGAACTTAAATTACTTTGAAATGCTTGTCTTTACTAATTGGACGGCATTCTTCAATTGAAACCTTGTCTCCAATTTTTTTACTATTACCAGCATCGTGGGCTTTAAACTTCTTGTTTATCTTAACGTATTTACCAAATTTAGGATGTTTAACAAAACGCTGAACTTTAACAACGATTGTGTCTTTCATTTTGTCTGAAACCACAACCCCAGACAAGACTTTCCTTTTTGTTGTTTTCTCTTGATCCATAAGCACTATTTCTTAACATTAATCTCTCTTTGGTGCAACTCCGTAAGAATTCTGGCAATCTCTTTCCTCAAGTCCCGACCTTCTTTGGTATTTCTGATTTTTCCTCCGGCAATGTTAAAGCGAAAATTTCTCAAAGCTTCTTTTTTCTCCGCCAACATTTTTATTAATTCTTTTGTGTCTTGTTTAAACGCCATAAAATTACAAACGGCTGACCACCTTAGTTTTGACTGGTAATTTCGTACCACCCTTACGCAAAGCTTCAGCCGCAACTTCAGCAGAAACTCCATCAACCTCGAAAAGAATTCGTCCGGGCCTTATTTGGACCTGATATCCTTGAATGTCTCCCTTACCCTTACCCATCTTAACTTCAGCCGGTTTAGAGGTGAAGGGCATGTCAGGAAAAATACGAATCCACATTTTTCCGGTCTTGCCGATAGCTCGAGAGATTGTTTTTCTGGCTGATTCTATTTGATTAGACCTGATGCGAGATGTGGTTGTCGCTTTCAGACCGAAAGAGCCGAAAGAGACTTCCGTTCCGCGAGTGGCAATTTTTACTTTTTTAGGATTTTCTCGAAAAGTGTGCCACTTTCTGTATTTTACTTTCTTTGGGAACAGCATGATTTTTAAATTATTTTTATTACTCTATTGGAAACAGTTGCTCTAAATAAATTCTGTGTAATGGTATCTCAAAACTACATTGGGCTAATTACTTTTTGCACCTTTCTCCTCAAAGATATCTCCTCTGTAAATCCAGACTTTTATTCCCAAGTTACCGTAAGGCAACACGGCTTCTTGTCTCGCAAAATCAACATCAGCGCGAAAAGTCTGAAGAGGAATTCTACCGGCTTTTTTGCTCTCCTTTCTGGACATTGTTGCGCCACCTAAACGGCCTGAAAGCTGAATCTTTGCACCAATTACATCTCGATTAGCCATTACTTTGTCCAGGGTCTGCTTTATTACTCGACGAAAAGGCATTCTTTTCTCCAAACCTTCAGCGATCATTTGACTGACAATAGCGGCATTTGATTCTGGAGATTTCACTTCTTTTATATCGATCTTTAACTCCTGAGCTTCCGAAGAAAAACCAGCCTTTCTAATCTTCTTGACCAATTCTTCTTTCAGTTTAGCGGCACCTTCTCCACTCCGGCCTATAATTAAGCCCGGTCTTGAAGTCTCGATAACGACTTTCAAAATTTTTTGATTTCTTTCAATTATAACGTTCGCAATATAAAATCCTTTCAACCTTTTCTTTAGAAAGTCTCTAATCAGAAGGTCGCTTCTTAAAGAATCGGTGTATTTCTGCTTCAAGCCAAACCATTGAGACTTCCAACCTCTTAAAATTCCGATTCTATGAGCATAAGGATGAACATTGTGCGGCATAAATTTATTTTTTGTTTGGCTTGGATTTTTTACTACTTATAATTTCCGCGCCATCTTTTTTCATCGGTTTTTCTTCCAAAACTAAAGAAATATGGCTGGTTCTTTTGCGAACCGGCATAACTCGTCCTCGGGCGCGAAACCGGCGTCGGTATAATATCGTTCCTGCATCCACTGAAATTTTTTTGACTTTTAGCTGATCTGGGTCAAGTCCAAGTCCTTTGGCATTCGCCGCGGCTGATTGAACAAGTTTTTTAATCGGTGAAGCGGCGCTTTTATTTAAAAAACTTAAAGCCACCAAGGCATCACTAACCGCCTTGCCGCGAATTGCATCCGCCGCCAATCGGACTTTTCTCGGCGACTGCCTCAACATATTCAGTTTTGCTGAAACGGTTTTCATGTTCCTTATTTAAATTATTTTCCCGGAGCTTTAGCTGAATCCCCACTTGTCTTTGCCGCTCTTGCCGCCTCTATTTCAGATTCTTTCTTTTTCTGCTCCAAATCTTTCTGCATTTTTCCGCCGTGTTTAACAAATTTTCTAGTTAAAGAGAATTCGCCAAGACGATGTCCGACCATATCTTCATTTACTCTTACCTCAATATGTTCCCTGCCATTATGAACACCAAAAGCAAAACCCACCATTTCCGGTGAAATTTGACTGTCCCGCGACCAAGTCTTGATAACTCCAACATCATCAGGTTTTTTACCGGAAATCTTCTTCAGTAATCTTGGGTCAACGTAAGGTCCTTTTTTTGATGATCTAACCATATTAAAAATAAAAGCTCATGGCGAGCTATAAAAAGAATAGCAGAAAGCGTTTTATTGTCAAACAAAAAGTCCTATTGGCGCTTCTTGCCGACCTTCCTTCTGGAAACTATGAACTTATTTGAGTACTTCTTGGTTTTTCTGGTCTTTTGGCCCTTACCTGTAGGCTTTCCCCATTTGCTTTTAGCCCTTCTTAATCCGCGACCGGAACGCCCTTCACCTCCACCATAAGGATGGTCAACTGGATTCATAGCCGAACCCCTGACGGTCGGACGGATACCAAGCCACCTGCTCCTTCCGGCTTTACCAATATTTACCAAACGATTTTCCGGATTAGAAACCGAACCAACTGATGCCCAACAATTTTCTGGCACCCTACGCACTTCGCTCGAAGGCATTTTAAGTCCAATATATCCAGCGTCTTTTGCGACTATTTCAGCAAAGCTTCCCGCGCTTCTCACAAGGCGTGCTCCGCCGGAAGGTTTTAATTCAACATTGTAGACAAAGGTTCCAACCTCCAGATTCTTAAGAGGTAAACGATTACCAGCCTTGATAGGAGCTTCTTCCGCAATCAAAAGCTCTTCACCAGCCACCACCCCTTGAGGCAAGAGTATGTATGCCTTTTCTCCATCGGCAAAAACTGCAAGACCAATAAAACCAGTCCGGAAAGGATCATATTCAACAGAAACTATTTTGAAAGGTATTCCTTTTTTATTCAAAGCAAAATCAACCATTCTGTATCTTTTCTTGTGTCCACCACCTTTATGTCTGGTGGTAATCCGACCTTGGTTATTTCTCCCAACAGCCAATTTTCCGCCTTTAGTCAAAGACTTCTGGGGTTTTTTAGATGTCAAAACTCCCTTAAAGCCGGGGATAGACATTTGTCTTCTGCTTGCAGTTGTCGGTTTGAATGTTTTCATATTTTTTAAAAAACAAATAAAAGTCTGTTCCGAAAAAGTTAGACAATGTCTATCTTATCGCCATCTTTCAGATAAACATACGCTTTTTTAACTGCCGGCTTAACCCCTTTTCTTCCCCTTACGATCAAGTTTTTTGCTGGATTTTTTACTATGTTTATCTTGCGCGGATTAACTTTATAAATTTTTTCTATGGTTTTTCTAACAGAAATTTTTGTCGCATCTTTTCTGACCTCAAAAATATAGACGCCTTTTTGTTGTTCGTCTGTAGCTTTTTCGGTAATCCTTGGCCTCAAAATGACATCGGCTGGATAATTCAGCGTCGAATTAGCCAAAAAATCACCCTTCGTCAAAGTCGGGTTCGCACCAGATTCAGAAGAAATCTTTTCGGCTTTTTTTTCTTCAACAGCTTTGGCAGCTTTTGCGGCCGCTGGTTTTTTTTCTTTTTTTGTTTTAAAGAGCGCCATAATTAAATTTTACCTGGAATTTTTTTCAATGATTCTTCGGGGTTGGCTATAATCAAATATTTATGCTCGAGTAATAAAAGCGGATTGATATTTTTAATCTCTTCCACTTCCATATTCCCAAAATTCCTAAAACTCTTCTCCAAATTTTTATTTTTATCAGCCAAAGCAATGACTGCTGAATTCTTTTTCTTAGAAACCAAATTTTCAAAACCAGAAACAGCGGAAAGAGAGGACAGCGCTTTTTTAGCTTCACTGGTTTTTGGCCCAGAGAAATCAAAAGATTCAATAAATAATATCTCACCATCAGCTAACTTTCGGCTCAAAACCACCCTTAAGGCCTTATTTTTTTCTTTTTTATTTATCTTTTTTTCAAAACTCTTATCACTTCGAGGACCGTGAGCGACTCCGCCACCAACCCAAATCGGGCTTCGAATTGAACCGTGTCTGGCACGACCAGTCCCTTTTTGCCTCCAAGGTTTTTTACCACCACCACTTACTTCACCTCTATTTTTAGTGTGAGCCGTACCGGCCCTTTTGTTTGAAGCCATAGAAACCGCAACTTTGTGAATCAAATCGTCATTCCACGCAACACCAAAAACCTCTTCGGGTAATTGAATCTTTCCCGCCTCTTTTCCTTCTTTGTTGTAAATTTTGGCTTCCATAAATATTAAGTGAAAATCAATACTACTCTATAGACAAGATTTCAACAAAAGTTCCTTTTCTGCCGGGCACCGCACCGGAAACCATTAAATATCCTTCATCATTGTCAACTTTAACGATTTTCAAATTTTTGACAGTTACCCTGTCTCCACCCATTCTACCGGCCATTTTCATGCCTTTTACCACTCGGCCACCCGCTCGTCCGCCACCACCAATTGATCCTGGCTCCCTTTCAGAATGTTTCTGACCGTGAGTCCTAGGACCACCGGCAAAACCATGTCTTTTAACAACGCCCTGAAAACCCTTGGCTTTGGAAACCGCCGAGACACGAACATCGTCGTTTTCAGAGAAAATCGAGGAAACAATCTTGTCACCAACCTTAAAAGAAGACAAGTCTTCTCCGGACAAGCGAAACTCTTTAAAGTATCTATAGTTTCCCAAATCTTTCAAATGACCCTTTTGTGGCTTTTTTATCTTTTTTTCTTTTACCTCCTGAAAACCAACCTGCAAGGCAAAATAGCCATCAGTTTCAAGATTTTTTATCTGCGTGACAACCTGCGGACAAGTTTTAACAACCGTTGCCGGCACAGCCCGTCCGTCGGTATCAAATATTTGGGTCATTCCGATTTTCTCTCCGATGATAAATTTCATAATAATTTAGAAAACTAGACTTCAGGCCCAAAAACAAATTTTGATCTCTAGCACCCAAAGTCTAGCGCCTATTCTTACATTATTTTCACGTCTATTTCAACTCCTGAAGGTAGGTTAAGGTTGGTTAAAGATTCAACTATTTTAGGGTCCGGATTAATGATATCAATCAGTCTTTTATGAACCCTCATCTCAAATTGCTCTCTTGAGTTTTTATAAACAAAAGATGCTCGGTTAACGGTGTATTTTTTTATCTCTGTTGGAAGAGGAATTGGCCCAACGACTTCTGCATCAAACCTCAAGGCGGTATCAATAATCTGTTTTACCGATAGATCCAGAACTTTATGTTCATAAGCTCTGACACGAATCCTCAGTTTTGAAATACCAGCATCTCCGCCCTTTTTGGCCTTTTTTTCTTTTTTTTCTTTAGTTGGCATATTTTGGTTTTACGATTTACCAAACACCGTTAACTTAAGATGACAATGAGCTTGATTGATTATCTATGCTATAACCTTGGTAACAACTCCGGCACCAACTGTTTTACCTCCTTCTCTAATGGCAAACCTTTGTTGTTCTTCAAGGGCGACCGGTGCCACAAGTTTGACTTTGAGTTTTACTGTATCTCCGGGCATAACCATTTCAACGCCTTCCGGCAAAGTAGATTCTCCAGTAACGTCAGTTGTTCTCATGTAGAATTGCGGTTTGTATCCAGTAAAAAATGGAGTGTGGCGTCCGCCTTCCTCTTTCTTCAAGATATAGACTTCCGTTTCAAATTCTGTGTGCGGAGTAATTGAACCTGGCTTGGCTAGAACTTGACCGCGGTGAATATCCTCTTTCTTCAAACCGCGAAGTAGTATTCCGGCATTATCACCAGCCATACCTTCGGAGAGTGATTTATTGAACATTTCAATTCCAGTAACAACTGTTTTCTGGGTATCTTTAAGTCCAACAACCTCAATTTCTTCACCAACTTTCAACTTTCCTCTCTCTATTCTGCCTGTTACCACAGTTCCTCTACCTTCAATTGAGAAAATATCTTCAACTGGCATAAGAAATGGTTTTTCAACATCTCTTTCCGGCATTGGAATATATTCGTCAAGAGCATTAGCCAATTCCATAACCTTTTGCGACCATTCATCATTATTGTCTTGAGATTCTAATGCCTTGAGAGCAGAACCGCGAATAACCGGAGCATTAGCACCGTCAAATTCATATTTATTCAAAAGCTCTCTGACTTCTTCTTCAACTAGGTCAATAAGCTCTTTGTCTGGCACAGCGTCACACTTATTTAGAAAAACGATTATTTTAGGCACGCCGATTTGCTTGGCCAAAAGAATGTGCTCTCTGGTCTGTGGCATAACACCGTCAGTTGCGGCAACAACCAAAATCGCGCCGTCCATTTGAGCGGCACCAGTAATCATGTTTTTAATGTAGTCAGCGTGGCCCGGGGCATCAATGTGAGCATAATGTCTTTTGTCTGTCTCGTATTCGTTGTGAGACAAAGCAATAGTAATACCTCTGGCTTTTTCTTCCGGAGCCGAGTCAATTTGGTCTACGCCCTTCAACTTAACGTTTTTGCCGGCACGATTCAAAACATTCAAAATCGCAGCGGTCAAAGTAGTTTTGCCGTGGTCAACGTGACCAATGGTTCCGACGTTGACATGTGGCTTGGATCTATCAAAATCTGCCATATTATTTTTTATTGTTAATTGTTAATTATTAACTGATTGTCGCTGTCTTTCAAAACAAGCAACAAAAATCACTTCACTTTTAAGTGTAGAACCATACTAACAGAAAAACAGTTAGAGTCAAGGATTTCCTGTTAATTATTAAGATTTGAGTATTCAAAACGTTTCTACCACTAAAAGCAAGATAGTTGAATACCCTCTTAACTACCTATTTTCTTGACTCAATTATTTCTTGAGCAACGTTTGGAGGTACGATTTCGTAATGATCAAATTCCATCATGGCAGTGCCTCGTCCTTCAGTCATAGAACGCAAGGCAGTAACATATCCGAACATTTCGGAAAGCGGAACTTTGGCAACAATTGATTTTAATTCACCCTTGTCTTCCATAGAATCAATCTGACCTCTTTTAGAATTCAAATTGCCTGTTATATCACCCATAAATTTTTCCGGAACAACGACTTCAACTTTCATTATTGGCTCTAAAAGTACTGGCTTGGCTTTCTTGGCCGCTTCTTGAAAAGCTTGCGAGGCGGCAATCTTATACGCAATTTCTGAAGAATCAACATCGTGATATGAGCCGAAGGTTAATTCGCAGGAAACATCTGTCATTTTGTAGCCGGCAACAACACCTCTCTCCATAGCTTCCCTCACTCCTTTTTCAACAGCAGGAATGAATTCTTGCGGTATGACTCCGCCCTTGATTGAATCAATAAATTCAAAGCCCTCTTCCCGTTTGATATTTTTCGGTAATTTTTCTGGAGCGGGTCCAAGTGGTTTTAAAACTATCTTTACATGACCATATTGTCCACGACCACCAGTTTGTTTGATATATTTATTTTCAACTTCAGCCGTGCCGGTAATTGTTTCTTTATATGCTACTTGCGGTTTGCCGACACTTGTCTCAACACTAAATTCTCTTTTCATTCGATCAACTAAAATTTCCAAATGGAGTTCGCCCATTCCCATAATAACCGTCTCACCGGTTTCCGGATCACTTTTAACCCTGAAGGTTGGGTCTTCATCCGATAGACGCTTTAGGGCGATACCCATTTTTTCCTGGTCGGCCTTAGTCTTTGGCTCAACTCTCAACGAAATAACCGGTTCCGGAAATTCTATTTTTTCCAAAATGATTTGCTTGTTTTCATCACAAAGAGTGTCCCCTGTTTTGGCATTTCTAAGACCCACAGCGGCGGCGATTTCTCCAGCAAAAACTGTCTTGACCTCTTCTCTTTCGTTGGCGTGCATTCTAAGAATACGACCAAGTCTCTCTTTTTCTCCTGTTGTGGAATTATAAACATAAGAGCCAGAAGAAATTATGCCGGAGTAAACCCGGAAGTAGGTTAGTTGACCGACATAAGGATCGGTTTGAAGCTTGAAAGCTAGAGCGGCAAAGGGCTCGCTGTCAGAAGATTTTCTGTCTATTTCCTCTCCGGTCTTCGGGTCTATTCCTTTTATCGGAGGCACGTCAATCGGCGAGGGTAAATAATCTATCACTGCATCCAAAACCAACTGCACTCCCTTATTTTTCAAAGCCGAACCGGTGAAAACCGGCACTATCTTATTTTCAATGACGGCTTTTCTTAAAGTTGTTTTCAAATCACTAATAGGAATTTCCTGCCCATCAAGATATTTACTCATCAAAAGCTCGTCATTTTCTACAATTTTTTCAACAAGTTCCGCGTGGTACTTTAGAGCGTCGGCCTTATGGTTCTCCGGAATTTCTGCTTCTCGCAAAGTATTTCCCATCTCACCTTCAAAATAATAAGTCTTCATTCTAAGGAGGTCTATAATCGCCTCAAAAGAGCTTTCTTCACCGATTGGAATCTGCATTCTGACTGCGTTTTTCGTTAACCTTTTCAAAATTGACTGGAACGACTTCTCGAAACTTCCGCCCATTCTGTCTAGCTTGTTGATAAAACAAATTCTTGGAACTTTATATTTGTCAGCTTGTCGCCAAACTGTTTCTGATTGTGGCTCAACGCCGGCCACACCATCAAAAACTACGACTCCGCCGTCTAAAACCTTAAGTGAGCGCTCCACTTCAACTGTAAAATCAACGTGGCCCGGAGTATCAATTATATTAAACCTATGCTTCTTACTTTGGTCAGATTTTTCTTCATAGGTCGGCACCCAAAAACAAGTGGTGGCAGCAGAAGTTATCGTAATGCCACGCTCCTTCTCCTGCTCCATCCAATCCATAATCGCTTGCCCTTCATGCACCTCGCCTATTTTGTGAGAAACACCAGTATAAAAAAGAACGCGTTCGGAAGTGGTGGTTTTCCCAGCATCAATATGAGCGATAATGCCAAAATTTCGTACTTTTTCTAATGGATAGTCGCGATTCATAAATATTGAGAATTTTTTAAAAAGTTTGCAGTGTAAGAAAATTTATCAAAAAAAATAAGACACTACCACGCGAAATGGGCAAAGGCCTTATTGGCTTCCGCCATTTTGTGCGTATTTTCTCGCTTCTTCACCGCCTCGCCTTCATTTTTGCTGGCTGATAAAATCTCGTCTGAAAGCCGCTCTCTCATCGGCTTGCCTTTTTTGTTTCTCGCCGCTTCAATAATCCACTTCATTGAAAGGGCTTGCCTTCTTTCGGCTCTGACTTCTCTCGGAATCTGGTAATTGGCACCCCCAATTCGGCGCGAACGGACTTCCATGTTTGGAGTAGTATTTTTCAGGGCAGTTTCAAAAATTTCCAACGGGTCTTCCGCTTTGGCTTTTTTAGTTAACAAATCAAAAGAATCGTATACAACCTTACGAGCAACCTCTTTTTTGCCGTCTTCCATAACGTAATTTATAAACTTCTCTATCTTTTGAGAATCGTATTTATTGTCTGGTCTCAATATTCTTTTGTCTTTAATTTTTCTACGCATAAAATTAGGTTATTAGGATGTTAGGTTTTAGGAATTTTCCTAGTGCCTAGTTACTTTGGTTTTTTAGATCCATATAAACTTCTACCCTGTCGGCGGCTCTCAACACCGGTCGTATCCAAAACGCCACGGACAATCGTGTAGCGTAAACCAACATCCTTTACTCTTCCTCCTCTTAAAAGCACAACGGAGTGTTCCTGTAGAGCATGTCCAATACCAGGAATATAGGCGGTTACTTCCATGCCATTTGTCAAACGTACTCTGGCGATTTTTCTGATAGCAGAATTCGGTTTTTTTGGAGTTTTGGTAGTAACTTTAACGCAAACACCTCTTTTAAAAGGCGCTGGGTAATATACCGGCTTATTTTTAAGCACATTAAAACCTTTGGCCAAAGCCACCGCTTTTGACTTCTTTGAAATCTTTTTTCTGCTTTTTTTTACTAATTGATTGATCGTCGGCATAATTAAAATCAAATTTGAAAACCCGAAACGCTAAAAAACAAATACAGGGCTGTATATTATCACAGACCAAAGAGAAAGCAAGACTTGGAATCTGGGAAAACTAAAGTCAGCCCAAAAATCTCATTAGTCCGTCTATACCAGCTGGACCAGTTATTAGATAAAAGAACCACAAGACAACCGGAAAGATAAATCGCCAAAGAACAAAGATGAAAAAAAATACCAAAATTAAGCCAAATTGCTCCAAGACAAGACGAAATCTCTGCATGTGGTATGGCAAAACGGAAAAAAGTATTTTTGAACCATCAAGAGGTGGGATTGGGACAAGATTGAAAATCGCGAGAATGATATTCATAAAGACAACAATACTCGCTAAATCAGTGAAAGCCGGCGGAAAAACTCCAAAAACGACATTCAGTCGGACGATTAAGCCGAATATTACGGCTATCAATATATTGGTTAAAGGCCCAGCGGCGGCTACAATCGCTTCTCCCCATTTTTGGTTGCGGAGATTGTAGGGATTGTAAGGAACCGGCTTCGCCCAACCAAAAATTAGATTGCCGGGTAAAATATAGAGTAAAAGCGGAACCAAAACCGAGCCGACCGGGTCAAGGTGTTTAATCGGGTTTAGAGTCAGCCGACCGGCGTATTTAGCGGTAGAATCGCCAAGCCAAAGAGCCGAATAGCCGTGAGCCAGTTCGTGTAGCACTACCGACATTATGAGTATGACTATAATAAAAATAAAATCAGGACCGGCCATAAAAAGTTGAAAGTTTAAAGTGGAAAGTTAAAAGTTTGGATTTTTAATGAGGTTATGATAGCATAATATTTCATATAATATAAAACATGAAGTGTAGAACAGAACTGGCTGAAATTCCAATGTTCAATATTACATGTTACCTGTTTCATGAGTAAGATTTGTCCAATCACACAAAAGAAAACAATCGTTGGTGGGGGATATTCCAACCGCACACGTGCCACCAAATTTAATCCGACTGGCAAAAAACCAAAGCGGCCGAATATCCAACGCAAAAGAATTTACATTCCGGAACTTAAAAAAACGGTATCTTTAAACATCTCAACCAAAGGCCTAAAAACCATTCGCAAGAACGGCGCTTATCAGACACTCAAAAAAGCCGGTGTGATTTAAATAGGCGCTAGGCTCTAGTAAAAACCCCCAGCGGTCTGACCGTTGGGGGTTTTAAATTTACTTAAATTAATCTCTAATTTCCAACCGTCGGCCGTCGGATTTGAAAAGGATTGTACCGCGGTCATAAGTGCCGAGGATTTTTGTTCCGGTGTTTTTCAAAATTTCCAAAACTTCGCTGTGAGGGTGGCCGTATCGATTGTCTTTACCAGCCGAAATAATTGCGTATTTTGGATTAACAGCTGTAACAAAATCATTGGAAGTTGACGTTCGAGAACCGTGATGCCCAACTTTCAAGACGTCGCTTTCTAAAAATTCATTATCCAAAAAATTCAAATATTCCTCTATTTTTATCGGCGCGTCACCCGCAAGCAAAAAACTTGTATCACCAAAAAATAATTTACCGACGATTGAAGAGTCATTCGGGTTAAGCCCTGAAACATCTCGGTCGGGAAACAAGACAACAAAAACAACTCCACCGCCCAAATCAATTTTCATACCTCTTCTTGCTATCAGTTTTTGGGAATCAGACAAGGCAACTGCATTTTGAAAATCCCTAAAAATTCTGGTTTCAGCTAAGACGTCTGGATCGATAACAAAATCCACCTCAAAACGCCTGAAAATTTCCGACAAGCCGCCAATGTGATCGGCATCCGGGTGTGTTGCCAATACAACATCAATCTTTTTACTATAGAAAGGTATAGCTTTAGATAAGGCCAACATCAAAGCCGAAGCGCTCTGCCCGCCATCAATTAACATTTTATTGCCAGAGGGTGATTTTATTAAAATTGCATCTCCTTGACCGACATCTAAAAAATAAATTTGAAATTGAGAATTACCGGAAGACCAAACAACACTCCAAATAAAAACATTTGTTAGAAGAAGCAGAACAACAAGCGCAAACTTGAGATTATTTTTCAAGAATGTCATTTTGAATATATTTTAGCATTTGAATTAAAAGAGATGTTATAATATAAAAATTACTTACTCTCATTAAAAAATATGCAGTATCAAGAACAAAAATTTAATATTCCGGAACTTAAGGGAATATCAGCGAAAAATATTGAGGAGCATTTGAAGCTTTATTCGGGCTATGTTAAGCATACTAATTTAATTTTGGAGAAAATTACCGAACTTTCAAAAGACAGAGAGAAAAATACTTACCAGATTGGCGAACTCCGCCGACGGCTTGGCTTTGAATTTGATGGCATGAGAAACCACGAATTTTATTTCAAATCATTTGAAGGCGGAGCAAAAGAGCTTAAAGACGACTCAAAACTAAAAACAAAAATCACAGAAGAATTCGGGAATTTTGAAGATTGGCTTGAGGAATTCAAGCATATGGCACTAACCCGCGGAATCGGATGGGCAATCCTTTATCACGACAAAAAAGCCGACCGACTCTTAAACGCCTGGATTGACGAACAACATTTAGGACACTTAACAGGACTTTCTCCGATTTTGGCGCTTGATATGTGGGAGCACGCTTTCGTTTACGATTATCAACCGAGCGGTAAAAAACAATACGTGGAAGACTTTTTTGAAAATTTAAATTGGGAGACCATTAAAAACAATTACTCGCAAAATTAAAAAATAAAAAATGAAGTTGGCTGATTGGCTGTTTTATTCTCTCGCCGCTTTTGTTGTCGGAGTTTTTTTGAGGTCATTTTTTGATTTTCCCTGGCTTTTTTTCATTAACCTCTCTTTCATTTCACTCGCTGTATTTACGCTAATCTTCATATTAGATCGCCAAGCGCTTAAATTTTTTCTTGGTATCGCTTTCATTTCTGTTTTTGCCGGTTTGGGAATTTTAAGAACCGAAGCAAAACTCTTTGCTAAAGATGAACTGCGGATTTTTAGAGACACTGAAGAGGTCGTCAAAATCTCTGGCGTCATAAGGGGTCAAAGAGATTTAAGAGAAAATCACATCAAGTATATCTTGCTAACCCAACCTCTAAACGAAAAGATTTTAGTCAGCACCGAGCTTTCCCAAAAATTTAACCCAGGAGACAAAATTTTAATTCAAGGCACATTACAAACTCCTAAAGAATTTCCTGATTTCAATTATCGCGAATTCTTATCAAAAGACGGCATCCGAACCGTTGCCTATTATCCGGAAATAGAAATTCTCCAAAAGAGTGGTTTCAATTTCTATGTCGCGATTTTACAAATAAAAGAAAAACTAAGGCAGGCCAACAGACGCGCCCTACCTTTTCCTGAAAGCGAACTTTTAGGCGCGATGGTTTTGGGCGATAAACAACTTCTGCCGGATTATCTGAAGGAATCTTTTAACACAACCGGTATCCGCCACATCACCGCCATTTCTGGAATGCACATCACCATCATCGCTTCACTTCTTATGGCTTTTTTTGCTTATGGAACCAAGTTGGGAAAGGATCGGGGGTTTTATCTGGTTTTATTTTTTCTTATTTTTTATATTGCCCTTGTCGGCTTTCCACCATCAGCGGTCAGAGCCGGCATTATGGCAAGTATAGTGCTTCTGGCGGAAAAGGTGCGGAGAAATTACTTCGCACCAAGAGCTTTAGTCTTGGCGGCATTCGCAATGCTTCTTTTTAATCCCGCACTTTTGCGTTTTGATGCCGGTTTTCAACTATCATTTCTAGCGGTTTTGGGAATTATCTATATCGCCCCGCTTTTTAATTTAATACTTGAAAAAATTTCTGTATTGAAAAACAAAAAATTAGTTTGGTTGAAAAAAGTCTTATCAATGACTTTAGGCGCCCAGATTTCAACTTTGCCGATTTTGGTTTACAACTTCGGACTCTTTTCTCTTTCCGCGCCAGTAGTCAACGTTCTTGTCGTGCCTCTCTTGCCTTTTGTCATCGGTTTCGGTTTTATCGGAATCTTAGCCGGCCTCGTTTCTCAAGCTGTTGGAGTAGTTTTTTCTTTTCCGGCATTTCTTTTATTGAGCTATATAATTTCTTTAAGCCAGTTTTTTGATAACTTTAAATGGAGCGGTATAAAAGTAGAAAATTTCCATTGGTCACTCGTGATTGTTTTTTATGTTTTTCTAATTACCACTGTAGTGTTCTTAAGAAATAAATATTTAAAACAAATAAACTCGGAAACACTCTAGGGTTATGAATAAGAGCAATCATGCTTAAAAATCGACTTCTTTTCAGCTTCATTTTTCTACACTATTCTACACCGCCCTGCACCACCCAGAAAATTAATTTCAGAGAGACCAGTTTTTTATAATTTCTTTTTCTTCTTCCGCGCTTAATGCTTTTTTGAATCTGGCGCCACTTTTGCCTTTTACCCTCCTCTCACACTCTTCCCAAGTTTTATGCTTCTCGACCACACCTTCTACCATACTTAAATACGAATAAGCTTTACTGCGAGAGCGATTTTTAGAACTTTTTTTCTTTTCTTCCCCGTTCAAATTTAAAATATCAATTTTATATTTTGAAATATCACCTGAAAAAAGATTTGTGGCTTTTCCGTCGGCAAATTCAGTGGCAATTTGGTCTACTCTCTCATTGCCGGCAATTCCGGAATGTCCACCAACATATTTCCATTCTATCTCTCTAAACTTTGTCAGCTCTAAAAGTTTTTCCCATAAATCTTTGTTCAAAACCGGCTCTTTATTTTTGGTAACCCAATTTCTTTTCTCCCAAGAAAAAATCCATTTAGTTATTCCGTCTATTAAGTATTTTGAATCGGTGTAAATTAGTGTATAACCACCAGAGTTTAGGGTATGAAAAAATTCTAAAGCCTTTATGGCGGCAGTTAATTCCATGCGGTTGTTGGTGGTATGTTCTTCTCGCCCGCCGAGTTCAATTACCTCTGCATTTTTAGGATTTAGAGTTTCGGATTTAGAGTTTCCGCTATTGTTATTTTTAGGAAAAATAACAATAGCGGCATAACCCCCCGGGCCCGGATTACCCCGTGACGCGCCGTCTGTAAAAATTATAATTTGTGATTTCTGATTCATTATTTTTTTTTAAAAACTTCAACAATCCGCAGACGAAGCTCCGGACGATTCATAAAAAAAGACTTCTCCAAGTTGACCGCTAAATCCACTCTGCTTCCCTCCACCAAATCTTCAAATTTCTCCGGTTTGGCAAAAAAACAAATGCCCGGTATGTCAGTTTCCAGAAAAGTAATTCGAACATGCTTGCCTCCTTGACCAAATTTTTTGATTGATTTTATTTCTAAATTCTCCAAAAGAAAAACGGGCTTAGGATTACCGACACCAAAAGGTGATAGTTTTTCAATTAATTCAAAAGTTTTCGGAGTTAAGTCTTGGCTACTCAATTTTCCGTCAATTGCCAAAATCCCACTTTCTATTTTATTTTCAAGAGCCAAATCGTCGCAAACCGAAAAAATTCTCTCCGGCAAAGTGTGGATTTTTTCAAAAAAGACCGAGAAACCGCCGGCCATTTTGTGACCGCCAAACTCTAAAAAACAATCTTTAGTCCGCTCCATCACAGCCAGAATATCTGCCCTGCCATCGGAACGACACGAACCTTTTATCATATTCTCCCCATCTCGACCCCAAAGAAAAACCGGTCGTTTAAAATCCTCAACCAAACTATTGGCCACTAAACCAAGCAGAGATGGCCGCCAGTTTGGATTACCAATTACAACCGCCCTGTCGTGGATTCCTGGATCATTGTCTCTAATTCTTCCTCTAATTTCTTTTACGATTGTGGCCACAAGACCCTTTCTTTCATCGTTGATTTTATTTAGCCGTAACACCGCCACTTCGGCTTCCGAAAAATTCTTGGCGGTTAAAAAAGAAAAGGCGTCATCAGCGCTGCCCATTCTGGAAGCGGCGTTAATCCGAGGGGTAATCATAAAAGTTATATCGTCTTCGGAAAGAAATCTTTGGTTTATTCTTAATTTCTGAAAAATTTGACGCAGACCCGGCCGCCGCGACTTTCGCAAAACTTTCAGGCCGTAATAAGCAAAAATTCTGTTCTCTCCCAAAAGCGGCACCATATCAGAGAGAGTCGCCAGGCCGGCCATATCTAAAAACCATTTCTCTTTGCCAGACGGCCAAGAAAAATCGCCTTTTTGGATCAGAGCTTGAATGAGCTTATAAACCACCGCCGCCCCGCATAGATGCGGAAAAGGATAAGTTGAGTCCGGTCGCTTGGGATTTATGACCGCCAAAGCCGGAGGTAAGCCACCACCGTTTATTTCGTGGTGGTCCGTAATAATGACATCAACTCCAAGGTCGTTAGCTTTTTTGACTTGCGCAACGTCCGCCGTGCCACAATCAATTGTAATGATAAGTCGAGTATTTTTTTCAGCAAAACTTTCAACCGCCTCCAAATGTAAGCCGAAGCCGTCGTTGTGTCGATGCGGAATATAGTTTTCAAAATTTTTAAAGTTGATTTGCTCAAAGAAATCCCGAAGCATTACTGCGCCCGGAATACCATCGGCGTCGTAATCGCTGTAAATGATAATTTTTTGATTCTCTTTTATAGCAGAAATAATCCGTTCAGCGGCAATTTCAATATCGTTCAATAGAAAAGGGTCGTGAAGATGTTCGTCGTAATCTGGATTTAAAAATTTTTCTATCTCCGCTTCAGTTTTTAATCCCCTTAAATAAAGAAGTTTTTTAAGAAGAATGTCGGCGTCATTCCCCGAGTCACCTGCCAAAACCGGGACTTCCGCCAAAGAATATTCTTTCATTTTCAAGATTATATCATGCTATAATCCCCAACATGGAAAAAGATTGTATTTTTTGCAAAATTGCCAGAAAGGAAATGTCGGCTCACATAGTTTACGAAGACGAAAACTTTATGGCTTTTTTAGACATCAATCCACAGACACCGGGACACGTTCAAGTTGTTCCCAAAGAGCATTACCGTTGGGTTTGGGATGTGCCAAATATCGGTGAATATTTTGAAATTACCCGGAAAATCGCCCTAGCCCAGAGAAAGGCCTTTAAAACAGAGTGGATTTTATGCCGAATTATCGGCGACGAACAGCCCCACGCCCACATTTGGGTCTTCCCAGCCGGAGATGCCGAAGGACACAAAAGCGACCTACCAGAGAACGCTGAAAAGATAAAAGAAAACCTTGAATAGGGTCTAGAGACTAGGGTTTAGGGTTTAGGGAAATACTAGAAAATTCTTAGTCAGACAATCAATCCCTCCAATCCAAGGGTAGTCCTTGTAAAAGCTTTATTTTAAGACGTGTTTTAACTACTTAGAGAAGAAAGATAGCTGAAAATACTTGACAAAAAATAAAAAAGGTATAGAATCTTCGACAGAGCGTTCGGGTAGCGATTTGGGGCTGTGCCCTGCGCCGTGACCCCGAACGAAGAGGTAGAGGATGTGCGGAAGAAGTCATTCACCTTCCGTACAGGAGAATCCTCTGTCTTTAATCATTTTCTCCACAGCCCGTCGCGAGTTATGCCCTCGCGACGGGTTTTCTATTTTAAAAGTAAAATCTAACGCGAGTATTCAATCCCCGGCAAGGTCTAGATTGACAAGAAAAAGGCACGGTGGTAATCTCCTAAATAGAAACAAGCTAAGTTGGTCGCAACGAGCACGCATTGAAATTGGCCTGCCTGCAATACGGCCACTAGTTCAGCGAAGCTCTTCACTTCGGGTTAACGGGCATGACCTGGAGGTTGCGACTCAACACGCCCACCCCACTTTGCAGGAAAGTGAGGTTGGGCGATGGGGTTGCGTCAGCGCGCACTAGCGTTACGCGAGACCCCAAGGGCCCGGCGACGCAAGGACGCCGGGCTTTTTTCTTACTAAATTCCTAGCGCCTAGCGCCTAATTTCCTAGCTCAAGAGCTTCTATCCCCGGCAAGGTCTCGTTTGCTAAAAAATCTAGCATCGCGCCGCCGGCGGTTGAGACAAAACTGAATTTTTCCAAAACGGAGTCATCTAAAGCTGAAATTGTATCTCCACCGCCCATAATTGATTTAGCCGGACTTTGAGAAATCAACTTGGCTAATTTCTGCGTACCTTCCAAAAAACCTTCTTCTAAATTCCCCATTGGGCCGTTCCAAAGAATAAATTTTGATTTTTGAATGACTCGATCAAGAACTTCTAAGTCACTGACCACCACGTCTTTTATCGCATCTTCTTCCAAAACATTGCCAATAGATTTTTTAATCGAGACATCTTTGTTTCCGACAATGACGTTTTGAGAAAGAATAACTTTTGAGTTTTGTGAAAGTCGAATGATTTCTTCTTCTATGCCTTTTGAAATAAGGGATTTTCCAACCTCAAATCCTCGGGCTTTTAAAAAATCGTTGGCTAAAACACCGCCGATAAAAATATAATCGGCAGTTTTAATAAATTTTGCAAAGAGTGGAAGTTTGGTTTCGGTTTTTGCGCCGCCGAGAATAAAAAGAAAGGGGTGTTCGGGCGAAAAAACTTCCGATAAATTTTTCAATTCTTCCTCAAATAAAAATCCAGTGAAACTCGGAAGTTTTTTCGGCAAACCGACAATTGAGGCGTGCTTTCGGTGAGAGACCGAAAAAGCATCGTTTATATAAATATCACCGAATGAAGCCAGTTCATTAATAAAATTCTCATCGCAACTTTTTTCACCCGGCCAATTCCTTAAATTTTCTAAAAGAATTAAATCTCCGGCTCCGGCATTCTGAATAGCTATCTTAAGCTCGCTAAAATCCGAGGCAAAAAGAATGTCCGGAAAATATTTTCTCAAATACTCAAAAACTGGGCGCAAACTCAAAATATTTTTATTCTTGTCTTCCAAATGAGAAAGAAAGATTGTCTTAGCCCCACTCTCTCTTAAAAAATTGATAGTTGGCAGGACTTTTTTTATCCGGAAATTTTCCAGAGTTTTACCTTCTTTGATCGGAACATTTAGATCAATACGCAATAAAACCTTCTTGCCGGACAAATAACCAATTCCTTTTAAACTTCTCACTTTAATTTTTCAAGAATTATTAGGATCTCTTTCATCTCTTTCGGATCCAAACTGGCTCGGCCTGGTAAAATTCCGGAAACCCGACCGTTTGAAATTATATCCGCAACGTTAGCCGAAGACACCGACCCTCCGTAAATAATTCGGGTATTAAAAGCCGCCGGCTTACCAACAATTTCTGATAAAATTTTTCTAATAAAAATTACCGCTTCATGCAAATCGGCACCTTTGAGATTATCTCTTTCACTCTTGCCAATCGCCCAAACTGGCTCATAAGCCAAAATTATTCTTGAAAAATCATTTTTCTTTAGTCCGGCAAAGGTATTCTTAATTTGATTTTTTAAAATCTCAAAAAATTTTCCATCACTATCGCGCTCGTTTTCTCCAACGCAAACCACGGGCGTAAGGCCGGCTTTAAGAGCGGTTTTTATTTTTTTATTAATTACCTCATCCGTCTCGCCACGTGCCCGCCTTTCAGAATGACCTAAAATTACATATTCAACAGCTAAACCTTTCAGCATTGTGGCGCTCGTTTCGCCGGTAAAAGCCCGACTGCCGGTTTTTGGATCTTCTTCAAAAACATTTTGAGCGCCGAGCTTTAAGTTTGAGAGTTGGAGGTTGGAAGTCGAAAGTGAAACAAGAAAAACAAACGGCGGGCAGATAACAATTTCGGTTTTTTTAAAATCTCTTGCCAGCTTTTTTATACCAGAAAAAATCCGCTTGGCCTCTTCAGCCGTTTCAGGATTCATCTTCCAATTACCAATTATTATCTTTTTCATATTTTCCAGTTATTATAAGTTACTTGTTTTTAGTTTTTCATTCTACCTCTCTCCAATTTAACACATTCCAGCCACCTGACGGACCGGAAGAGAATGTTATATCAGCTAGTCCAGACTCATAATTCACCTCTCCGCTTCCAGAAATTTCAATTCGGTGAGCAACCATCGCTTTTACCCCAGAACCACCGGCAAGCCGCAAGGTTCCGTAAGGAGCAACAACAACCGCAGCGCCAGCGCTACCGGCTACACTTATAGCTGGGTTTCCGCCACACAATGCATCAAACGGGCATAAGCTTGTTGAAACCAAAATTGGATAACTTGTTGGTTGTCCCGAACCCTCAAAAACAAAACTGCCACCAATATTTGCCCTACCACCAACTAAAATTATTCCACTGTCACCAAGATATGACGAATGGAGTTTAAATTTTTTTGTTCCAAAATCAACATTGCCATCAACCCAGACGGTCTTAGCCGGCATTAAAATGTTTGTGTTTCCGCCAGACATAGATAAATTGCCGTTTACTTTCAAAAACCCATTTATTATTGTTGTGCAACTTGAACCTATGCTCATGTTACCAGTAACCAAAAGGTCGCTAAAAACTGCTTGATAGCCGTCATTGCAACTAATGGTTAAATTACCGTTTACCTTGAGAGGGGTGTTTTTTTTAATCCCGTTCCACGGCACGGTCATTGTCTCGCTCTGTTCCCATAAATCACTGTTAGATATAGAGTCCAAAACCTCGTCCTTCCATGACTGAATATTTGAATCAGAAATCGGAAAACCTTGAGGCGCTGGATCAGCACGAGACGTGTCACAAGGGGTTCCGTTAGGTCCTGGATAATTATTAATTGAATTTTGACAATACATTGTGCCATAGGTCCTAGTCTGAATAATTGTGTTTGCCCAACTGTCACCGTTTATATTAAAAGGTTGATTCCACTGACTACCACCTTCCCCCTCAATCTTTGAAACAAAGCCATCAATAAATATTTCAAAATAGCCATCTAACCCAGAAGGAAAGGTGTCGTTCCAGGTCGAACCAAATCTCCCAACCTTGCCAACACCGCTCGCATAATCAGTATTTGCTCCGATTGTATAACTACCAGAATTATTGGCTTTGTCTAAGACCAACCAATAAGTAGTATCGGCTTGTATATATGGTTGAGAACCAAAAACCACCTCAACCCAACCATAAGATATGCCGACCGAACCGGCCGGCAATGTTACCTGCGCACCACTCACCATTGCGCCAGGGAGACCATTATTGTCAAAAGCAATTTTGACGGTAATATTGCTCGGACTTCCGCTTTTTCTCATATACATCCTGGCTTTGTAAACAGCGCCAGATTTGCTTAGCCGAAAACTTTGAGCAAAATCTTGATTACCGTTTGAAGAACCAAAAACCAAATTGTTGGGAGGAGTTGAGGGAGTACTATTAGATTGATCTGGGAAAGCTGTCGGACTGCTTGCCGCCACAACAGAACCGGTTACTGTTACGCCACTTAAACCGATAACATCACCATTAGAATAAATATTGCCATTCACGGTCGCCCCACCCTCTATACGAAAACCTCCGTTTCCTGACTGGACGGCATAATTAAACGAGCTACCTTCACCTAAAAATAATTCGCTTTTTATTTTACGAAAATAAGACCCCCTGTCTGCTTCAGCGACAATCACCTTATTTTGACCGGCATCAGTAATAGCAATATTTACATTATAATCACCAAAGTTAAATTGTTCGGATGATAAAACTTCATGCCCATTAGCCAATCTATAAAAAACATCTTCCAGCCCGCCTTCGGCCAGAAAAAAGCTTTCTTTTGATTTAAAAAGGTCGGAGGCCACGGCAATTTGCTTTGAAATCGGAATAGCAATTCCAAAAATTACAACAGAAGAAATAAGTAAAAAGAAAATAGCAGCAATCAAAACAGCTTGACCTCGGCAAAGTGATAAATCGTTATTTCTATTTTTTTTCATAAAACAAACTTTTTTAATTACGCATCAAAGCGCTAGCGTAAAATATTTCGGTCTTAGCAAACTCACCAGAGCCGGCTTCTATTGTCATAGCAATCCGGACGGCCTGCGCACCATCTTCCGACAAGCTGTAAAGCAAAAAACTTCCAACCGTGGCTCGCAAATCAATTAACGGCGCGATTAAGTCACCATCTTTGAATTTTAAAATACTATCCTCAACAAAAAACTCAATCTCTCTTGATTGACCAATCAAATTTTCAACTTCAAGTACAAGCCGGCCGGGATTAGAACCAAACACGCTTTGATCAAAATTAATTCTCTTGGAACTCTTTATCTCTCGAGTCAAACGCTCTAAAGCCACCGAAGCTGAATGTTCTATAACTCTGTGATTTTTTATCTTTTTTTGAGACAAGATCATCACTGAAAGAGTGTTGACAATAACAATGAGAATCAAAGCCATAATAGCAATATATATCACCATCTCAATTAGAGAAAAACCAGATTTTGTTTTTTTGAGACCCGTTTTCATATATCTGATAGATACGTTGTAATAGAACGCGTGGTAGTAGCACTACTTTTCTGCCAAGAAACATAAGCGGTCAATTTTTTGGTACCGGCATCAAGCGTACCGCTTGGTGATTCAACGATTCGACCGTCAGAATCGCGATTAACATCTTCCAAGACAAACTTTCTCTCAAAAATCCCATCAATAAAAATATTTTCTGAAACGACCTCCCAACCGCTACCTGTAAAACTCAAAAAATAATCCTGATCTGAATCAAGGACGGCGATATTATTTTGCCAGCTGACTCTTTTCAAAAATTTTACCGCCTCTACCGTATCTTCAAGAAGAAAAGCGCCTTTAATGCTCAATGTGTTATTAAAAGCTAAACGTAAAATAGTCGAGTACGAATAAGCAATTGAGGTTATAAAAACCATTATAATCGCAACTGCTACCAAAAGCTCCACAATAGTCAACCCTCTATCGTTTCTATTTTTCATAAAGATATTGATTACTCTAATCTCTCTATTACACCGGTCGGATAGACAGCGATAGTAATATTGTCCTCTGAATCTTGAGTGCGAGCAATAACAATTGTTCCGTGTTGGTCAGTCGCGCCGGTCAGTCTTTGGAAAACAACCGCATCGGTTTCCCCACCGACCAAATTTACTCCAGAAATGACAACCAGTTCATCTAAAATATAAACTTTGTTGTCTTGCGACTCGGGAGAATAACTAGCACCGGAAAACAGAGCTATGGTATTGCCCCCAACTTCAAAAAAAACTCCGTATTGAGAGGCATCTTTTGAAGAAATTGAAAGAGAGCGCGCCTCTTCCAACACGGAAACTACAACGCCCGCTTCTTTTTCTAATATTCTGTTTTTATGCAAAGCAGCAAAAGAAGCGTAGGAAATAAACGATAAGATAGTGACAATAACGATGACAACAAGAATTTCAAGAAGAGTAAAACCCTGTTTAAAAAAAGATTTTTGATTTTTAATTTTTGACATAAAAAGCTAAACCTTCTGCACAAAAACTAATTGTTATTCTACAGTGCATCAACGAGCGAGTAAATCGGACCAAGCATTGAGACAGCAAAAATACCAACAAAGAGTCCGATAAAAACCATCAAAACCGGTTCAACAATCGTAGAAAAATTCTTGGTCTTTTGATTGACTTCTTCTTCATAAAAATCGGCGATATTGGAAAACATTTCCGAAAGCTTCCCAGTTTCTTCCCCAATAGAAACCATTTCCCCGACAAAAGGCGGATACAAATTCTGAGCGTTCTTTTCCAAAAAAACCGAAGCAATAGAATCGCCTTTTTTCACATTCTCCTCGGCTTTATTCAAGACTTTTTTGTAGAATGGGTTTTGAACAACTTCTTGAGTTATCTGAATCGCAACCAAAAAATCAACTCCAGCGGATAATAAACTTGAAAGCGTGCGAGCCGTGCGGGCAGAATTGCTTTCTTTTATCAAAGCTGAAATCACCGGCATTTTAAGAAAACTGAAACTCAACACCCTTCTACCGCCTTTCGTCCGGAAAATAAAAGCCATTGAAGAAACTAGAAAAACCAAGATAAGCAAAGAAGAAAAAGTATTTTCTTTAAGAAAGCTACTTAAGCCAATTATTATTCTGGTGCTCAAGGGTAAATCGAGATCAAGCTCGGAAAAAGTCTGGGTCAAAGTTGGTACCAAAAAGATAAGCAACAAAACACTGATTATAAGCATTACTGAAATTACGATCGCCGGATAAATCATCGCCCCCCTCAACCTGCTGACCAAAAGACGTGTTCTTTCCATTTGTTCAGATACAGACTTAAGCGATTTAGCAATACTTCCGCTTTCTTCGCCCGCCTTAACCATAGAAACAAAGAGGGGCGAGAAAACTTCGGGAAATTGCATCACCGACTCACTCAAAGATTCACCGCGACCAACGCCTTGTTGAATTCGTGAAATTATTGTTTTGAATTTTTTGTTTCTAGTTTGCCTTTCCAAAACCGAAAGAGAGCGCGTCATCGGCAACCCCGAATCAATCATCGAGCCGAGATTCTTCGCAAAATTTATTTTTTCAGATGCTCCAACTCGTCCAAAAAGTCCAGATAAACCCGCCACCAAAGAATTCTTCTTTTTACCTTTGACTTCAAAAACTGAAATTACAGTATCTCCCGCTTTTTTCAATTCACTATAAAGAGAGCGCTCATCAACTGCCTCCCTGACACCTTCATAACGCTCGCTTGTTGATTTAATCGCTTTGAAATTAAATTTCATTTTATTTTTATTCTGAAATAACCCTTAAAATCTCTTCAATAGTAGTGTAACCCTGAACCGCCTTAAAAATCCCATCTTCAATCATTGTCATCATTCCCTCTTTTTTAGCTCGCTCTTCTATTTCTTTGTCGGTTTTACTCTGTAAGATTAATTCTTTTATAGAAGGTGAAATTTTTAAAACTTCATATATTCCGATTCTACCGCTAAATCCATCTTCCGATTCTTCACCCGGCTTTGGTTTGAAAAAAGGAATTTCTTTCCAATCGGCTTTTGCGTCAACAATTTTTTCCTCTTTAAGAAAATCCAAAATTCTTTCCAGATCAACCATTTTACCTAAATTGTCTAATTCCGCTTGAGTCAGAAAATGTTTCTCCCTTTTTTCCGTTAATTTTCTAACCAAGCGTTGAGCAATCACAACATTAACGGTTGAAACAATAAGAAACGGCTCAACCTTCATGTCGATCAGACGAGGAATAGCGCCCGCAGCCGAATTGGTGTGCAAAGTAGATAACACTAAATGACCAGTCAGGGCGGCGTTGACCGCCAAAGAAGCTGTCTCATTGTCTCGAATTTCGCCAACCATAATTATGTCTGGATCTTGACGGACAAGAGTTCTCAATCCGGCAGCAAAAGTCAGTCCAATTTCCGGTTTGACTTGGGTTTGATTCACTCTATTCATTTGATATTCAACTGGATCCTCAATAGTTGAAATATTTACATCCGGGGTATTCAAAATTTCTAAAACCGAATACAAAGTTGTGGTTTTTCCAGAACCGGTCGGACCGGTGGTCAAAATCATTCCGTTTGAAAGCCGTGTGGCAGTGTGAATTCTTTCTAGAGCCTCACCGTGAAAACCAAGTAATTCCAAAGTAAAACCGGAGGCGTTCTCACGCAAAAGTCGCATAACAGCTTTTTCTCCGTAATACACCGGCAGAGTTGAGACGCGAAAAGAAACTTTCTCGCTGGCCATATCAATCCTAAAACGACCGTCTTGCGGCAAGCGCTTTTCATCCAATTTCAAGTTAGCAAGAACTTTTATTCTGGCAATTATGCTTAAAGCGACATTTTTTGGCAAAACCATCGCATCGCGCAAAATTCCATCTATGCGATAACGAACAACAACTTGGCTCTCAAGTGGTTCAATATGAATATCGGACGCCTTTTGAATAATTGCGTGCTTGAGAAGAGTGTCAACAATCCTTACTACCGGCAAATCCTCTGCCAGCTTTTTCAAATCGTCGCCCGACATCTCCTCGGGTCCGCCTTCTGTCACCATTTTTAGAGAATCTGATTCTTTTTTGATTATTTCTCCGAATTCAGCTTTAAGTGATTTTTGATACTGGAGAATAACATCTCTAATTGACTCTTCATTGGTCAAGCGGGGTAGAATCTTCAAGCCAACCCGCTTCCTGACAAAATCAATCGCTGGCAAATCATCGGTATCAAGCATTGCCACCTCAAGAGAATCTTTAGTCTTTCGAAAAGCCACAATGCTGTGACTCCTAGCCACCGGCTCCGGAATTAGAGACAAAACTTCAAAATCAATCTTTTGATTTTTGAGTTCCACAAAAGGAATACCCAGCATCATAGCTTGAATCCTCCGAAGCTCATCGGTATTTAACAAATTATTTTTAAGAAGCACGTCTTCCAGTGGTTTTTTTTCAGATTTAGCTTTTTTTTCCGCTTCTTTTAAATCCTTTTGAGAAACTATACCGGAGTCAACGATAAATTCTTTTAATTGTTCCGAGTTAACGTGCATAAAAAATGTTTAAGAAAAATTTCTACAATTGAATTATAACAAAAAACCCCGCTTTCGCGGGGTTTTTTGTTCACATTTTTTTAAATAGGTTGCATTGGCCCACCAACATCAAGAAATCTCAAATTTGGTTCACAACAAATTGCCCTTGCAGAAACCGAGGTCGAAACTTGTGAGCACTGAACCTCCCACCTCTCTTGAGTTGCATGGGGTCTTGAGTAATTTATGGTCCGATTACCACAATCCCCGCCCCCGCCAGTTAAAATTTCCCCGGGCACACAGGAGACCGAAGCGGTTGAAGAATTAGCAGAAGTGCTTGTTCTTTTCTCACAAGAAAAAGAACTGACACTGCTCCAAGCCACCAGCCCTTCATTATTTTCAGCTACTAAAATTTTAGTAGCTCCCGGATCACCACCGGCAATTGTCAGCCGACTACCAACTTCAAAATTTCCAGCAACATAAGCCGGACCTTGCGAGCCGATAAAGTTCGCCCAAAAAGAACCTTCTTTGACCTGTTCACTTGAACCAACATTCACCGGAGGTGGCGTATTACCATCCGGAAAAGGTTGCCCTGGTGGTGTCCATTGTGCCAAGACAAAACCGACTCCGACCGATAATGCGCCAGCCAGAATTACAATTTTTACGCTTGTTAAATATTTTTTCATAATTTTTAAAGTTTCAAGTCTGACTTGAAAATTAAATTATAATTTTTAATCATTTTAAACGCTCTTCAATTTTTTTTCTTTCCTCTGGCGACAAAACTTTAGCTTCCACATCCGCCCCCAAGACCTTTATTTCGATCTCCCTGCGCTCGTTAAAACCCAAATCTCTTTTCGCCCAGCCAGCCAGTAGTCGATTTTCAATCTCTGTCCTTTCTTCGGCTGTCAAACTAACCCTCGTCTCCTGCACCTCAACAAAAAAATGGGTTTCGGACCTAATAACTATAAGTAATAAAATAATGGCAACAGAAATAGCAGAGAAAAGTCCGAGATAATACCATTTTACTCTTTTTAATCTCTTTTCCAATTCTTCAGAATAAACTTTATGAACCATAGTTTTTATTAAATTTCTATAAAGAAGATACTTCTCGGGATTATAAATATTGGGTCACATTGATAGAATTCATCACCGCCGTCAATTGATATTTCAGTCAATTTTGGACCGACGGTCGTATAAGACAATTCACACTCGTCTTCATCATTACAATCAGCTACATCTATACCATCGCTCCGCCAAACATATTCATATTCCGGCTCAACCCCTTCTGCAGATATCGAGGCACTCCAATAAACTGGCATTTCGTCTAAAAAGAAGAATTTCCCGCCGGCTATTCCACCTTCAGCCGAGCAATTTACGACCGGCGGTGGCGGTTGCGGAGAGGGCACAGAAAATCTCACCGTTGTGTTTTTATCTAATGGAGTTCCGGAAACAATAAATTCGTATTCTCCTTCCTCCACATCACCCCCAACACTTATTCGGAGAATAATCTCGCAACTGTCATTTTCCATTGGTACACAAGGATTTTCATCACCACCAACTTTAGAAACAGAGATGCCGTCGTTGGGATTTACCGGATACGACAATTCTACGCTTTCTGGTTCCCCACTCTCTAAATCTATAGAAACAGTAACATCTCCTGATCCACCCGCAGGAATTGAAATTTCATAATTAGGAGACGAAGAGTCTAGAGAATAATCAAACTCGTCCGGCACTGCGTCTGGCAAGCCATACCAAACATTCGGCCAATCACCCGTCGTATCGCCAAAATAAATCCAACCGACAACCGGCCCACCCCAAGCAACACCAAGTAATTTACCGAGCTCCGCATTATAAGTTACTCCGCCGTTACCATTACTTTGCGGGGATGGATAATTAGTTCCTGACATTGAAACCCAACCATCCCAGCCGTCATCCGGGTCATCCGTACCAGCTAAAAATCTAGCCCAGCCCTCAACCTTCCCGAAGGACGCTCCCTGTGAAAGCACAGTTTTGGCATTGGTCGGTTCGGTTCCACCACCATCGGGAAAACCAGACAAACCGCCAAATTGTAGCCAGCCAACATTGGGAGACCAAGCGGCGCCGGTCATAAGGCCTGTCTCATTATTTACTTGGACAGAATACGAAACCCCCGGTGGGCAGTCCTCCGCTCCTTCCGACAAATCCACCTCGCAAGAATTGAAACTTATCCAGCCGATATTAGAAGACCAAGCGGCGCCATAAAGTTTTGTAAAAGTTGGAACCCCACCACCAATCTGGGCATTGGCAGAATTTAGACCGACAGAAAATAGAATAGAAAAAATAACGGGAAAAGCAAAATAAACAAAAACTCTTCCTTTTATTAGCGACGTAGAGCGAGAGAAATGGGAAAGCAAAGCTTTCACATTTCCGAGCCGACTTCGTCTGGCCAAAGGCCGAGGAGCTAATATGGGTTCAATACTGCGCGGCTCTGTCACGCGAATGGACGAGTAAAGCGGGTTCTGACAATACCCTGTGGCTTTGCCCCGGGGAGCCTTTATTATTCTCATCAAAATAAATTTAACACTAAATATCAAAAAAAGGAAGATACGAAACAACCCCGCCTAAAGGCAGGGTTGTTTCGTATTTTTAGTCAAGCAAGTTTCGGTATTTATCTTACAGAACACTCTTTCCAGAGATCAAGGAAGGTTTGAAAATCTTCTTGCTCAACAGATCCATTGCCATTCATATCAGCCGAGATGTCTCTCAAAGTCCAAGCGTTTAGATAAGAGGTTAAGTCCCTAGTATCAATTACGTTGTCCTTGTTGAAGTCAGATGAAGAACATTTGTCTAGATTTGGTGCAGGACAGCCCTGATTCCAAACTCTGGCAAACATCCCAAAATCTAGGTGATCTACAACGTTATCTCTGTTTATGTCAGCCGAGATGTCTTTAGCAGACCAGGCGTTCAAGAAAGCCAGTAAATCTCTTGTATCAACGAGGCCGTCATTATTCCAATCAGCAAGACAGCGTGTACCAACAAGACTTTCGGCAGAAACTCTAGCTGGGTTGGCAGTTTTCATCAAAGCGCCAAGAGTCACACTATCAGCAATTCCTGAAACAGGAATACTTCTGGCAATCTGAAATTTTCTAACCGCTTCTTCGGTTATTGAACCAAAGAAACCAGTTTCAGAAACTTCAGCTGGGAAATAACCCAAGCGTTTAAGATTGACTTGCAACTGTCTGACATTTTCGTTGTCTGAACCGACTCTAAGAATATTGCCGAATTGCAAACTTACCGGCATTACTGAAATCGGCTCAATCGATTTTGCCCTGTCATTAACTCCCGTATCATTGTCTGATTGGGCAAAAACCACACCAGACACGACGAAAGCCAAGACAAAAACCAAAACCACAGAAAAACTGACTCTAATAAATTTTGAATTTTTCATAATTAACTTTGTTTATAAAGTAAAATCTAAAGTAATCTTTCGTTTCGACCACCAATGAAGACGTTCTATTACGCTGATTCTTACACCCCAAATTTGACTAATAAATTGCAAAAGAGTAAAATAAGGACACTTGAAGTTCGCCCTCCGGCGGACTTAATTTTTAGAAAAATAAATAAAATAAATGTTTGACCTAAAAGTAATAAATTCAGTTTTAGAACAGCTTGAAGAAGAAAGGGGTGTGCCGAAAGAAAAGGCCTTTGAAGCCATAGAGTCGGCTTTGGCCACGGCCTATAAAAAAGAATACGGCGAACGAGGTCAAATTATCAAAGCCCAGTTTGATCCGCAAACCGGCCAAGCCCAATTTTTCCAAGTAAAGATAGTTGTGGATGAAAATACCGCAGTTGCCGACAAGGAAGCATTAGAGGAAATCAAAGCTGAACAACAAGACGAAAAAGAACCAGTTAAAGAATTATTCAATCCGGAACACCATATTTGGATTGAGGACGCCAAAAAAGTTAAGAAGGACACGCAAGTCGGCGAAGAATTGGTCTTTCCTCTTGAATCTAAGGGGGATTTCGGCAGAATCGCTTCACAGACAGCTAAACAAGTCATAATCCAAAAAATCAGAGAGGCCGAAAAAGTGGCGGTTCTTAAAGAATACGGTGCACAAGAAGGGGAAATCGTCAGTGGAACGGTTCAGAGAATTGAGAGAGGAAATATATTCATAGATGTTGGTAAAGCAACTGGAATTTTATCTTTTGAAGACCAAATACCAGGAGAAAGATTTTCACAGGGAGAAAGAGTCAGGGCGTATCTCTACAAAGTAGAAGAAAGTGCTAGAGGTATTTTTCTACGACTCTCCAGAACAAACCCGAAGTTTTTGGAAAAACTTTTTGAAGCTGAAGTGCCGGAAATCAGCGCTGAAACAGTAGTGGTCAAGACAGTCGCCCGAGAAGCCGGTTCGCGCTCAAAAATCGCAGTCGCCTCAATTGACGAACACATAGATCCAGTCGGTTCGATGGTCGGCCAGCGCGGAGTCAGAGTTTCCACAGTAATGTCCGAGCTTGGCGGAGAAAAGATTGATATAATAGAGTGGTCTGAAGATCCGAAAAAATTTGTTGAAGATTCCCTGTCGCCTGCTAAAGTCATGGAAGTTGAGATAGATGAGAAAGAAAACAAAGCGATAGCGTTTGTTACGGAAGACCAACAGTCACTTGCAATTGGCCGTGGCGGACAAAATGTCCGACTGGCCGCCAAATTAACCGGCTGGAAAATAGATGTCAGATCTGCCAAAGGCGAAAATCTGGCGGAAGCGGATGCAACGGGAGAAACAGAGATCAAAGAAAACCTTACAGAATAATAAAAATATAAATACGGAATAATTATGAATCTTCTCCACGACATAGACCCAGGGACAGCGGAAAAAATGAATGTGATTATTGAAATTCCGCGTGGCTCAAAAAATAAATACGAAATTGATAAAAAAACCGGCTTAATCGCTCTGGATCGGACAATGCACACCGCTCAAGACTATCCGATGGACTACGGCTTTGTTCCACAAACACTCTGGGATGACGGCGACGCCTTGGACGTCATAGTTTTAACCACTTTTCCGCTCTTGCCTTCTGTTTTAGTCCGAGCAAGACCAGTGGCAATTTTAAATATGAAAGACAGCGGGGATAGCGATGATAAAATTATTGCCGTTCCGGTTGATGACCCGCGTTTTTCCGAAATACACGATTTGGCAGACATAAACAAGCACACTCTAAAAGAAATCGAGCATTTCTTTTCAACTTACAAAAAACTGCAAAACAAAGAAGTTGTGATTCTTGGATTTAAAGGCAAAGACGAAGCGCAAAAAGCATTTTTACGCTCGGTTGAAATGTATAAATCAGAAGACCGGAAGTAAGAAAACTTAGATATTTACGTCTTTGTAATAAGTAACGAGTTTTTTATAAGTTTAAATTTATTATTTTAACAAAAACCATATGAAAAAAAATTTCATTTTTGTTTTGTCTTTGGGGCTGATTTTTTCAGCGCCAGCCGTTTATGCTGAAGTTGAGCAAGAAGCGCCTTCCCACAGGATAAACGAAGAAATCAATAGAACTTTGGGGAATATTATTCCAGTTCCAGAAGAAAATGAGCGAGGAGTTAATCCAGTTATCCGCGATTCCAGAATGAACCCGGCATCAGTTTCGCCAATCAGAAGCGGAGCAATGCCTGGTCGGGCAAGCTTAACTCAAATTGCCTCTTTGGTACCGCCAGAAGACAGAATCTTTGGCGACCTTAATGGCGACGGTCACGTTGATTTCACAGACTTCAAAATATTAGTCGAATCGTTCGGACCTTGTCCTGCGGTTAGCACAAGTTGCCCAGCCGACTTAAATAACGACAGAACAGTCAACACGCTTGATGCCCTACTCCTTTTAAACAACTTCACTAGATATCAAGAAGATCTTCCTAGAATTTCTGGAGTTTTGGAAAAGTGTCAAACAGTCAGAGCATCAGAGCTTCAGAGAAGGTGTTTGGCGGTCTCAATGCAAGAAGAGGAGGTTAGCTTGAGAAGCAAGAATGTCTCTCCAGCTCTAGTTGAAAGAGCTGTCAGCAGAACAGAACTAGCTGGAACAATGAGCCCAGAGCAGATTGAAAGAGGTGTTGAAATACGCGTCAGAAATTACCTAAAATACATGAGTAACATGCTGACCAGAATGACTGCCGCAATAGAGAGATTAAATAATCTGGCAGACAGAATTGAATCAAGAATCGAAAAAAGTGAAGCTGAAGGCCAAGACCTAACCCAAGCTAAAAATCTTTTGGCCGAAGCCAGGACAAAAATTGAAGACGCTAGCGCCAAATTAACGACAGTATCCCAAAACTACCAAGAAATCTTGACAGGAGAAAACCTGACGGAAGAATTTGCTAGAATTAGAGAACTTGTCCACAACTTGAGAAACACAATACAAGAAGCTCATCAGGCGCTTGTGGAGGTTGTCATAAGTATGAGGTCACAATAAAATTAAAAAGTTAAAAAAATTTTATGGATAATTTTGAAAACAACCAAAACCCAAACTCTCAAACATCATCTGGAGACTCCAAATCTTGGGGCCCAACAATCGGCCTTGTTATCATCCTAGCTTTGATAATTGTCGGCAGTTTGTACTTCTTTATCAACGATGAAAGTCCAATCGGCCCATCGGCCAATGAGCCATCGGTTGCTGATATAGAAAACGAATTGGGAGACTTTAGAAGTTTGGACGATTCAGACGAGTTGGCATCGATAGAAGCTGACCTCGAAAAAACAGACCTTAGCAATCTGGACGCCGAGCTAGAAGCCGCGGCAAGAGAAATCGAGGAAATCTAACAACAAAACTCTATACTCTATTCTGAAACAAAAAATCCCGCGCTTCTGCGGGATTTTTTGTTTAAACCCCAAACTTGAAAATAAAAAGCAAAAAGTATATAGTGCCTGGATGATGACAAACAAAAATTACAAATTGGAAATAAAAAAACTCGGGAACGCCGAGATAGAAATTGACTTGCAAATTTCAGCAGAAAAACTAGCGGAACAGAGAAAAAAGATTGTAAAAAGATACAAAGAAAACTTGGAGCTCCCCGGTTTTCGTAAAGGAAACGCGCCGGAAAAAATGATTATTGAAAAAGTCGGCGAAGCTCGGATTCTCGAAGACGCCGCTGAAGAAGCTATTAAAGAAATTTATCCGCAAATTTTGTTGGAACACAAAATTGAAGCTATAGGTCGGCCGGAAGTTACCATTACAAAACTGGCTTTAGGCAACGAGCTTGGTGTAAAAATTAAAACCTCAATAGTGCCGGAAGTTAAATTAGCTGACTACAAAAAAATCGCTTCGGAAGACAAAAATCCGATTGAGGAGGATCCTGAAGTTGGTGATGACGAAGTTGAAAAGGTAATAGATTCAGTCAGACAGGCCCGAAAACAGGAAGATGGGAAATTGCCGGAATTGGATCAAGATTTCGTAAAAGAGCTTGGAAATTTCACAGATTTAGAAGACTTAAAACAAAAGATCAAGCAAAATTTAAAAGAAGAAAAGAAGCACCAACAAAAAAACAAAAAAAGGACGGCGATTCTGGAAAAAATAATAAAAGATTCAGAAATTGAATTACCGGAAATTCTAGTAAGAGGAGAGTTGGAAAAGATGTTGGCGCAATTTAAAGAAGAGATAGAAGTCGCCGGTATGTCATTTAAAGATTATTTGGAAAAAACCAAGGCCGATGAAGAGAAAATAAGGCGAGATTGGCGTCCACAGGCAGAAAAAAGGGCTCAAAGCCAGTTGGTTCTGAACAAAATAGCCGCTGTGGAAAAAATTACCGCTGACCCGAAAATCTTGGAGCAAGAAGTTGAAAAGGTTATTAAAGAATACCCGGGTGCTGATAGAAATCGAGCTGAAATCTTTGTAGAAACAATTCTTGTAAACACAGCGGTTCTGGAGTTCTTGGAGAATCAGCAGTAAAATAAAAAAGGAATATTGCCAAAAATTAAAATTTAAAAATGGCGATTTGTCTTTTTTATGGAAACAAACAAAAAACTGGGATTTACTCTAATTGAAGTTCTAATAGTCATTGGGATTCTGGCCATTTTGGCTGGCATAGTTTTAGTTGCTATTAATCCGGGGCATCAGTTTGCTCAAGCCCGCGACACGCAGAGGGCTAGCGCAATCCACGCTATTTTAAATGCTGTCGGCCAAAATATGGCTGAAAATAGAGGCATCTTTACCTGCAACGGAGTAGAAAAAGAAATTCCAAAAAGTCTGGATGACAATGGCTTGCCAACCACAGTTATAAAATCCGGAAGCTCGCAAGGAGAAATTGATCTGTATGATTGCTTAGTGCCAAAATATATTGCCGAAATGCCAATTGACCCAAAAGACGGGCACCTAAAAGACAAAACTGATTACAATACCGGCTACTATATCGGCAAGACGGGCGCCGAGGAAGGAAATAGAACAATTATTTATGCCCCATCAGCTGAAATTGACGAGAACATTCCAATGAAAGTTGTAAGATAGCTACTTTTTGGGAAATATAAATTGTTTCCAAAAAGGATCCTCAATTAACCAGGAGCTGAATTCCACATTATTTGAGACTCTGTCGCCTTGGCCGTTTGGATTGTTTTGCGGATGATACGGCCCCGAAGCGTCTCCCCACCAGTTTGAAGTGGCGGTCGTTGTCCCGGTGCCGGTGTGATATATGCCGTAGGAGGTATTCTCTTTAATTGAGCTTTGAGTGACGGAAACATTACCGCTAGTCCGCCGGTAGATCCCATAATTGTTCTTCTCAATCAAAGAGTCGGCAAGAGTAAGTTGTCCGCCGTCCACCAAAAGACCGCCAGGATTTATGTAGCAGTAGGTGCAAGTGTAGCCGCCGTAGCGCAAGACGGCGTGGGAAAGATCGGCTGAACCATTCTCAAAGACAGTGATTTGCCGCCAATCCTTGGGAGCCGGCGATGAATTGTTGCCATCTCCGTTTGAATCACCGCCGACCGTATCGTCTTTGTATGAGGTGAAGTGGATTTTGTTTTGTTGGGTTCCTTGGGCGTAGAGGTTTCCGTAGATGTTGAAGTGGGAGGAGGTGTTTTGAAATTTGACGATTACTCCGGGCTCTAAAGTTAAAGTTACATTTTCAACCACTGTCACCGACCCCTGAATCAAATACACATACCCCGCTTCCCATGTTGTGTCTTCAGATATTGTCCCGGAAACATTTATTACCGGAAGTGGATCATCTCCGCCTCCACCAGGTGGAACCGGCGGACATTCGGTCCACCAGAAAACACCTGGATTTTGAAGGTCAATGCCACAATCTATAAAATTTGGATAACCAGGATAATATGTGTAATATTTTTTAATCCCATAAGGATCAAGTTTAGTACCAAACTGCCCTATTCCGTCCTTTGACCATTCAAGATGTAGATGAACTGTTCCCGGTGGATCGGTGAACCCGGTAGCACCAGCAATACCTATTAAATCACCTTCATTAACTGCCGTTGGTGTATAAGCGGGTAAGGGTGAGCTTTCTAGATGAGCGTAAACAGTATAATAAGAGGGTGAGCCGGTTTGATGGTCAATAACAACATAATTACCCCACGTTGGACTACCATTTGGTCTATACTCAGCTACTCCTCCCGCCGCAGCGAGAATTTCAAACTCTTGCCAATTTCCTGACTGTCCTTTGAAATAATCTATTCCTTTATGCTCATCTGTTTCCTGTTCATCATAGTACCATCCATGCTTGAGAAAAACTTCAAGATCAGTAAAAGGTAGATATAATATTCTTGGGTTGGCAAAAACAGATAAAACTACAGCAAAGAAAATGAGTGTTCCAAAAATTATGCTTAATATCTTAGTGGTTTTCATAAGCAATTTCGCTAAAGGTAAATGATTGAATCACATCCTCAAAAACAGACCTGTATTCTTGAAGTTGGCCAGTTCCCAAAGTTTCAAGATTCGGAATCCCTAAAGTGAGCACATAAAGCAATCCATCTCTACCAACAAAATATACGATTTTACCTCCCCCGAGTTCTGTTTTGTAATCTACTCTTACAACTGATACTGGTGTTTGGTCCTTATAAATATTAAGGGTTGATTCAGAAACATTGGTTATTGTTTCAGGGCCTTTTCCGGTTCGTTCTACGATTGTGTTTTTGAAAGAACTTATTGGAGCGCAGTTGCAGGTGGATATTTCAATCTTCGCCCCTTGTATGAGATGGCCTTCCGCGCCCTCTTGCTGTTGTGCTACGGGGTCCCATAGTCCTACTGCCTCATAGCCGTTGCTTTTATAAGTACCGAGTAACCAATCTGATAAATACTCAAAAGAATAACCGAGTTCTGGGTGAGTATAGGTTGTTGCTGGCTTTTGTGTATCAGTAATTATTGGGAGAATCGGGTCGCTAGAACTAGTGGTTTTTGATTTACCCTCCACAATATCTTTTTCTGTTTCAGAATTAGAAATAAGAGATTGTGTAGAATTCGTGGTATCTGCTACAGCAAGTAAAGATAGAGTGAACAGACCCAAAACAAGAATAGTGATAAAAAGATGTTTTTGTTTAATCATCATATCGTTTTAAACGATTTTATAAATAATTTAAATTCCTGATAATCTTTTCGCATAACTTCTGGAACTTCGTTGTCATCAAGATAGACAACGGTATAGGCGTGAGGACTAATAACTTTTCTTTCTTTTCTATCGTTTGGAATAGTATTAGAAATAGTCAGACATTCTTCCCAGGATAGTCGTTTTTGTGTTTGTTCCATTCTTATACTGGAAAATTTACTATTTGGAAGTTCTTTTGAGGTTGCTAGATTGAATTCACACTGATCTCCCTCTACCTGTAAATATACTAAGTTTTTCAACTGTTGATCAGTTCTTTGAGCAGAATTTATGTTAAAGCGAATTTTACTCTGATCATTACCTGGTATGCCTATAACCATTGAAACTATTGGAGTTACCGGAGAAACTGCAACTTCCCCCCACTCCCTTGGATACCTAAACTCAAACCCTAACTCCTCATTTCGATACGTCTGCCAATCGGAAGTATCAACCTCCCCATTTTGGACAACTCCATTCTCCGGTGCGACGGCTCGGTTGGTGTTGAAAGCCCAAACCGCTCCGACTACAACCAGAGCTACAAGAATAACTAAGACGATTATTGATTTTTTCATTTAAAAAAAATTAGGTTCATAAAATTTGACCCGAAACAAAATATACTATCTAATCTAAATTTTTACAAACACTTTTATACACAAAAAAGGCCTGAAAAACGTCAGGCATCACTACCCTATTTCGAGAGCCCACCAACAATCCGAAAAAACTAACCTCTCTGCCTTCTTGGTCGGCTAGACTGAAGAAGATATTTCTTAGGATCTTTATCTAGATCAATAAAATCATCAGCTACTTCTATGAGCCGGCTTGAAGCCGAGCGCCTGAAAGAGGCAACTTCAACCTGACAACCTTGATTGGTCTTAAGATACTCAACAAGAGGCACGAAATCACCATCACCCGAAACCAAAACAACAGCGTCAAGTTTCGGCGCAAATTTTATAGCATCAACAGCAATCCCGACATCCCAATCCCCTTTTTTAGCCCCGCCAGCAAAAATCTGGAGGTTTTTTGTCTTGGTTTCTATCCCAAGTTTCACCAATGCCTCAAAAAAGGCCTTTTCCTCGCCGGTTTCCGTCGTTATGACATAAGCAATAGCTCGAATTATAAGTCGATCAGAGACCGCGTCTTTTAAAACTTGCCCGAAGTTAACTCGAGCGTTGTATAAATGCTTGGCACTGTGATAAAGATTCTGGGTATCTATGAAAACTCCAACTTTCTGATGCGCGTGTTTAATTACAGACATAAAACACTTTAAAAACGAGAAGGATTCTCGTCGTAAAAATTTATCTTATAAAATAGGCATTATTTAACCTTTTTAAGTTCTAACTTTTTTAAAACAGACCTATATCTGGCCGGATTTTTTTTGGCAAGATAATTCATATGCTTTTGGCGTTTAGCAACTAGACCCAAAAGACCTCTTCTTGAATGATTGTCTTTATTGTTTTTCTTTAAATGACCAGAAAGCTCTTCTATCCTTTTTGTTAAAATGGCGATCTGAACTTCCGGGGACCCAGTATCAGAATCATGGATTTTTACAGCTTTTATGGCCCTTTGTTTCTTATTCTTTGTCAACATAGCTATATTCTAGCATAATTTAATAAAATATCAATTCAAAAAAATGGGGCTGCCAGACTTTCACCTTTCGGTTAAGTCTGGACAGCCCCTTCCGGGGTCAACGGTACCTTTCCTGGCGACCGTTCTGGTCGCCGATGACAGCGCCCCCGACGCCACCGATGATCGCACCGGCGGCCGCGCCCTGTCCCATGCTACCGGTAAGGGACCCAAGTCCCATTCCAGCCAGAGCCCCGAGCGCGGCGCCAGACAAGGCGCCTTCCCCAGCATTTGAACAGCCGCCGGTGGCAGACGCGAGCAGTACGAACAGTAGCGTTCCTGCTGCCAAAGGTGCGGACTTCGACTTCTGCCTTTTCATTCCCCGCTCCTTTTTCTTGTCTCTCAAGAAACCAACAGCAACAAGCCGAAGGTCCAAGAGGTTTTCGAAAAATCCACTTTTATTATAGCAAAACAAAGCAAAAAGTCAATTAAAATGATAGAAATAAATAAGAAAGGAGGCAAAAATGGCCAAAAATAGGGCACCGCTTGTGGTCATCTTCATCTCCAAAGAGAAACCGGGTTCCGCCGAATCCAAGACTGCCAAGCATAAGGGCGGTCGGTTTTTCATTTTCATCCGTGTTATCATTTAGCCGTGAAAATCATATCTTGGAACGTAAATGGCATAAGGGCTTGCTATAAAAAGGGTTGTTGGGATTGGTTTTTGAACGAAAAGCCCGATATTCTCTGTCTTCAAGAGACCAAAGCTCATCCAGACCAACTTCCGGAAGAGGTCAGAAATCCTCAAGGATATTTCAGCTTTTTTGACCACTCCAAAGAAAAAAAGGGCTATAGCGGAGTTGCCATTTATTCAAAAGACAAACCGGACACAGTTGAAGAAGGAATGGGGCAAGAAAAATTTGATAAAGAAGGACGGCTTTTAACGGCTTATTTTGGTGATTTAGCTTTAATAAATGTCTATTTTCCAAACGGCGGGAGTGGGCCGGATAGATTAAAATTCAAACTTGAATTCTACGAAGAATTCTTAAAATTCACAGAAAATCTAAGAAAAATGGGGCTTTCTGTCATATTTTGCGGAGATATAAACACCGCACACAAAGAAATTGATCTGGCCAGACCAAGAGAAAATTCAAAAAACACAGGATTTCTTCCAGAAGAACGCGCGTGGATAGACAAAGTCATAGCAAGAGGATATTTGGATGTATTTCGTCATTTTTACCCCGACATAAAGGAAGCTTACACCTACTGGGATATGAAAACTTTTGCCAGAAACCGAAATGTTGGTTGGAGAATTGATTATTTTTTTGCCAGTCAAGATCTTATGCCAAATTTAATCTCAACAAAAATACACAGCGAAATCTTTGGTTCAGACCACTGCCCTATTTCTTTAAATATAGCCAAATAATCATTACTCGTTCGAGTTATCCACACATTTGTCCTTTAAAAACTGTTATGTCCTTTATTAATTTGTATAATTAAAAAGGATGTCTTTTAGGCAACCTCTGTTGCCGAGTAGATGTTGTTCTTCAGCGGTTCAACCGCAAAACGCCCGAACGGAGATGTTCGATAAATACACACTACAAACTTCATCTTAAAAACTAGGTATAATTATCTGATATTTCTGCTCGTGGCGATTAAAGACGAAAAAGCCTCGCAACCGCGAGGCTTTGTCTGTTTCAAGTGAAACTTGCATCGTACCTATTTAACATAGTATTTTCCACGAATTTCAGCCAATTTTTTGTTTTCCTCCTCTTCCTTCCTACCTTTTGCGCTTTGCCCTATCTTCTCAAGTTCTGAATTTGCCAATTTTGATAGCTCAACTGCCCTATTTTCTAAGTATTTTTCATCATTTAAAGACGGATCATCCAAAACATCTTCAAGTAATGCGTGCAGAATAAAACCTATTCTTGGTCCGGGTGTTTCTTGTGTAACTTCCATTATTCTCGCACCATCTATCTTTAGCATAGATACAGAGACTGGGTCAGCAATAACCTCTTCTATCATTGAATGGAATTTCCTTAATCTATATGGGCTTTCTTTTGGCCTCCCTGTTCCTATTCGATCACAAGACCTTAAATCCATTAATTCCCAAATATCTTCTTTTCCCACATTCGCAACCAATCTTCTCACCGCAGAAAGTGTTATTTTATCGGTGTCAGAAAAGAACATGTGCCATCTAACCAGTTTAGAAACTTTCTCAACCGTTTTCACGGGAAACTTCAGTCTTTTTAATATTCTCTCTGTTTCACGTGAACCAACAACGTCGTGACCGTAAAAAGTCCAATCCTTTTTTTCTTCTGACCACCTCCTAGTATTTGGCTTTGAAATATCGTGGAATAGAGCTGATAGTTTCACGTGAAAAGACATATTTTTGTTGGCCGCATGCTGTAAACTCTTTAAAAGGTGAGTCCAAACATCGTAAGAATGCGCTTTATTTTGTTTTATCCCAACAGCTCTTTCCAATTCTGGTAAAAATTCTTTTAAAATACCTAGCTCTTGGCAAAGAATAAGGCCATTTTCTGGGCTTTTTGACATTATTATCCGAGAAAACTCATCTCTTATCCTTTCTTGAGATATGTTTCTTATGAAACTCGAACCGGAAACAATCGCTGTCCTTGTTTGCTTTTCAATTTCAAATCCCAACTCCGAAGCTAAACGGACAGCTCTTAGAATTCTTAAACCGTCTTCTCCAAATCTTTCTTCTGGTTTGCCTACGGCCTTTATAATTTTGTCTTTTATATCAACTTGTCCTTTATATGGGTCAATAACTTGTCCTTTATATGGGTCTAGGGCTATGGCGTTTATAGTGAAATCCCTACGGCTCAAGTCTTTCTCCAATGTTGTCCCGAACTTAACTTCATCTGGCCTTCTAAAATCAGAATAGCCGGTCTCTTCTCTGTAGGGGGTGATTTCTACGACTTTAAAAGTCTCGTCTAAATTTCCATCGTCTGGCGAATCGTTAACAACCCCGACAGTACCGTATTCATTTTCGTAGAATGAGTTTTTAAAAATCTTCATTATCTCGTCGGGTAGGGCATTGGTGGCAAAATCCCAATCCTTCGGTTTCAATCCAATAATCAAATCTCGAACACAACCGCCCACAAGATAAGCTTCAAAACCGGCATTTTTCAACTCTTCGGCAATTTTTATTATTTCCTTAGGAATTTTAGGATTGTTCAGATTCATAAGCTTAAATTTTATTACAGACTTTGATTTTTCGCTAATTTTTCAATATAATTTTAGGCATCGCCCCCGTAGTTTAATGGATAGAATAACCGGCTTCGAACCGGTTGATGTGGGTTCAATTCCTGCCGGGGGCACCAGAATAGAACTTAACGGTTTTTGACCGACGGACGCATGGGCGGCGCAAAGCGCCGCCCACTGATTTCCCCCCATTTTTCCAAACGAATTTGGAGCGTCGCCTTCGGCGACGCGCACTGTTTTTTCGGCGAGGAGGAGGT
>BOKC01000005.1 GCA_016860785.1 Patescibacteria group bacterium
AATAGCTCCGGTTGAGAGATACTCAATCGCATTCACGATTAACATCAGGACGGCGACAAGTCCGGAGAGAAGCAGAAAGATATTGAAAGTGTCTAGGTTTAGGGTGTAGGTTTCGGGTTGGGCGGAAACTGCCACGGGGAAAAAAGAAGTTGCTACGAAAAATAGTAAGGATGTTTTATTTTTTTTTGTCATCAGTAAAATACAGGTTCATCTAAAATTTTAACATAAAATCGCGGAGTTTATCTCTCCGCGATTCACCTGTCCTTGGTGATGGTCGTTAGATCTCTTCCCAGTGATGGTACAACTTTGCCAGAGTATCCGCAGGAATCCCGCTTCTCTCAGCAAGAGTCTGACTGCAATCTTTGATTGCCGTAAGAGCCAAATCGCGACCGGTCAGATCACGATCGTGCAGGGTCAGGCAATCGTTCATTCTTCCATCCTCCAAGAATTGAATCAGCTTGCCCCTTTCCTTTCTGAGTGCCTTTTTTTCCCACTTTTTCAGGCCGACTTTCCCAACATTTTCGGCCACCGTTCCACCCTGAAGTTGCACTTGGCCCCCAATCCTTCTTTGGTTTGAGCCCGGTGAGCTTGAGACACAGCGCCTCAAATAGTACTCTAAAAGTTAATTATCTCACCCAAACAAAAAACCGGCAACAGTCTTATACACAACCAATGAAATATTAACAAACTCTTTAAAAATGATAGAATTTCTTTAAATTTATGGGGCAAGAAAATCTAGAAAACAAAAGACACTCTCTGGCTCACCTTTTAGCGTCAGTTGTTTTAAATCTTTATCCCGATACAAAAATGACTTTGGGGCCAACAATTGAAAACGGATTTTATTATGATTTTGAATTCTCTACCCCAATTTCAGAAAAAGATCTCCCGAAAATTGAAAAAGAGATGAAAAAAATTCTGCCTCATTGGCAGACTTTTGAAAAATTTGAAGTTTCAGCCGACGAAGCCAGAAAAATCTTTCAGGGTAATGAATACAAACTCGAGTTGATTGACGAAATTGAAAAAAACAATGAGCAGATTACTCTTTACTACTCCGGAGAAAAAAAACAGCTACCAAAAATAAAAGACCTCCTAAACCCCTATACCCTATACCCTAACTTCCTAGATTTATGTCGCGGAGGACATGTTGAAAATCCGTCAAAAGATATCGGCCCGGATACTTTTAAATTAGATAGAATCGCCGGTGCTTATTGGCGTGGAAACGAAAAAAATCAAATGTTGACTAGAATTTACGGATTAGCTTTTAATTCTAAAAAAGAACTCGAAGAATTTATAAAACAAAGAGAAGAAGCAATAAAAAGAGACCACAGGAAAATCGGTAAAGAGCTTAATCTATTTACTTTCTCTGATCTGGTTGGGGCTGGACTTCCGCTTTTTACACCAAAAGGACGGGCCATGCGCGACGCCATTGAAAACAAAATCGCCTCTATTCAAGAAAAATTCGGCTTCCAAAAAGTCTGGATTCCTCATATCACCAAACCAGACCTTTATAAAACCTCCGGTCATTGGGAGAAATTTGGTGACGAGTTGTTCAAAGTCAAAAGTCGAGAGTCCGACTTCGTAATGAAGCCGATGAACTGCCCACATCATACCCAAATTTACGCCAGCCAACAGAGAAGCTACAAAGATTTACCGGTACGTTTTGTCGAAACGACCACCGTATACAGAGACGAGCAATCCGGAGAATTGCTAGGTCTCTCGAGAGTCAGATCAATCACTCAAGATGACGGTCATATCTTCTGCGCGCCCGAGCAAATTCCTACAGAGATAAAAAATGTCATAGAAGTTATCAAAGAATTTTATTCTTCACTCGGAATGTGGAAGGACGGAAACTACCGCGTAATACTTTCAACTCGAGATCCAAAAGATCCCGAAAGATATCTAGGAGACGATAAAATCTGGCAAGAATCAGAAACAAATTTGAAAAATATAGCCGACAATGAGAATTTACCTTACTCGATAGAAAAAGGAGAAGCAGCTTTTTACGGCCCAAAACTTGATTTCAAATTTAAGGACGCAATTGGTCGCGAATGGCAACTAGCAACCATCCAGCTTGATTTTAATATGCCCGAACGTTTTGGTTTGGAATATACCGATAAAGATGGCTCTAAAAAAACTCCAGTCATGATTCACCGGGCGATTTCAGGTTCACTTGAAAGATTCCTGTCTGTCATAATAGAACACTTTGCCGGCGCTTTTCCTTTATGGCTTTCTCCGGTTCAATTAAAAATTTTGCCGGTCAGTGAGAAACATTTTGAGTACGCACGCGCTATCGGCCAAGAGTTAAAACAAAACAATCTCCGAATAGAGATCGACGAGAGTAACGAAAATTTAGGAAAAAAAGTCAGGCAAGCAAAGTTGGAAAAAGTTCCCTATTTTTTGGTTCTGGGTGACAAAGAAACCACGGAAAAAAATATTACGCTGGAGAGTCGCGATGAAGGAAATTTGGGAGTATTTAATATTGCTTCCCTTGTGGAATTTCTTAAAAAAGAAAGCGCTTAAGATCAAAAATAATTTAAAGGTCTTTGTTTCTCAAAAAACATTTTTCGACCTCGTCTTTGTCAACAACCGGCAATCTTTCTTCGCCGGGAATAGTTGAATAAGGTGGCTCTTTCATTTCCGAAACCACACAATCAAGACACTTGATGGCCTTATCAGAATCACCTTCCGATTTTTCAACTAGCAAATTAAGTGCATCAGCAGAAACCAGAACCTTTCTTTCTCTGGCTTCGGACTGAATTATCTCTGATATCTCTTTTTTATTTTTATCTTCAGGTGCTGGAAGTTTAATGCTTTCAGAATACGCCAAAGACATCTTCTGCCTTTCCGCTTTCCGCTGTTTTCTCAAAACCAAAACAAAAGACAAAAGTACGAGTCCGCCAATAATCAAAATAAGATAAGAAAGAATACGCCAGTTTAAAGGGACAATTCCCACTTCTGGTAAATTATTAACAGAAGCCGAGCCAGAAACAACCGGAATTACACCGCCTTTTCCTATTACATCAATTGAACAGTTGGCAGTGGTTTGCTTTTCGCCGGACGAGACAACAACTGTGGCAGTCTTCACTCCCATAGTTTTGTAGGAAATGGAAACCGATTCGGTCTGACCAGACAAATTATCCGAACCACTCCATGAATAAGAGCTTTTGTCTTTAAAATCAGAAGGAACCAAGGCGGTCCAAAGTATATTTTCTCCAATCTCAACAGAATCCTTGTTGGCTACACAACCAGCAATGAAAGGGTCCGCAATAGCCGATTCGCCTAAAACATGGCCATTAGCACCTTGCACGCCCTGATTTGAAGCGTTAAGGCCAAGATTGCCGGATATAGAGACAGTCCCTGTCTCCACCACCACACTGCAATTTCTAAAAATTTGCTGACTGCCGGATCTTATTCTGACAGTAGCGGTTTTTATACCCGGAGTATTGTATACCTTGGTCACACTTGAATTTTGGCTATTTAGATTATCAGAACCAGACCAAAGATAGCTGTAGGAATAAAGACCTTCTCCGCCACCGACATCAACAAGCCATGTTACAGACTGTCCGACAATGATTGAAGACGGATTGGTAAAACAACTTCCGGAAAGCGCCGGACCGGCAGCCAGAGATTCAGAAGAAGCCAAAAGCAAGGAAATACTGAAAAGACAGAATATAATTGATATTGATTTTTTAAACTTTAATTTATTCATAAAAAAATAAAAAACGCTCGGTATTTAACATACCTTTCCATTATACACTAAAAGAAAAAAATAGTCAATGTTTTGAGTGGTAATATCCAAGCATTTTTGACGCCCAAACATTCGCACACAAAACATTCGACTCAACCCGAGAATTCACTTGGGAAATGAGATTTTTTTATTATTTCACCAAATGAACAGTTCTGGTTGGAAAAGCAATTTCAATTTTTTCTTTCTCAAGAATTGCTTTCAAACGCAAGTGAATTTCCTGTTGGACATTCATATAAGCGTTAAAGTCTGGAGATTGGGTATAATAGACAACTTCAAAATCTAAAGACGAGTCACCAAATTTGTGGAAGTGCGCCCTATCAAATCGCGTCAGATCAATTGAATCAATAATCTCTTTTATAAAGTTGGGAATTTTTTCTAATTTATCGTTGGGCGTTCCATAAACAACACCAAAAGAAAAAGTAACCCGCCGTTCTTTCATTTTTTTGAAATTGTGAATCCGAGCGCTGGTTAATTCCTGATTGGAAATAACAATCTCTTCGCCCTGAAGAGCTCTCAAGCGAGTAGTTTTGATGCCAATGTGCTCCACTACTCCCATATCACTGCCAACAATAATAAAATCACCCGGCACAAACGGCTTGTCAAAATGAATTGAGAAAGAACTGAATAGATCGCTTAAAACACTTTGCAGAGCCAGAGCAATAGCAATACCACCAATGCCGAGGCCGGCCATAAGCGAGGTCACATTAACACCTAAGTTGGATAGAACAAAAAGAACAGCAATCACCCACAAAACACCTTTACTTATCTTACCGATAAGTTTAATTGCGCCTTTGGTCCCCTCGGTTTTTTCTTTTCTAGTAAATTTCCTAACGGCGTAGTCAACTAAAATGTTTGAAGCCAACGCCGCTTGATAAACGACCCAGACTACCAAAACAACAGTCAAAAATTTCCAGAGTAATTCCTGAACTTCTATAAACCAAAGGGCAAAATAAAATGCCAAAAAGAAATAAAACGAAAATTCTGTTATGAAGTGCAACTTTAATAGAATGAAGTTGTATGAAATACAAGCATTTGAATCAGTCCGATCGCGATCGAATTGAAGTGATGTGGAGAGAAGGAATAAACCAGATTGAAATAGCCAAAGTGCTCAAGGTACACAAAAGCACTATCTCAAGAGAAATTGAAAAACATAAGAGAATAAATGGCATATACGATGCCGATACCGCAGAGCATAAAGCCAGAGTGGGGAGAGGTAATTCCAAGTACCAGGGTATGAAGATAGAAAGAAATCAAGATTTAAAAAGAACCATCACCAAAGAGCTTAAAGAAGGAAGATCCCCAGATGAAATAGCAGGCAGGATGAAGAAAGAGAAAATCTATCCTAGAGTGAACAAAGATGCTATCTATAAGTGGCTCTATAGCTCCTATGGAGAGCGATACTGCAAGTATTTGTGCACCAAGAGGAAACGCAAAAAGAAGCAGACCAAAAAGGTTAAAAGAGAGATGATACCGAACAGAATAAGCATATTTGAGCGCCCTATAAGGGGTATACACGCGGAAGGAGACACCTTCTTATCTCCAAGAGAAATCAGGGATGCTGTGGCGATTGTTGGTTTAAAGAAAGAAAAATATCTCTCTGCAATACGCATACCGAATCTCAAACCAGACACCATGAAAAAAGCTGTACGGGAGATAGTTTCAGAGATTGAGATTGATACGCTCGCTTGGGATAACGGAATTGAAAACAAAAAGCATGAGGAATTTGGAGTGCCATCATATTTCTGTGATCCACATGCTCCGCACCAGAAACCATTCATTGAAAGTTCGATCGGACTCTTGAGGAGATGGTTCATTCCCAAGGGCACTGATCTAAGAGAGGTGAGCCAGGAACAGTTGGGTGTTTATTTAAACATTCTCAATAACAAGTATAGAAAATCGCTCCAATATCGGAGCGCTTATGAGGTGGCTATTGAAAAAGGTATACTAAAGAGACATTAATAGGATGGGTTGCACTTCACTAGAGAATTTACCAAAGGGCGGACGCAGTTTCTTTACAATGGAAATAAATGTCTCGTCCAAGTCGGTCTTGGTTTTTAAAGCCAGTTTTTCCAGCCATTTTAAAATAAATTTATTAAAAACCGAAAAAACAGCCAGTAAGATAAGAAAAACTGCTGCAGCCAACAGATAGTCAGAAACAAGACTTTCTCCCAATTTAAAATTCAAAATGTCTAAAAATCTCTCCATTAAGAAAAATATAGCAAAAAAAACACAATTCACAAACCAAAAACTAAAATAGTTTGGCTAGAGGATGCCGTTTCGGCAACAAAATTAATTAATGCTTTTTTTTGCCGGCCTGTCGCTTTGAGAGCATTTCATACTTTATCGCCAGTCGTTTTTTTGTTTTTTTGGAGCGAGATTTTTTTCTTTTCCCTACTCCGGTATCTCTTTTTCCCATATTTTTAATATTATAGACTTTTGTTATCAAATATCAATGGTCGCTTTTTGGGCGTTGGATTGGATAAATGATTTTCGACTCGGCACGTCAGTTCCCATCAAAATGTCAAAAATTTTATCGGCTTCTACGGCATCGTCTACCGTCACTTGTTTTAAAACTCTTTTTGTAGAATCCATTGTTGTCTCCCAAAGTTCTTCTGGATTCATTTCACCAAGACCTTTGTATCTTTGAATTGAAACCTTTGAAGACTTTGCTTGCACAGCGTCACTATCTTCGTCTTTTGCGCCGGATTCTTCTACTCCACTCTCGGGTTCTTCAGATTCTGTTTTGCTAACGCCAAACCTACTCAAGACCTTCTCTTTCTCCGCATCAGTATAGGCATATTCGGCCTCTTTGCCTTTCTTAATCTTGTAAAGTGGCGGTTGGGCGATATAAATAAAACCATTCTCAATTAGCGGACGGAAATATCTGTAGAACAAGGTCAAAAGCAAAGTTCTAATATGCGCGCCGTCAACATCAGCATCGGTGGCAATTATAATTTTGTGGTATCGCAATTTAGACAAATCAAAAGTCTCTCCGATGGCAGTACCGATAGCGATAACAATAGCTTTTATTTCGGCATGCAAAAGCATCTTATCAACCCGCGCTCTCTCAACATTTAAAATCTTGCCCTTCAAAGGTAGGATTGCTTGAGTCCGACGATCACGACCCATTTTAGCGCTACCACCGGCGCTGTCTCCCTCGACGATAAAGAGTTCGGCTTCTTCGGCCGAAGTACCGCTCTGACAATCAGCCAACTTACCAGGCAAGGTCATGCCTTCTAAAGCGCCTTTTCTTAAAACTGAATCTTTCGCCGCTTTAGCCGCTTTTCTTGCTCTCATCGCCAAAGCCGCCTTGCCAATTATAGCTTTGGCGTCATCTGGGTTCTCTTCAAGAAAATAAGCGAAGGTCTCATTGAAAACATTTTCAACCATACTTCTAGCTTCAACTGTTCCAAGTTTAGCTTTGGTTTGTCCTTCAAATTGTATTTCGCATAGCTTTATCAAAACCACCGCTGTCAAACCCTCCAAGACGTCTTCGCCAGTGAAAGAGTCATCACCGCCCTTTGACATCGAATTATTTTTGGCGTAAGTGTTTAGGGTTCTGGTCAATGCCGTCTTAAATCCGGTCAAATGAGTCCCTCCTTCAGGATTAAATATGTTATTGGCGAAAGTTAAAATTCTTGAGGAGATGTCATCGGTGTACTGCAAAGAAATTTCAACAGACTCAAATTCATTGACAGATTTCTCCGTATAAAAAATATTTTTATGGACCGGCTTAAGAGGCCTGTTCAAAAAAGCCACCATTGACCTCAAACCACCCTCAAAATAAAAACTATGGGACGGCAAATCTGGCTCGGAGTCTTTCAAATAAAAAACTTTTTCATCGTCTACTTTTTTCTCCAAATTTCTGCCATCAACAACAGTAATCCTGACGCTTTTGACAAGATATGCCTGCTGACGCAGGTGATTTACGATCCGACCCCAGTCTAGACTGATTTCTTTAAAGATCTGTTCATCGGGTTTAAAAGTTACTATTGTTCCAGTTAAATCTGATTTGCCGGTTTTTTTTACTACCGCTTTCCTTTTACCCCTTTCGTATTCCTGAACATATTGACCGCCATCTCTGTGAACCACGACCCTCATAAAAGAAGACAGAGCATTAACAACCGAGGCACCAACCCCGTGAAGACCGCCGGAAACTTTGTAGCTTCGACCGCCGAATTTTCCACCAGCGTGAAGCGTTGTCATAATTGTCTCCAAAGCCGAGACCTTGGTCTGTTTGTGAATATCAACGGGAATACCGCGTCCATTATCCACAACTCTGACGAGATTATCAGAAAGTAAAGCAACTTCTATATTATTAGCAAAACCAGCCATGGCCTCGTCTCTAGAGTTATCCCAAATTTCGGTCAGAAGATGGTGCAAGCCGTCCGGGCCAGTTGTACCGATATACATTCCGGGTCTTTTTCTAACCGGCTCTAGGCCTTCTAGAACGGTAATATCTTCAGCGCTATAACCTTCAGAACTAATCGATTTTGTCTCTTTTTTTGTCATTATTTTAAATATTCAGCCCGCCAAATAACAGCGGGTGAATCTAAAACCTTTAGTTTTATTTTACCGCAAAAGGTCTGAAAAACAAAGGGAAAATATGCTTAAAAAGAGTTCGAGAGTTTTTTTAAACAATATACTTGACTTTCTGTCTATTATATGATAGACTATCAAAAGATGGGTGCGCGCAGGGCGCACCCACAGGTACACACTCCTTTCTAGTAGGAGACACACGATGGCGTACCGAACCCGCAACTCGTCGGACAGTCGGTTCCGTAAGGGCCACAGAACGGATCGGTCACGGACAGAACCGTGGCTGACACCTCGAAGACAGCAGACCGTTCGGCCCACCGCCACTAAGTGCGGTGAGCAGAAGAGGGCGGGCAAGTAGCCCATACACACCCCGACGTGAAAACGTCGGGGTGGATTTTTTTGTCTCAAATTAGCCCCGCGCCGGCGTACGCTGGCGCGGGGCTTTCAACTTCCAAATTTAGATTGAATTTGATAATCTTTCTAAATATGAAAATAAAAGTAAACTCTCTGGAAGAAGTTAAATTAAAAGAAGAGTTAAAAAAACGAGAGGATCCGGAAGCTAAAAGAATGATTCGATTTCTAGAAATGCCGGATCTTTCAAGAACCTCGGGAAACCCACTTGCCGAACTTGCTCAAAAAATAAAGGCGATGTCAGATTTTGAAGATTTTGACGAAGTTGAAGCGCCAGAAATCGTCTCAACTGAAATCAGTTTTGATTTATTTGATTTTCCCGCCAACCACCCAGCACGTTCAAAGTCGGACACTTATTTTGCAAACGATGATTTCATCCTCCGCACTCATACCACCGTTATGTGGTATTTTCACCTCAAACAGCAAGAGGTTAGGGAAAAAATTAATCGCGGAGAAAGTGTCGGGGCTCTTTCTCACGGCAAAGTTTACCGGAAAGACGAGATAGATAGGAATCACATGAACATTTTTCATCAGATGGACGGCTGGTTTCTCTGTCGGCGTGAGGAAAAAAACATCGGGCGGGAAGACTTGGAGGATATTTTGAACAAAATTGTGAAAACAATTTTCGGTCCGGACATTGAATACCGCTTTAATCCCGACACTTTTCCTTACACTGATCCCAGCTTGGAGATAGAAGTTAAAATCGGTGACAGATGGATAGAAGTCTTGGGAGCTGGTGTTGTTAGCGGAAAAGTTTTGGAAAATTTGGGAGTTGATTCAAAAGTTTGGAGTGGTTGGGCTTTCGGCTTCGGCTTGGAAAGATTGGCAATTTTAAGCATGGATCTGCCGGATATTCGCCTGCTTTGGTCAGAAGATGAACGTGTAAAAAAACAATTAAAACTAGGGGCTAAGTTTCAGGAAGTTTCCAAGTTTCCGCCTGCCCCGCGCGACATTTCCTTCATCGTTCCTAACAGTTTCGTACCTAACAACTATTTTGACCTGATCCGAGATATTGGAGGTGATTTGATTGAAGAAGTTGAATTGTTGGATAAATATGAAAATGCTGAAAAATTTGGTGTTGAAAAAACAAGCTACACTTACCGAATTATTTACCGCTCAATGGACAGAACCCTAACTTCCGACGAAGTTGAAAAACTCCACAAAAAAATAGAAGAAGAAACCAAGCGACAATTTAGCGCTGAAATCAGATGATCTTGAAAAAACTTACTTTTTAAAAATAGTTAGCTGGCAATATAATTTCCCTCTTTTTTACTTTTTACCCCAGAATATAAAAGACCGATCGGACCAAAGAGAATAATAACTATTGCTACCGTCGGCTCCAGACCGAGAAAAACAAGAGCTCCTATAAGTCCCAAAGTTGAAGTAATAATTGATCCTATAAATCTGTTAGGATTTCGTCCACCGGAAATAACATAAATCATAGGCCAAGACAATAAAAGTGAGATCGCGCCGGCAATCAAAAAATCTTCGGACTGCTGTCTTCTGGAGACCAGCCAAGAAATCAGAAAGAGAGATGCTACATAAATTATCAGAAGAAAGATTAAATTGCCCTGTATCATCTTATTATCCAGATTTTGTAGAAATTTACTTTGAAGCCGCCTCTCGGACTTGAACCGAGGACCTTCACTTTACAAAAGTGTTGCTCTACCAACTGAGCTAAGGCGGCAGTATTTATCACCTTTCAATAAAAACAAAGAGGTTATTCTGGCTCCCTTTTGTTTGTCCTCTCTTCTTTCACTTTAGCAATTTCTTTTAAAAAATGCGAGGTGTGGGGTCGGTCTTTTTTAATCTTTAATCTACCTCGAATATAACTTCTAAGACGATCATAGTGGCCAGATGCTTTGGAGACTGCTTTTTCAAGTAATAAAAAGCAAGCGGATGGAAATTGAGAAAAAATAAAAATTCTGACTCCTTTATTTATTTCGTGACCTTTTCTAATCAAGAAAATAAAAAAACTTCTAACCCTTTCGTCCTGAGAGGAGAGTGTTCGACTAAGCCAAGATACCCTACCCTTTTTGATTTCCCATAACTTAAAGGTGACAAAACACAGCAAGAGAACAATTGATATTGTGAGAAGCCAAAACATTTTGTTTTTTCTTCAAAACTAAAAACAGTGTACTAAAGACCGATTTTATATCGAAAACCGACTAAATCTTGAGATTCTGATTTTTTCGCCAAATTTCTGAACTGCTGATTCTATAAGTCCAACAATCTTGATATCAGGATTTTTAATAAATGGTTGTTCCAGTAAAATTTGCTCAGCAAAAAACGCGTCCAGCTTGCCAGACAAAATTTTTTCTTTTAATTCATCCGGCTTATCTGCAACCTCTTTAGAAAAAACTTCAGCGGCCTCTTTTTTGGCCTCTTGGCTTATGTCTTCTTTAGACAAATATTTCGGATTGGTGGCCGCAACCTGCATTGCCAAGTCATAAGCAAGATTCTTGAACTCTTCGTTCTTCGAAACAAAATCAGTCTCACAGGTAAGCTCAAGCATGGCTCCAACCGAACCGTTTGAGTGGATATATGCCTGAATCACACCAGCGTTCAATTCTCTGTCAGATTTTTTTTCGGCAACCGCCTTGCTTTGTTTTTGCAAAATGATTTGGGCCTTACCCATGTCGCCACCCGCTTCTTCGAGAGCTTTTCGACACTGCATTATAGAAATACCCGTCTTGTCTCTTAATTCTTTTACTTGGTCGGTGGAAATCATTTTATAAAAACATTTTGTTTAACTTAATTCTCTATTCTGACTTTTGCTGTTTCCTTCCAATTTTTATCGCTTCGACAATCTGCTCAACAAAATACTTTATGCTGGCCATTGAAGCATCGTTTGCCGGAATAGAAAACTCAACCTGCTTTAGATCACAATCCGAGCCAGCCAAAGCGACAACCGGAATTTTCTTTCTTTTTGCTTCGGCAACAGCGGTTTTTTCTCTTCTTGGGTCAATAACAAATATAGCGGCTGGCAATTTCTTCATAGAGACCAATCCTGAAAACATCTTGTCCAAAGTTTCAATTTCCCTGTCCAAAAGCAATCTCTCTTTTTTTGTATATTTTGATAATTCTCCTTTCTCTCTCTGTCCCAGAAGATCCTGCAACCTATCTACTCTTTTTTTGATCTCTGGAAAATTAGTTATCGTCCCACCAATCCATCGGTTTGTCACATAAGGCATTTCCGCTAAATCCGCACCAGTCTTTATGGCATTTTTTGCTTCGCTTTTTGCTCCCACAAAAAGAATTTGACCACCATTAGCAACAATGTTTTTAACAAAACCCTTGGCTGATTCAAGAAGTGGCAAGGTTTTCTCCAAGTCAAAAATTTCGATGTTATTTTTAGAACCGAGAATAAATTCTTTTGCCGAAGGATGTCTTCTCGATTTTGAGTAACCATAATGAGCTCCTGCCGTAAGCAGGTCTTTAAGATCAGTGTCTTTTGAAATCATTCCGGTTGACATAAATTTAAAACGTATAAATCACAACACAATACGAGTAGAGATACTAACAAATATACTAAACTTGTGCAAATTCCAGGATTAAACCTTGGATTCTTGATTAGAACTGCTTAAATCTTCAATAATATCTTCAAGTTCTCCGGCAAGAATGTTTTCTATTTGCGACCAACTCTTCTTTATCCGATGATCGGTTATTCTATCTTGTAAAAAATTGTACGTTCTGATTTTTTCCGAACGATCGGCGGTACCTATCTGGCTCTTTCTTTGTTCGGAATATTTTTTTGCTTCTTGTTCTTCGTGTAATGCTTCGAGTTTGGCGGTTAATATGCTAAGAGCTTTTTCTTTGTTCTTAAGCTGGCTTCTCTCGGCCGTTGAGCGAACATCAATTCCGGTCGGCTTATGAATTATTCTCACTGCCGTCTCTACCTTGTTAACATTTTGGCCACCTGCTCCACCAGATCTGGAAGTTTCAAATTCCAAATCAGAAGGATTGATTTCAATCTTAGATATTTTCCTGATCGGTAATATCGCAACGGAAGCAGTTGAGGTGTGAACTCGACCTGACTTTTCTGTTGGGGGTACTCGCTGGATACGATGAACGCCAGTTTCAAATCTTAGTTTTTCAAATACACCACGGCCCTTGATTTCAAAAGAAGCTTCTTTGTATCCTCCAAGTGTACTTCTTGATTCATCTATATTTCTAAAAGACCAGTTTTGTCTAACCGAATATTCTTCATACATTTCAGCCAGACGCTTGGCAAAAAGCGCCGCTTCTTCTCCGCCAGCACCAGCTCGAACTTCAAGTATAATTTCATTGGGAAACTTCTCTTCGGACTCTTCCTCTTTGAGCAAATTTGTCATTTGTTGAAGAATTTCAAGTCTTTGATTTTCCAGACTACTTAATTCCTCCTCGGACAATTCCTTTAAACCAGGGTCTTTTTCAAGCATTTCTCTCACTTCGCTACTCTCTTTTCCTAATTTTTCAAAAACCGAGAATAGGAAACTGGTTTTTGGATTATTTCGAAATTTTTCCAAGTCTTCCATGGTTTTATTTTACCAAAAGACAGCCCCGTTCCGCCAGAAAAGCGGAACGGGGCTGTCACAGAATAATTTAAGATTCTTTTTTAGATGACTCTCTTTTCTTTTTCTTGTCGGCCTTCTTTTCAGCTAAAGATTTTATCTTTTCGCTTTTAGCAGAAGCCCTCTTGGCTTTAAATTTCTCTACTCGACCGGCAGTATCAAGAACTTTGTCCTGCCCGGTGTAAAACGGATGGCAATTATCGCAAATTTCAATACTCATCTTCTCTTTCGTAGAGCCGACTTTTATTTCTTTTCCGCACACACACTCAAAAACCGCTTTGGGAAAATATGGTGGATGTATATCTTTTCTCATAATTTTTTATTAAACAGCATAAATATAGTGGAAAAAATAGATAAATGCAAGTCTCTATATAATTTTCCAACTATGGGCCAAGACCAACGTGTCTAAAGGCAAAAAGCTCGAGGTATCCTAAAATTTAGAAACTAAGCGGGTCAATCATTTCTTCTTGAATTCTTCTGGCATGAGCCATAACCTGATCACCATAAAAAGCATTCTGTGGTTTATTCCAATTGCCACCGGCATAATACCTTAGAGCCGCCGTCCTCTCTGCGGTAAATCCTCCATTACCTGCCCCAAGTTCACCTAAATAAATCGATGAGGCCATAAAAGCATCCTGTGGATCCCAGGGGCTAACAACTGACTTTCCTAAAGCTGTTGCTACTTTTGATTTATAAATTTCCCAAGTTGTTGGAATAAATTGCGACGGGCCCATTGCTCCTCCCCAGCCATTGCCCCACGGGCAAGACAAAGGCATTGAATCCGGATCAAGGCCAAGCTCGCTAGTAATTCTTAAATAGGCCGCTTGATCATTTCTTTTAGACCATCCCTTTGCAATGTCATCAGGTCCCGGCATTATCTCTCTCCACTTCAAAGTGTCTTGTGGTCGATTGCAGGTTCCGATATTCGCCCCCATGTTTGACTCTTGAGTAATAACCGCAAGTAAAAAGGCGGGGCGGACTCCGGTTTTTTGTTGGGCTGCTTCAGCATAACGTAGGGCATCACCAAAAGGAATCGCTGCCGTATCGCGCAAAGCAAACAAAGCCGCTCTTATCTGCGCCGCTTTTCTTTGTCTTTCAGCAACAATTTGAGCATAAGTTCGCTCTTGTGTTCTGTTAATTTCCAGAAGATGTTTTTGCTCTGCTTCGTTCTGTTCTATTCTTCTCCTCTCTGCTTCGTTGGAAGCCCTTATATCAACCTCTTTATTTCTTTGGACACCAAGTCGTTCCTTTTCAATTTCCAATTGATTTTTGGCTTCTCGAATTTCAGTAAAAGATACCTGTAGAGCTTTATTGATTGATTCAAAATCATCCCAGTTAATTAAGAAATCTGAAAGATTTTCATTACTTAGCACAATTTCTACCAATGAAAAAGATTGTGCTTCGTCTGTTCGACGAATAAGCTGGGACAAGGATTCTTTGCTCCGTTCAATTTTTGAGTCAAGCTCGTCTATCGTTTGAAGCCGGAAGTTTATCTCTCGGCCAAGTCTTTCTATTTCAATATTCCTAGCCCTAATTGTTGCTTGGGCTTCTTTTATTTTGGCATTTAAAATCGCGATGTCTCTCTCAAAAGAAGCCGATTGGTTTTGTTTTTGTTGTAATTCCTTTTGCCAGATTGCGATCTCTTTTTCTATATCAGACAGTTCAGATCGCAGTTCCGACTCCCTCCTTTCCAAGTTCTCACTTAATTGACCGAAAGTTGGTAAAGAAAAGACTGCTTGAGAAAAAACTAGTCCCACGACTAAAAAAATAGATAGATTTTTAGAAAATGATTTTAAATTAAACATTAAACAGCGGTTATGACCAATAGGTCGGAGAACTCTCTTTGGGTATTATTTCTCTTCTGCTGTTCCACCGCTTTCAGGAGAAGGTTCCTCTTCCTTCTTGCCTTTCTTTTCAACTTCAATCGAAGACAAATCAGGCGCGACGACTTCTTCCTCAATTTCTTCTTTAGCTTCCTCTGTAAGCGCTATGACTTCCTCTGGTCCTTCAAGAAGCTCAACGCCCTCCGGCAACTTTATGTCTTTGGCTAATATCTGACTTTCAAAATCTTTAAGTGTGGAAATATCAATTTTTATTTCATGCGGTAAATCCTTCGGCATGGCTCTGATTTTAAGTTCGTGCAAAACTTTAACTAAAATTCCACCAAGTTCTTTAACTGCCGGCGAAACGCCCTCAAACACAAGCGGAACGTCAACTTCTAGCTTATGACCTTTTTCAAAAACATAAAAATCTGCGTGTCTCGGTGTGTCAGTTACTGGGTCAAATTGAACATCTTTTATCAATGCCTGCTTCTGGCCACTTTCGGTCTCTAATATTACGACGGATGACTCACCAGCTTCTTTCAAAACCTTGCCGAAAGCAACAGAATCAACAGCAATGGCTGTGGCTGGCTCTTTCTTGCCATAAAAAACCGCCAGCATCCACCCTTCTTTACGAAGGGTTTGATTGCCTTTTTTATTACGAATTTTGGCTTCTAAAGTAATCATATTTTTTTAATTGTCTAACTATTATATACAAAAAAGCTTCAAATTGGCAAATTTAAAAAGAAACAGCTAAACACGCTTTTGGCATATCTAGCTGCAGACCAGCGCTAGCTGTTAGTTTTCCGAAGGCCCATTCTTTGGGCGTAAGTTAAACCAGTGTGAGCCGGCGGTGGCTTGTTCGGACTACATTCCGAGCAGAAATGTATTTCTGTTGGATCTTGAACACGCATCGGTTCACCGCATCTTGAGCAGAATGCTCTGAACCACCGGCTGCCGGGAATCTTATCGCCCGACTTGGTCCCGTCCGAAGCTTTTTTCTCACCAGACATATTTAATCTCCTCAGTGAATGACTGCCACTTGCTTAACTACCCGCACTTTTAAAAATCCTAGCATATATATCTTTAATAGTCAAATCAGATTTAATACCTAAACCCTAACCACATTCGGCGGTTCTTGACCTTCAAAAAAGGTGATAATATTTTCGGCAGCCATTTCAGACATTTTGGAACGAGTTTCAAAAGTAGCCGAAGCGATGTGAGGAGTTAAAATAACATTCTGCAGTTTTTCTAGCCCGGGATAAACTTTTGGCTCTTCTTCAAAAACGTCCAGAGCGGCGCCGGCAATTACCCCGTCGCGGAGCGCTTCAAAAAGCGCTTTCTCATCCACCACCGGTCCGCGCGAGGTGTTTATGAGATAGGCGGTTTTTTTCATTTTCCGCAAGCGGTCGGCGTTAATTAGATGCCGAGTTGAATCCAAAAGTGGCACGTGAAGCGAAACAAAGTCGGCAACAGCAAGTAATCCTTCCACTGACGGATAAAAGGTTGCTACAAACTCTTTTTCAATTTCAGAATTCGGCTTGATGTCGTAATAAGCAATTTTCATCCCAAAACCATTCTTGCTCTGAAAAGCGACTTGCGAGCCGATTCTACCTGCGCCTAAAATTCCCAAGGTCTTACCTTTAATATCCGCGCCGAGTAGAAGCTCCGGCGCCCAGCCGACATATTTTCCATCGCGAACAAATTGGTCGGCTTCAACAATTCGGTGAGCAATTGCCATCACTAAAGCAAAGGTGTGCTCGGCAACAGAGTCGGTTAAAACATCTGGCGTATTGGTTATAACAATCCTGCGCTTTTTTGCTTCTTCAATATCAATATTATTAAATCCAACAGCATAATTGGCAAAAATTTTAGCTGTCGGAACTGCATCAAAAACTTCCGCATCAATTTTGTCGGTTAAAAGACACAAAACCGCCTCATACGGCTTTTGTTTCAGAGCGGAAATCAACTCCGATTTTTCCAACACTCTGTCATGCGGGCTGACATCAATTTCATAACCCTTATCTTTTAAAAGACTTATTCCTGCTTCGGGAATTTTTCTCGTCACATAAATTTTCATAAAAATAATTGTATCATTAACGCGAATTTCTTTGTGATATAATTTCCACATGTCTAAAATTGATTTTTTGGCGATTGGCGATATTGTGACAGACGCTTTTATTGAGCTTGAAGAGGCCTGGATAGAAACCGACAACCCTGAAAAGAGTAAGGAGCTTTGTATGCGTTTCGGTGAAAAATTACCTTTCCGAGATGTGGTTATCGTGCCGGCCGTGGGCAATAGTCCGAACGCCGCTGTAGCCGCCCACCGCTTAGGACTTAATTCGGCCCTCCTGACAAATATGGGGAACGATTCTTATGGCGAAGAGCAACTGGCTCAATTAAAAAAAGAAAAAGTAGCGACAGATTATGTGCAAGTTCATAAGGGGATGAAATCAAATTATCACTTTGTTCTACGCTACAAAGAAGAGCGAACAATTTTGGTCAAACACCAAGAATACGATTATAAATTACCGGAAATAAATCCGGCGCCAAAATGGATTTATTTAAGCTCATTAGCTTCCAATTCCCTTCCGCATCATCTCGAGATTGCCGACTGGTTGCGAAAAAATCCGGAAATCAAACTGGCTTTTCAGCCGGGCACTTTTCAGATTAAATTGGGTGCCGAAAAACTGAAGGACCTATACGAACTAACCGAGCTTTTCTTCTGCAACAAAGAGGAAGCGCAAAAAATCACAAATAAAAAAGGATCGGAAATTCCGGAACTCTTGAAAGCGATGCATGATTTGGGGCCGAAAATTGTCGTTATTACCGATGGTCCGGAAGGTGCCTACACTTATGATGGTAAAGAAATCTGGCATATGCCGATGTATCCGGACCCTAAACCTCCGGTCGATCGCACCGGCGCCGGCGACTCTTTTTCTTCAACTTTTACCTGCGCCTTGATTTTGGGTAAATCAATCCCCGAGGCCCTCGCTTGGGGACCAATAAACTCAATGTCTGTTGTTCAATACATCGGCGCCCAAGAAGGCCTTTTGGGCCGAGAAAAGTTGGAAGAATTTCTGGCCAAAGCGCCGGAAAATTATAAACCGGAACAGTTGGAATAAACTATTGGAATAAACTATATGGATAAAAAACTTCAAAAGATTTTGGAAAAAGCCGACGTAAAAATAAATGGTGGCCGACCTTGGGATATTCAAGTCAACAACAAAAAAGTTTTTAGAAAAGTTAAACTCGGCGGACTAACCGCTTTGGGCGAGGCTTACGTCGACGGCCTTTGGGATTGTCAACAGATCGACAGACTATTGGAGCAACTAATAAAAGCCGACTTTTCTTTGGCTTTTAAAAATCATTGGACCACTTGGGGAATTTTTTTAAAAGAAAAAATTTTTAATCTGCAGAAAAAATCAAATGTATTTAAACAGATCCGGCACCACTATGACATCGGAAATGATTTGTTTGAATTTATGTTGGATAAAAGAATGACTTATACCTGCGGTTATTGGAAGAACGCCCAAAATTTGGACGAAGCTCAAGAAGCAAAATTAGATTTGGTCTGTCAAAAAATTGGCTTAAAGCCCGGAATGAGCGTTTTAGACATTGGCTGTGGCTGGGGCAGTTTTGTTAAGTTTGCGGCGGAAAAATACGGCGCCAAGTGCGTCGGTATCACCCTTTCAAAAAATCAAGCGGAATATGCCAAGAAATCGTGCCAGGGTTTACCGGTAGATATTAGAATCCAAGACTACAGAAAAGTAGATGAAAAATTTGACCGGATAATATCTCTGGGAATGTTTGAACATGTCGGGCATAAAAATTATTTGGAATATATGCAATCGGCTCACAAAAATCTAAAAGATGGAGGAATATTTCTGCTTCACTGCTTCGGTGGAATATATAAAACTCCAAATAAAAGACAGTCAGAAACCAGATGGGTTGAAAAATATATTTTCCCCGGCATGGCTTTACCTTCCTTGGGACAAATTTTTACCGCTACTGATAATCTATTTATCACCCATGACCTCCAAAATTTCGGCAAATATTACGACCCGACTTTAATGGCTTGGTTTGAAAATTTTGACAAAAATTGGCCAAAAATAAAAGAAAAATATGGAGAAAAATTTTACCGGCTTTGGAAATATTATTTATTGATTTGTGCTGGAGCATTTCGGTCGGGTAAATATCAACTCTGGCAGATTGTCTTTAGTAAAAAGCCAATAGAAAAAGTTTACGAAACTGTTAGATAATCTATTTTCTGTTTGTCACACGTTTTACAGCTTCTTTTATATGAGAGACTCCCATGCCGTAATGTTCAATAAGCTCTTCCGGCTCTCCGGATTGCCCAAATTTATCGTCAACACCCACAAATTCAATTGGCACCGGACAATTTTTGGCCAAACACTCTGCTACAGCGGAACCCATGCCTCCTCTTATTTGGTGCTCTTCAACTGTAACAATCGCTCCGCATTCTTTTGCCAGAGAAATGATAGATTCTTCATCAAGCGGTTTTATAGTTGAAAGGTTTAGCACCTTCACCGGAATTTCTTCTTCCAATTCCTTAGCGACAACTAAAGCTTTGTGAGTTAAAGCGCCAGTTGAAATAATTCCCACTTCCGGTTTTTTTCCGTTAGATGACGAATCCCAAAATATTTGCCCTTTACCGATTTCAAAAGGAGTTTCGAGGGTGGTAATTATTGGAGTTTTTTCGCGAGCTAGTCGAATGTAAGTCGGTGAGTCGGTTTTTGCGACTGCCATAGTCGCTTTTTCTGCCTCAATTGAATCACAGGGAGATAAAACAACCATTTTTGGAATAACTCTCATAATAGCCATATCTTCAACCGCTTGATGAGTTCCGCCATCGGGACCGACAGAAATTCCAGCATGGCTTCCGGCAATTTTTACAGGTCGGTCGTTATAGCAAATTGTCGTTCTGATTTGTTCCCAATTCCTGCCCGGAGAAAACATAGCGTAAGAAGTGATAAAAGGAATTTTTCCCATAGCCGCCATACCGGATGCAACCGTTGCCAAATTCTGCTCGGCAACACCGATCTGAACATAGCGCTCCGGAAACTTATCCCGAAAAAGATGCATTTGGGTTGACTCGGTCAAATCTGCGCAAAGCCCAACCACCCTTTCATCCGCTTCGCCTGCAGCCAAAAGCCCTTTTCCAAATCCTTTTCTGATCGGTTCTTGCTCGACGTCCTTTTCAAAAATATGAGGATTCAATTTTACGTCTCTGTTTATCATAAATTATTTCAAAACTTTATAATGCACATAGAATAACTTTCATTTTTCTAATTTCCCTAAACCCTATTGGCTACACCATATACCCTACCTATTCATGTTCCCCTCTTATCTTCCCCCCCAAACTCCTTAAAGCTTTAAGCGCCACTTCTCCTTGTTTGTCTGCTGGAATTTTATCAGTCGGACCTTTGCCGGGAGGCGCGCCATGCCAACGGAAATCGCGCTCAAATTCGGGTACACCTTTTCCGGGAATAGTATGAGCAATGATCACCGTCGGCTTGTTAAACACGGCTTTACCTTGATTAACCGCATCCACAATCTCTTCAAAATTATGTCCGTCAACCTCAATTACATGCCAATTCCAAGCTTCCCATTTAGCTCGTAAAGGTTCTAGTGGCATAATATCTTCAGTAACGCCGTCAATTTGAATATTATTTCTGTCAATTATCGCTATTAAATTCCAAAGCTTTTCTTTTCCGGCAAGCATCGCTCCTTCCCAAGTGTTGCCGGCGTCCAACTCGCCGTCTGACATTAAGCAGTAGAAAAATTTTTGCGATGAAGTTCCGTTATCAATTCTCTCAGCTAAAGCCATACCAACTGCTTGTGAAAGTCCTGAACCTAAAGGTCCGGAGCTGGTTTCAAGCGCCGGTAAATATTCTCTATGAGGATGTCCTTGCAGGTGAGAACCAAATTTTCTCAAAGTTTTAAGTTCCTCAACCGGAAAATATCCGGCATGAGCCATTGTCGCGTAAAGCACCGGACAAATGTGCCCGTTGGATAAAATCACCCTGTCTCGCTCTTCCCACTCCGGATTTTTAGGGTCATGTTTTAAGAGATGAAAATAAAGCCCGGTAAAAATGTCTGCCATTCCTAAAGGTCCGGCGGTATGTCCCGAGCCGGCTTCAATTAGCGATTCAATAATTGACTGCCTCACATTATTGGCAATCAATGCAAGCTCGTCCTTTTTTTGGTCAGTTAGTTTGTGAGACATGCAAATATTTTAACCTAGATTTTTCAAATTCTCTATAGTACCAGAAATGTTTCCGCTTTCAAAAATCGCCGAGCCGGAGGCGAGGCGGGTTGCGCCGGCTTCTATCAAGCGAGGAGCGGTTTCCAAACTTACTCCCCCGTCAACACTAACGATCGCTTCCGGAAACTTCTGCTTAAAACTTTTTATTTTTTCCAAAACTCTTTCATCAAACGGCTGGCCTTGAAAACCAATTTTGGCAATTCCCATAAACTGGACAAAATCCAGTTCAGGCACAAACGGATAAACTTTTTCGTTCGGAGTGTCAATATCTAGCGCAAGTCCGAGTTCAATATGAAGAGCTGAATCACTGGCTGGAAGTTTTTCTTTAAAATTTTTTACCAAACTACCCAGATCTTCTGTTGATTCAACATGAAAAATAATTCTTTTAGCGCCGGCGATAATCCAATCAAACCAAACGTTTTCCGGCTGGCGAACCATTAAATCAACCTCAAAATCCAATTCTTCCCAAAAGGGAAACTCTTTTTCTTCTTTTTTTATTGCTACAAAATCAGTATTTTCGGAATTCAAATAGGGCCAAGATGCTTCCGGAGTGAGTTTGCCATCCATAACGTCAATCTGCACCAGGGGTACGAGCCCTACAACTTGAGACATTTTCTCTTCCAAATCATGAAAACTTTTTGGAATTATTGCGGGAATGACTTTAATCATTAGCTGTTAGCTTCTAGCATTTTTATTCGTCGGATATGTCTTTCGTCTTTTGAAAATGGCGTTTCCAACCAGAGCTTTACCGCCTCTTTGGCTTCTTCTTCGTTTAAGAAGCGTGCTCCTAGTGACAAAACATTAGCGTCATTGTGTTCGCGAGATAAAGAAATTATTTTTTTATCTCCGCCATAAAAAACTGCCGCCCTGACACTTTTAAATTTATTGGCGCAAATTGCCTCGCCCTGACCTGAACCACCGATCACGATGCCCTTAGCATCGTGATCGCCCTGAGCTTGTCGAAGGGCTATTTCTTCTGCAACTAGTACAATAAAATCTGGGTAATCATCATCCGGATTCAATTCAAAGGCGCCTTTATCTTCCATCTCATATCCAAGCTCTTTCAAAAAAACTTTTAGTTTTTCTTTAAGTTCAAACCCGGCGTGGTCTGATGCAATAAAAATTTGCATATTTATATTCTATCATAGTAATATTTTTAATTCTTATTCCCTCAACAAATATAATTTAAAAAATTTTAGACTATTTAGAAAAAATCTTAAACTCCCTAAAAATAACATATATAACCAATTCAACACGGCCGTGTTGAATTGGTTATATATTTTGTGTTTCTTTAAGTTCAAGCCCAACGCGATCGGATACGATAACAACTTTTTTATTAAAAATTTTATTTGATATACTGACCAAGTTTTACTACATGCTCAATCAAAGTATGAACATACCCCATCTCGTTGTCATACCAAGCCAAAACTTTCACTAAGTTGCCGTCCACCACGCGGGTTAAATCCAGGTCGGCAATGGAGCCGTAAGGACTTCCTAAAATATCAGAAGAGACAAGCGGTTCTTTGGTAATTCCAAAAATTCCCTTCCATCTTTCTTCTTTGGCGGCTTTTTCTAAAATTTTATTTACCTCTTCAACAGAAGTATTTCTTTTAGTGATAAAAGTTATATCGGCAATTGAGCCGGCCGGCACGGGAACACGCAGAGCGATACCATCAAATTTGCCCTCAAGCTCTGGAATAGCTTTGGTCGTAGCAATAGCCGCGCCAGTGGAGGTTGGAATAATGTTTTGCGCCGCGGCGCGACCAAGCCGAAATTTTTTGCCATTTGGCGAATCAACGACACTTTGGCTCGCAGTATAGCCATGAACAGTGCTCAAAAGTGCTTTTTCTATACCAATCGTCTCGTTCAAAATTTGAATGACCGGGCTACCGGCATTTGTCGTGCAAGAAGCGTTAGAAGTAATGTTGCAGGTTTTTAATTTCTCATCATTAATACCCATCAAAACTGTGGCCTGCGATTCATTAGACGGTTCGTCTTTTGCCGGCGCAGTGATAACTACGCGCTTGGCACCAGCTTCCAAATGAACTTTGGCTGTTTCAAATTTGGTAAAAACGCCGGTCGATTCAACGACAACATCAATATCAAGCTCTTTCCAAGGTAATTGCAGAGGGTCTTTCTGACTAAAAAATAGAATTTTTTGACCATCAAGCGACAAGTGCTCCTGACGTTCGCCAATTTCTACTTCAAATTTACTTTTACCATAAACAGTATCGTATTTTAAAAGATAAGCGATGTTTCCTATATCGCCCAAATCATTGACCGCTACAATTTCTAAATCTTCTCTTTCCAAAGCTGCTCTAATAAACGATCGGCCAATACGCCCAGCGCCATTTATAGCAACTTTTATCTTTTTTGTTTTAGACATTTTGCTGTTTAACTTTGCGAAACAGAAGGCGCAGTTTGAACGATTTCATCAACCTCACAAACTCCGGCAACACAAGCTAATTCTTTTTTAGCTTCAGTCTCGTCTTGCTTCTCATAAGTCATGATTTTTGAAAAATCAATATGCTCAAGACGTCCTGATATTTCCTTATATTTCTTCTCATCGATTTCTTCAAACGGAGCTAGTTGGTAAACATGGTTATCTCTCGGAAGAAAAGAAAGTCCGCCAATAATGTCCCAGTTTTTGTACAACCAGTTAGCTACCTCAATCCACTCGTTTTCACCAATTGAAACGGTTACTGAAGGATTGTGTTCGGTATAATTTTCCTTCACCAATTTCCAATACTCAAGTTGCTCAATGGCAGATAAATCGTCTTTGAATATGTGCGAGCCGGCAGGCGCCTTAACTGGAAACTCAAAGACGAAAGTATAAGCGCTCTCCATCGTCTGACCAACCTCCGGCTTATAGGGCACGCCCTGATCGCGCAACATTTTGAAAAGAGAATCGGTAGCTGAAATTCTAATTCTCCTTATGTAGTATTTTGAATATCTAGGATGCATACCTGAAGCGCAATCAACCATCTGCGACAAAGTTCCTGACGGCTTGACACAAGTGATGCAGGTTGAAATGTTCACACCAAACTTCTTAGCGTATTGTCGATTGATCTTTACCGCCTCATCCCGTAGGGCTTTCAAAACTTTGGCATCTTTCAGAGCCGGACAATCCCAGTGACCAGTAATTGAAACTCCGAGTAGTCTTTCTTTTTCACAATTTTCTTTCCATTTTTTTGAAAGATAAGAGAAATTGGTTAAGGTCGCTTGATAAGTACCAAGAATGGTGGCCAAACGCATTTTTTTCAAAAGCGAATCTAGATTGTCTTCTTTTCTGGCTACAATTTCGGACAAGTTGCAGAATTGTTTAGATTGCAAGATTATTTCGCCGCAAGGATTAGTTCCAATACTTCCTATGATATTCTCTCCGGTGCTGTCAAAATAACTCTCTGGGCATTCTTTCAAGAATTTAATTCTTCTTTGGGGTAAAGTCTTAGCAAGTGACCCTCTGTTGAAAATCCCTCTCTCACCACTGCCAGACTTCATCAAAGCGATCCATTCTTCTAGAAATTCTGTGCTAGTCGGCTTATTGGTATAAACTGCTGAATTATTCGCCAAGCTCCTTTGCGGTTCGGTAATATAAAACTGACCTTTTTTCGCGTCTCTAATTTCCTGATCATCAAAATCTGAAAGAGAAATCATGGCACTCCGTCGAACACCTCCGGAAACAACACAATCACCAACCATGCAGATAATATCGTGAACATCAATATTTGAAAGACGCTTGCCCTGTTTTTTCAGCATTTTGTCTCTGGTAAAGCTAAGCAATCTTCTCAATGGTTCAGGCCCAGAAGCTTTGCCCCCCATAGTTTTCAAGCGAGCGCCAGCGGGTCTTATTTTAGAATAATCAAATTCAATATCACTCCCTTCAGCCCAAGTCTTCATACCCAAAACAAAAGCGTTGCACCACCCTTCTTTACTATCTTCTATAACACAAGCCGGCAGCTTTTTACCAGTTTGGATTTTTATTTGCGGAAATTTTTGAACGTTCTGACTTTCAGCCGACCAACCAACTCCGGTGCCACACATCGAAACATACATTATCTCCGCCAAATCTTGAAAATTTTCTGGCGCGATGTATGAACAATTATAAGCGCAGACATTAGTTGAACGCGCCGCCTTACCAGCAAACTGCAACAAACGCATTGATGGCATCGCTTGGTGATTTAAAATTCCCTCCCTGACTTCCTGATATTCAGATTTGCTTAACTTGTCTCCAAGATTTTCTTTCATGAAGCCAACATAACGATCAACTGTCTCAATCCAAGTTTCTCTTCTCTGCTCTTCTTCAATCCAACGCGCATAAGTTCTGTAAAAGATAAATTCGGCTAAAGAATTTTTAAAATACTTCTTGCTTTCAGCAGCAAGTTTTCTGACTTTCTCCGGAACTTGCAAACCAGAAACTCTCATTTTGTTTCTTTGCTCACGATAAAGAATGTAAGACTTAGCGGTTGCGACATATTCGGAGAGCATCAGTTCTTTTTCAACAGAATTCTGAATTCCCTCAACAGTCGGCAAAAAATTTGGATGTTTTTTGGAAATTCTCACCAAATCCGCTAAAACTTTATTCGCAACCATACCTGCTTCTTCAAAAGACCCCTCGCCGGTTGCCAACATGGCTTTGTAAATAGCACTTGAAACTCTTTCAATATCAAAATCAACAACTTCACCACTTCTTTTCTGAACTTTCTTTATAAGATTCGACCTTTTACCTTGCGGTTTTGCTGTTTTTACCATGTCTCTTTTGGTTAAGTGAATAAAATTATTTTGCCCATACATTTTAACCCAAAAAAGTTTTCCACAGAACAGAAAAAAGCAGGTTTTTATCGTTGGAGAAAACAAATCACAGACTTTGTAAAGACAAAATCCGTGCTCCCAAAAAAACCCTTGAAAAATAAGACCTGAATTTGGAAAAATTTAGCGACAAGAAATGATTTTGAGGAGAGAAAACGGACGGTTGGGGAAAACTTTATTTCAATTCGGCCACGTCTCCGATTTTGACTGAATTTTCATCGAGAAATCCGGCATTTAATTCCAAAACATAAAGCGCTGGGCTTACTGGATAAAAAACTTCTGGAAAAGTTTCCGGTGCTACAGATTTTTTGAAATCAACGACTGATAAATTTTCATCTAACCACACAATATCGATAGCAAATTTCATTTCCTTCATCCAAATGCCGTAAAAATCCGGTTTTTCAAAGACAAAAAGAAGTCCATGACTGTCATCTAGTCTGTCTCTACCTGACAAACCCTTAATCCTTGTTTCTGTCGTATCCGCTATCTCCAAACTTACCGTTGAATTGCCGATAAGCAATATGTTTTCTTTATAAAATACATCAGGGGTCGTATGTTTTTCGGTTGGAGATTCAAAAATTAAAATAAAAAATAAAATTGTGCCAATAAAAAAAATAACGGGCGTGATAAGAAAAATAAATTTTTTGTTTGCAAGATTCATTTAAAATTAATAATTTAACGATGTAAACAACCGGCCCAACAGCAAGGTCGAAAGGTGGGAAGTCTCTATCTGCGGAGGGTAAGGGATTCGAACCCTTGATGCCTTTCGACATACACGCTTTCCAAGCGTGCGCACTAGACCGCTATGCGAACCCTCCTTATATATTCAAAAATTCTAGATAGAACTATAAACGATAAGACTAAGTAGTGCAAAAAATATTGAAAGATAGAGAAGGGTGGCGGCTAAAAACAAAATCCAAGGTATAGGAAAAACAATAAAAAGCAGAACCAACCCTACGCCAACAGACTGTAAAATCATTTTAACCTTACCCGGCAAGAGGGCTGTTATTGTTTTGTCGCCGCTTCTGATTTTTATAATAGCATTTAAAATCAAGAAGAGCTCTATGATGACAATAACCATCATCAAATAAAAACTCAAATAAATTGAAACTGCCACTGCGCCAACAGAACCAATTAAAAGCTTGTCAGCCAAAGGGTCATGAAGTTTTCCCCAATCAGTAATCTGTCGCCTAGTCCGAGCTAAAGAACCATCAATCGCGTCAGAAAAAGCCGAGATTGAAAAAAGAATTATGCTCCAGCCATGGAAGCCAGAGAGCAAAAGATACAAAATTACAGGAATAGAAAGATAGCGAAAAGTCGTAACGTGATTCGGAACAATATTTTTTGGTATCAGCCACAGAAAAACTTTATCCAAAATTTTGTCAAAGAAGTTCGGATTTTCAGAAACAGTTGAATGAATTCTTAAATTTTTAAACATTCCCAAAAATTATTTTTCTCCACGTAAAGCTCTGATTCTTTCTTGCGCTGGCGGATGAGTAGAAAAAAGTTTGTTCATAAAACCGACAAAGCCCTGTGAACCGAACGGATTGGAAATAAAGAGATGCGAAGTAGCGTGGCTGGCATGTCGCATCGGCCGGCTGTAATTTGAAATTTTCTGAAGAGCCGAGGCCAAACCTTCCGGGTAGCGAGTCAAAAGCGCGCCGGAAGCATCAGCTAAAAATTCTCGCTTTCGGGAAACTGCTAACTGAATAACTTTCGCGGCAATTGGCGCCAAAATTATGGCCACAATTGCTAAAATCATAAGCCAGCCAGCGCCTTTGCCATCTCGCCGTCCTCCACCAAAAAAAGCCATCCGCCAAGAAATGTCGGCTAGAATCGCAATAAATCCGACCAAAGTTACAGCAATAGTAGAAACCAGCATATCGCGATTGCCGATATGAGAAAGCTCGTGAGCAATAACCCCTTCAAGTTCCGTGCGCTCTAAAATTTGAAGCAGGCCGGAAGTGACCGCCACAGCAGAATTTTTTGGATTACGGCCAGTGGCAAAAGCGTTCGGCGCCGAGTCTTCTACAATGTAAAGTTTCGGCATCGGTAGTCCGGCAGTTATGGAGAGATTTTCAACAATGTTCCAAAGCTCGCGGTGGCTTTCGCGAGAGATCGGCTTAGCTCGCGTCAATTTGATAACTATTGTGTCCGAATACCAGTAACTGAAAAAATTCATCAGAATAGCAAAAATGACTGCGATATAAAGAATGCCCGGTGAATCAAAGTACCAAGAGATCAACCAGCCGACGGCAATTACCACAACCAAAAAGAAAAACATTAAAAACCATGTCTTTCGGATATTTTTGTCTTGTTCCTTATATATATTCATAAGATTAGGGTCTAGCCACTAGGGTTTAGGGTTTAGAGAGGCGCGCAGAATTTTTCATTTCCTATTGGCTAGTGGCTAAACCCTATCCCCTAATTCACCGATGTTTGATAACTAGCGTTTTAGCAATAATATCGTGAAGACCTTGCTTTTTCTTTGTCCAGCCAATCATAAAGTATCCGATAAACAAAATAAGGATGGAAAGAATTTTTGCAAAATGCCTTCCGGTCGCTCGCCAAAAAGAAAGTTTTTTGCCTTCAATATCGGTAACCTGAAGACGTAAAACCATTTTGCCAAGAGTTGCCTGTTTGTTGGAACTCTCAAAAAAAGCAAAATAAAGCCAGCCGACTATGGTACCAAGAAATTGCATTGCTTCACCAAAAATAAAAGACAAGATTCCAGAAGCAACGGCTAAGATAACCATATCAATAATTCCGGCTCCAAAACGACGCCAGAAGCCGGCAAATTTTACTTCCGGCAGAGCCGCAACCGCGACTTGAGACTGCGGTTGCGACTGTCCTTCAACAAACGATTGGTTTTGCTCCATAAATTTAAAAAATTTTTAATTTAAATAATAAAGTATGAAGTAAGGGTCGGGGTCTTTCTGTAAATTTTTAAAAATTTACAGAAACTGGCTCTTTGGCCGCCGCCTCCCCTTCACCAAGTTCAAAAAAGTCTCTTTGAGAAAACTTAAACATTTTAGCGACAATGTTGGCCGGAAATGACTCGACAGCGGTATTTAGATCTCTAACATTGGTATTGTAAAACCTTCGGGCTGCTTGAATTTTATTTTCTGTATCAGACAATTCTCTTTGAAGCTCCAAAAAATTTGTATTGGCTTTGAGGTCGGGATAATTTTCCGCCACGGCAAAAAGGGATTTTAGAGCGCCGGCAAGCATATTTTCACCTTGAGCTACTCCTTTTACATCGCCTTTGACTTCGGCGTTCATTGATCGAGTCCTTGCTTCAGTGACCGCTTCAAAAACTCCTTTCTCGTGAGAAGCATAACCTTTGACGGTGTTGACCAAATTCGGAATAAGGTCATAGCGCCTTTTGAGTTGAACATCAATGTCAGCCCAAGCTTCCTTGGCTCGATTAATCAAACGAACAAAACGATTAAAGGCCATTATGACCCAGAGAACGGTGAGGACAATAAGTCCAATAAGAATATATGTGAATGCGTTCATATTATTTTATACGATTAATTTTATAGAGCTGTATTATAGCATTTTTTCCACCTTTACTGAATAAATTGAAAGGTCGGTGCCACTTCAAAAATCTTTGTACCAAAATCTATCCTTTCTTCCTCAGTATTCCCCCAGCCAAACATGGTAAATATATAGTTTTCACTCACAACAACAAAATTTATAAATCTACTACCTTGATTATTATCTGCATCAATAATAAATCCAGTTATACCATTTAGGTCCAAATGTTTTATGTTATTAACTATATAATCACGATACCTTATCGATCTAATTGATTGTTCTGAATTTGTAAAAATTATATCTGTTGGTTGATTAGAAATACCAAGGTGAATACCCGGCCTACCAGATGGATGGTCGCAACGAATCCCAAGAGAAAGAGGACAAAATTCAACAATACCAATAGAACCTGGAAGATTAACAACATTACTTTTATTTAATTGTCGATCAAAAACTCTAAAATCATCCGGGTATTTTACTTCAAACCCAAATTCTTCGTTTCGATATGTTTGCCAATCTGAAGTATCAAAAGTTGTCTCTTCAAATTCAATCTGCGGTTCAATTACTTGAACCGGTCTTTCTGTATTCAAAGCAAGATACCCCGCAATAGTTCCGGCACCAAATAAAATTACGATTAAAACTATCGCCCAAATTAAAGGGCTTTTTTTCTTCGGAGAATTCACCTCCTGATTTTGATTCTGAAATTGATTTTCTGGGGGCATAAAAATTAGTTAGTAGTAAGTAGTTAGTAGTTCTTAGTTTTTAAAAAACAACCTAATAAGTTATTTACGTTTTCTGCGATAAACGCGGGAGCGATGGTCAACAACTACCACAATTATCCGATAAGCAGACCAGTTAACATCATAAATAACACGATAATCTCCAACTCTTAATTTATAGAACCCTTTCCATTCTCCACCTAGTGGCGCCGGAGTTATTTCTGAGAAGTTCTTTTGCAACCAGTCAAGCTTCTCCAAAAACGTTCTGTCTGAAAGCTGATGAAATCTTTTCCAGGTCCCGAATAGCGTCCTTTTCAATCTCAATACGCCAATCCATCATAAATCATTAAGAAAAACGGCGCCTAACTTCAGACAGAGGGGTTAGCTGGTGTTTTTTCTTCCGGCGGTAATTGGTCAATTTTGAACGAACGGCCGGAGTTAATTCTAGTCCATAATCAGGGTCGGTTAGTGCATCATGAACCGACTCGGCCACCGCTTTACGAACGGTTGCAATAATCTTTTTTTCCAATGCTTTGCTCATAAAAATAGTGTATCAAAAAGTCAGAGCAAATACCAATTTATTACATAGCTTGTTCCTGCTCTAAATTATTGAGTTGATTTTCCGGGAGCATGAGTTTAGTTTATGGTTAGTAGTTAGTAGTTCTTAGTTTTTAGTTTAGCAGGAAAATCTCATGATTTAGTAAGAGTTGTTAACAACCCCGCCCCGGCAAATGCCGGGGCGGGGTTGTTAGTTTCCAAATTTCTACCAATTTCTAGTTTCTATCTCTATTACATCATCTCGGGCATTCCACCGCCCATACCCATACCTCCGCCCATTCCAGCACCTCCAGATTTATCTTCCTTTTCCGGCTCATCGGCAACCGCCACTTCGGTTGTCAAAAGAATAGCGGCGGCTGACGCGGCGTTTTGAACCGCGCTTCGCGCGACTTTCAATGGGTCTATAATTCCCTGCTTGAACATATCCGCTACAACTTTATTATTTAGAGCGTCATAACCGGTGTTCGGATTGTCGGAATTTTTGACTTTATCTACAATCACCCCGCCATCTTCTTTACCGGTATTTAAAACAATCTGTCTCAAAGGCGCTTCCAAAGCTTTGACCACCACATTATAGCCAATGTCGTCTTCGGACAAAATATCAGTCCGACCAAGTTTAATCTTAGACGCTGCTCGAACCAAAACACTGCCACCTCCGGTAACAATTCCCTCCTCAATAGCCGCTTTGGTCGCGGCGACAGCATCCTCAATTTTTAATTTCAAATACTTCATTTCGGTCTCGGTCGCCGCACCAACTTTAATGATCGCGACCCCGCCCGAAAGCTTAGCAATTCTTTCATCCAATTTTTCAATATCAAATTTCGAATCCGACATCTCTCTCTGTTTCTTAATTTGGGCAACTCGAGCATCAATATCAGATCTTTTGCCTTTACCGCCAACAATTATTGTATTGTCCTTGGTAGCGATAATTTTTCTAGCTTTACCCAACACATCAAGACCCGCGCTCTCTAGCTTAAGCCCTAATTCTTCCGAAACAACTTTTCCGCCGGTAGTAATCGCAATATCTTCAAGCATTTCTTTCTTCCTGTCACCATAACCCGGCGCTTTGACGGCCAAAACATTGAAACCGCCACGCAATTTATTAACCACAAAAGTTGCCAGCGCTTCGCCTTCCACATCGTCAGCAATAATTACAAGCTCTTTTTTCCCAGTTTGAGCAAGTTTTTCCAGAAACGGCAAAATTTCTTTTATGCCGGAAATTTTCTTATCGGTAATCAAAATTCCCGCGTCTTCATAGACCGCTTCCATCCGCTCGGCATCGGTAATCATGTAGGGCGAGACATAACCTTTGTCAAATTCCATACCCTCCACAACTTCTGATTCAACCCCGAATGATTGCGATTCCTCAACGGTTACTACCCCATCTTTTCCAACCTTATCTATTGTATCGGCAATTATTTTCCCAAGCTCTTCCGACTCGGCTGAAATGGTCGCGACTTGTCTGATTTCTTCTCTGTCTTTCACCGGCTTAGCTAATTCTTTTAGGGCCTCAACCGCTTTATTTGCGGCTTTTTCTATTCCACTTCTAACCGCCATAGCGTTGACTCCGAGAGTCGTATGCTTCATACCTTCGTCAACCAAAGCTTGGGTTAAAATCACGGAAGTTGTAGTTCCATCGCCGGCAATATCGTTTGTTTTGGAAGCAACCTCTTTTACGATTTCAGCGCCCATATTTTCAAATTTGTCGGAAAGGGAAATTTCTTTGGCGATTGAAACGCCATCGTTGGTGATTGTCGGACCACCATAACCTTTATCCAAAACGACATTACGACCGCGAGGGCCGATAGTAATCTTTACCGCATTAGCGACTTTATCAATTCCTCTTTTTAGAGATTTTCTGGCGTCTTCGCCATAAATTATTTTTTTAGACATAATTTTAGGTTATAGAGTATAGGTTTTAGGTTGTTAGGTCTTGGGCTTTAGGAATTTCCCTAGCGCCTAGTGCCTAAATCCTAGCGCCTATTTTATTACTGCTAATATACTTTCTTCTTTCAAAATATAAAGTTCTTCGTCGTCAACCTTTACCTCATCATATCCGTATTTTGAAAACAACACCTTGTCACCGGCTTTTAATCGCATCGGCACCACTCTACCGTCTTCATACCTGCCTTCGCCGACAGCTAGAACTTCTCCTTGCTCTGGTTTTTCCTTATCAATCGTTTCTGGAATAATAATCCCGAATTGATTTTTCTTCCCGGTTTCTTCTTCCAAAAGAGGTCTTACTAAAACTCTGTCACCAAGAGGAATTACCTTTAAAGACGACCTTTTTGGGGGAAAATCTTTCTTGCTCATAGGTTAAACAAAGAAAATAAGACTTATAAATGCGACCATTTTTAGTTATTAAGCGCAGTTAGTATAAACAATCAGATTGATCTGGTCAATATCTAACGGTTTGCTTTATTTGTCAGCCCTGGTATAATCTGATAAATGAGTCTAATACAGAGCTTATTACCTTTTATACAGGTCGCTTTATCAATCGCCATCATAGCCCTTGTTATGCTCCAGCGTTCAGAAGCTGGGGTTGGCGGAGCTTTTGGCGGAGGAGACGGTAGCGGAAGCCATTTTGAAAGACGTGGGTTTGAAAAAACAATATTCAACACTACTATTGTTCTAGCTGTTATTTTTGTTTTGGCTTCAATCTTGGCACTTCTGCTTTAAATCTTCGAAATTAAAAGCGTCTAAACAATAGGCGGCTAATTTTTATGTTAAACAAAGCATCTATCTTATTGAAACAAAGTTGGGAATTACCCGGCGAGAAAAAAGTTGGAAAAGTTTTGGACTCTCTTTCTTTGACGGAAAAAGTTTTGGGGCTGTTCTTGATTCTCCTACTCTCAATCTCAAGCGCCACACTCCTATTACGAGCAAATTACGCTTTAACTGTTCCAGTACCAGCACACGGAGGAACTCTGGTCGAGGGAATCGTCGGTTCACCCCGTTTTGCAAACCCTGTTTTGGCTTTGCCCGGCTCAAACGCAGATAGAGACTTGGTAGCACTTATTTATTCTGGTCTCTTAAAATCTACACCGAAAGGAGAGCTTATTCCTGATTTAGCAGAAAGTTGGGAGGTCAGCGAGGACGGGCTTAAATATACCTTTATCTTGAAAGACGAAATATATTTTCATGATGGGAAGCCAGTCACAACCGCGGATGTTGAATTCACCGTTCTCAAAATCCAAGAACCAAGTCTGAGAAGTCCGAGAAGAGCAAATTGGGAAGGTGTAAAAACAGAAGTAAAAGACAGCAAGACTATAAGTTTTATACTAAGCCAGCCATACGCCATGTTTTTGGACAATGCAACTTTAGGCATATTACCCAAACACCTCTGGAATAACCTAAGTCAAGAACAATTTTCTTTCAGTCTATTAAATATAGAGCCCGTAGGTTCCGGACCATATAAAATAAAAAGTCTAAAAAAAGATTCGAACGGATTGCCAATTTCTTATCACTTAACTTCTTTTAGAAATTACACTTTGGGAGAACCGTTTTTAAAGAACGTAATTTTACGATTCTATACCAACGAAAATGAACTAATAGAAGCTTTTGAAAGAGGGGTGGTAGAGAGTGTATCCTCTATTTCTCCCGAAAAAGCTTCGGATTTGATAGAAAAAGGGGCTTTGGTAAAAACAAATGTTCTACCGAGAATCTTCGGAGTATTTCTAAACCAGAACGAATCTTCAATCTTTACACAAAAAGAGGTCAGAAGGGCGCTTGATATGTCTTTAGACAAAGAAAGAATTGTTGAAGAAGTCCTCCTGGGATTTGGTCGGTCAATAAACAGTCCAGTCCCAATTGCCCACCTACCGCAACCTGAACAAGGCAAAGACATTTCTCTAGATTCAAGTAGGATAGAAAAAGCAATTGAGATTTTGGAGAGTGGCGGTTGGAAGTTGGGAGAAGGAGAGAGTGTTAGAACAAGAAAGACCAAAGACGGCAATTCAGAATTAAGATTTTCAATTTCTACCGGCAACCTGCCGGACCTCAAAGCCGTCGCTACTATACTACAAGAAGAGTGGAGGAAAATCGGCGCGGAAGTTGACATAAAATTTTTTGAGGCCAACGGAGATTTAAGTCAAAACGTAATTCGCCCGAGAAATTACGAATCCCTGCTCTTTGGAATAAGCGCGGCTAGAGATTTGGACTTGTTCCCATTCTGGCACTCTTCTCAAAGAAATGACCCTGGGTTTAATATCGGACTTTATGCTAATATAACTACTGACAAACTTCTTGAAGAAGCCAGAGTCATCCTGAACAAAGACAAAAGGATGGAAAAATACATACAATTTGAAAAAGAAGTTTTGGAAGATTCTCCGGCAATATTTATTTATTCTCCGGATTTCATCTATGTCTTACCTCGAAAACTGAAAGAAGTCGATTTAGGTTTGGTATCACAAAGTAGTGACAGATTTCTAAATGTTCACAATTGGTATATTGAAACTGATAAAATCTGGAAAATTTTTGTTAAACAAAAATAAATTAAAAACTGATAATTTAATTATAAAAATACGAACGAGGTCCTAATTTCTCGTTCAGGTTTGTTTTTATTAATAATAGACATGAGACCAAAAGAAAAAAAGAATGCGGTTTTTGCTTCAATCGTAAAAGAAGAGGGGCAAAAAATAAACGTGGCTCAAGACCAGTCACAATTTCGAAAAGAGAGCGGAAGACACGGAGGTGGTGACAGAAGAAGAGTTAGACCTTCGTCCAATAGGAGACGCTTTGAAAAACCTAGAAATCGTCAGACTAGGGTGGCAATGCAAACATCCAAAGAAAGTTTTCCGCAAATACCACCAATTGGCGACAATCTTCGCATCATTCCGCTTGGAGGAGTAGAGGAGGTCGGACGCAACATGACAGCTATAGAATATAAAAATGACATAATTGTTGTTGATGCGGGGTTGCAATTCAAAGAAGAAAATACGCCAGGAATAGACTTTATAATTCCAAACATAAAGTATTTGATGAAAAACAAAGACCGAATAAAAGGTCTTTTCATCACTCACGGACATTTAGACCATATCGGCGCAATTCCCTACATTATTGAACCGATTGGTAATCCGACGATTTATTCGCGGCAATTTGGCGCACTGATGATAAAAAAACGACAAGAAGAATTTCCCCATCTGCAGGAGTTAAACATAAAGATTATCGAGGGTAATGAAAAGTTTAGAGTAGGTGAACATTTCAAAATAGAATCATTTCCAATCTCTCACACAATTCCCGATTCAATGGGGCTTATCATAGAAACACCGGTAGGAAAAATTGTCTTCATAGAAGACGTCCGCGTGGACAACATTGAATCCAAACCAACTGAAGAAGAGGAGAAACAATACGAGCGATTCAAAAAAGAAGAAATTCTACTTCTAACAATGGACTCGACAAGTATAGAAAAACGAGGGTTTTCAATATCTGAAAGCGTTGTTGTAAAAAATATAGAAAAAATAATAAGAGATGTTACCGGACGTCTGATCATTGGCACTTTCGCCTCACAGGTTGAAAGAATTATAAGTATAATTAGCTTGGCTGAAAAATACGGAAAGAAAGTTGCTGTAGAAGGTCGGAGTATGAAATCCAATCTAGAGATAATAAAACAACTCAATCTCCTTTCAGCTAAAAATTTGATTTCTGTAAACGAAATAAACAACTACGAACCAAAAAAGGTTGTCTTAATCGCTACCGGCGCACAAGGTGAAGAATATGCGGCGCTCATGAGAATCGCCAATAAGACACACAAGAGCATAACCCTAAGCAAAAACGACACCGTCCTTTTGTCATCATCTATAATACCCGGCAATGAATATGCCATCACCAGACTCAAAGACAACCTATATCGCTCGGAAGCGAAAGTCATCACCTATCTTGATTCTGACATTCATGCTTCCGGTCACGGCAACCGCGGCGAGCTGGAATGGATTCACAAAAAAATAAATTACAAATTTTTCATGCCAGTTCATGGCCACCACTACATGCTAAGGCAACACGCCGAATTATCCCAGTCTCTTGGCACCCCAGTAGAAAATATTGCGATTCCAAATAACGGCTCAATCATCGAAATTTACGACAACGGTCAAAAAATGAAAATTCTCAAAGAAGAAGTTCCGAACAGTCCGATGATGGTTGAGGGGTACTCGGTTGGCGATATGCAAGAGGTTGTTATCAGAGACAGAAAAACTCTAGCTGAAGAAGGTATGTTTGTCATTATCGCCAGCATTAACACCAGAACTGGAAAATTAAAAAAGTCACCTGATATCATCTCTCGCGGTTTCGTATATTTAAGAGAGTCCCAAGACTTACTGCAACAAGCAAGACTGATAATCAAAAAAACAATTGAAGAATCGACTGTCAGCATGAATCCAATAGACTTTGAATATGTTAAGTCCAATGTCGCCGAGAACATCAGTCAGTTTTTGTTCCAAAAAACAGCCAAGCATCCGATCGTGATTCCTGTAATTTTAGGAGTTTAATAATTTAAAAACAGAGATAGCGGGAAAATGTTTTTTCTTTCAAAGATAAATTCGTCGTTGAGATTTTTATTCTCAATCTTGGCTTCAAATTTTCTTCTCTCACTCCACTTTGCTCTCATAATCTACATAAACTCAACGTTCCTTGAGCAATTTTTTTCTCCGGGCTCTTTAGGTTTTCTCTTTGCTCTAGGAGCGGTGTTAAATCTGTTTTTCTTACTCAGGGGACCAGAGCTAATTTCCAAATTTGGAAATTACCGCCTAGTTCTTTTCTTTATATTCCTTGAATTTCTAGCAGTATTAGGGCTAGCTTTAACCGAAAACCCGCTGTTTGTCGCAATCTTATTTGTCTTGCATCAAGGAACAATAATGACCATTCTTTTTTGTTTAGACATTTTTCTAGAAAACTATTCAGACCAAAGAGAAAGCAAAACTGGTGGAATAAGGGGTATTTATTTGACCTTGGGTAATTTAGCATTTGTCATCTCTCCTGCATTGGCCGGATTAATACTGACAAACGGCGACTTTTGGAAGATTTATCTGGTTTCAGCGACATTACTTATACCCTTATTCTTTTTGGCGAAGCGAGGGTTAAAAGTTAAGATTGAATATCCAAAAAAAAGCTCTTTGAAAGAAACTTTTAAAAAAATTATTTCTGATAAAAATATTTTTGGAGTTTTCGCGGTACAATTTATACTGCAATTTTTCTTCGCCTGGATGGTCATCTATATGCCAATTCACTTGTCGCAAAATTTGCATTTTTCTTGGACCGAGATCGGCTTGATTTTTACCATTATGCTTCTGCCATTTCTCATTTTTGAAATTCCGATGGGGTGGATTGCGGATAAAAAAACTGGAGAAAAAGAAATCATGACAATCGGTTTTTTAATAATCGCGTCAAGCACCGCAATAACGGCCTTTTTAAACAGTCCAGTTTTTATAATTTGGGCGCTAGTCCTTTTTATGACGAGAGTCGGAGCGAGTTTTACCGAAATCGCCTCGGAAAGTTATTTCTTTAAAAAAGTAAGAGCTGGAGAACCAGATATCATAAGTTTCTTCCGGATTTCAAGACCGCTAGCTTTAATTGTCGCACCCCTAATCGCTGCGGGGGTTTTGACCGGTTTTGAAATTTTAAATATTCAGTATAGCTTTTTGTTTCTTGTTCTCTCTATAATAGTCTTGTTTGGAATCAAATACAGCTTGAGTATAGAGGACACTCAATAATAAAGGTTCCTTGGGGCAAAGAAGGTATTATCGGAACTTGCTTTACTCGGCCATTCGCGCGACAAAGCCACGCAGTATTAAACCTATATTAGCTCCTCGGCCGTTGGCACGACGGGGTCGGCTCGGAAATGTGAAAGCAAAGCTTTCACATTTCTCTTGCTCTACGTCGCTAATAAAAACTACTGCGGATCTTTTGGCCTTTCTTCTGTCCTATGATTCTCTGAAGTGTCGCAATCACAAAAAATCAACGGTTTATTGTGTTTTGAACAGCTTTTGTCTTGGCAAAGACCGGGGTTTTGCGACACCCCATTGCAATCACCTGTACAAATATAGTGCTCCATTTTTATAATTATTTAAGTTGTGGATAAATACTTGCTTTTAATTTTATTGGGGTTATAATTAAAAATAGGTTGTTCAAACATGATCTCTCTCTCCTCCAGCGGGGTGCTGTCTTACGACGGCGCCCTGCTTTATCTCTCTATAATCTCTTTTTAATCTCAATCATTAGGCAACAAGATTAAAGCTCAATCCCTGAATCAGAAAAATACACTGTGATCTCTAGGGCGTCATCAAATTCGGGCAGTCCGGAAGGGTTACTTTTTTGTAAAATCAAGGAACCTCTTCGCATAAAATCCGGGTCACCCTCTTTATACGGATTTTCAAAATTAAGAGATGCTTTAAATGGCACAAATTCTTCCGTCATCCAGTCTCCACCATCTGGCGGATTAGCGGTGGCATAGTGTTCAGCAATAATCAGTCCGTCCCAATTAGTCAAAACGACAGGAAATGTTGCTTCAAAAAACCAATTACCTCGGGCTTGGCCTGATATCTCAAGCGGACTTGTTATAAACTCCTCGGCTTTAGGCGAAATTAAAACGATCAAATCATCTCTTTCCAAAGGAGCCGGCTCTTCCAATACTTCAGTAAAGCTCCTGCCGTCCGGTGTCATACATTGTCTTGGGTGAGATTCCATCACCGGAAAACCATGCGTCAGACAATCCTCAAAGCTGTTTATTTCATTTAAGATATTCTTTTCCTGATAGTAGAAAAAAACAGCGGCACCAAAAACCAAAAAAGATAGAGCGAGAATAATTATCAAGAAATTTTTCATATGTTAATATTTTAACCCGGTAAATACAGAAGCGAAAACACAAAAACTGCGTAAAAGAGCAGAAGAAAGATTGCTTCTTTCTTGGAAATCTGTCTGCCGGTTTTGACAAAAAACAGGAAAAACAGAGCACTCAAAAGCAGGAATATTCTGGCTAAAGTCAGATGTGCCAATTCTGAAGCCGGAATAACAATGGGTTGTATTACAGAAATCAGACCAAGAACCATGGTCGAGGACAAAGCCACCGCCCCCATAAGTCCGCCCAAAATCATCCACGATTGACCTCTTTTAGCCAAATTAAAAGATATGTAGGTTTCGGGTAGGCCTGTTCCAATTGCAACAATCAAAAGTCCGACAAAGGGCACCGAGAATCCGAGACCTTCGGCAAAACCCAGAGAAGATCGAATGATTCCTTCCGCTGACACCACAAGCAAGGCAAGACTTCCGATAAAAATAAAAATTTTTTTAAAGAATGTGTTAAGACCAACACTTGAAGACTCACTACTCTCATCTTGATAAATCTTGGAAAATCTTTCTTTTTTTGAGAACAACCAGACGGTAAAACCAGCAAAAGTAAGAATTAAAATCAATCCGTCAATTCTCGACAAGGTTCCGTCTAAAACCATAATCAAAGGAAGAACCGCAGCAATAACCGCAAAAGTCGAACCAACCTTAACTGTTTGACTTTGTATTCTTATTCCCCCTCTTAAAACTAAAGCTGAGACGGCAACCGTCACGGTCAAAAGCAAGATATTCTGGCCAATAATATTGCCAAGCGACAACTCCGGGATACCGTGTAAGGCCGAAGAGATACCTATGAAAAATTCCGGGGCAACAGACCCCAAAGAAAAAGCAAAAAAAGCAACAACAAATTCCTTCCAGCCTAGGAAACGAGCTATATCTAAAAGAGAGGAGACAACCCACTTGCCGGCAAAAATTATCAATCCACAAGAGACTAGGAATAAAATTATTGGGGCGATAGACATGATTTCTAAAATATAATATCAGAAATCTTTTTTCACTCCAATTTTTTTAATCACTTTAACAAAACAACAAAAAATCATTTAAAATATTTTAACAAAGCATGTATCCCCAACAAATTTTTCTCCCATTCGATTGAGTCGTGCGTTTTAAGTTCAACTGTAATTGCTGGCACCCCAATTGAAGCCAGCCAACCCTCAACGTCACCAGTAATTTCATAAGCATCAAATGAATCGACAGCCGGATATCCTGATGCTTGAGAGAAAGTATTCATTATTTGTCGAGTTGCGGGAAGAATTCCATTTTCACATTCAGACGCATAGACTGCATCTGCACGACTGTGCCAAAAAATTGCTGCTGTGGGTTTGTTTTTTAAAACAAAATCGCGAATAGCTCGAGCTTCAGGTTCGGAAAATGGCGCAGTACCGGCGCTTACTACGTTACCTTGCCACATACTCTCTGACTTCCACTTGCAATCAAAATTTCTGTTGAGATCAACACCGTTGGCGTTGAATCTTCCCGGCCTTGAATCTTCCCTGCTCACTTTCACATCCGCAAAACTGAAACGCCCTTCTTTACCAATCACCTTAAAAAGACCGTCGGGGTTGACGTTGGGAATGACTGTAACAGTCAAATTTGAAGTGACCGCTTCCGGATTATCAAAAAGATAATCCAAAAATCTATAAGCTAAAAGAACACTGTTCCATTCATAGCCACCGTGAATACCACCGACAAAAAGCAAGTGATTTTGTCCATTGCCAAAAGTGTAAGATTTAATTTCGCGTCCTTCGACAGATTTACCGATAATTTCCTGTTTTGGTTTTGATTCTTTCTCGGTAATCGGCCCTGGTTCCAGTATTTCCCGACCGCGATCAACAAAAAGTGCGGTCGCGCCGAAAATAATCGCTAGCACAACAAAAACAATGAGGATTATTTTTGTTGTGCTAAATGAGAAATTCTGCATTGATATTATTGGTTTTCAGTATAGTGACCAAACATCGCCTGAATACCTTTGAGATTTTTATCCCACTCCACAGCTTCGTGAGTTGTAAGGAGAACGCTTATCGCCGGCACGCCGATTTTAGCGAGCCAGTTTGTCATGTCGCCGGTAATTTCGTAAAAATCAAACTCTTCGTATGGCTTATAACCCGAAGCATTAGCAAAAACATTCACCAATTCTTTGGTTTCTGAAAGAACCCCCTCATGACAATTTGAGGCAAAAACTCCACCGACGGCGGAATACCAAACTAAGACAGCGCTTGGTCGATTAGTCTCAATGTATTTTTTGATGGCCTGCGATTCAGGTTCGGAAAAAACAGCGGTTCCGCCGCTAACTGTTCGTGTTTGCCACTTTCCTTCTGCTTGCCAATCACAGTCAAAATTTCTGTTGAGATCAACATTGTTGCCGTTAAATCGACCCGGAATAGTTTGGGATTCGGACACTGGTACTGCAGAACGCGCAAAACGACCAGTAGTACCAACAACCTTATCCAATCCGTCGGGATTCAGAACGGGAACAACTGTAATTTTCAAATTTTTTGCCAATTTATCTCTGTTCTCATTTAAGTAATCAATGAGTTCATAAGCAACAAGCGCCGTATTCCATGAATATCCTCCGTGGATACCGCCGACAAAAAGCAGATGAGTATCTCCTGTGCCGTAAGTATAGGCATTAATGTCATTACCATTTGCAGATTTACCGATAACTCTTTGACCCTCTTCGGATTGTCCAAGGTTTTTTTCTTCTGTTGTTGTACTTACTGTGTTCTCCTTTTCTACTGTTTCTTCTTGATTTTGATTCTCTGATTTTTCTTGGGATGTTTTGTTAAAAATAAAGAATCCCAGAATGGCAAGGACAACAATTGCAACGATGATTATTATTGATTTTTTCATATGTTATTAGATTAGGGTTTTTAACGGCTACACCTCTAATATTAACATAAATATCCAAAAAACAGAGCGCTCTGGAATATTGAATACTGACCCGCTTAGAGTGAGAATTTATGAATAAAAAGAAGGCTAGCAGGTGGTTTCGTGCACACAGCCGATGATTGTCGTCTTGCCTTTTTTGACGTAACGTCAGGGCAGACCTCCGGCACACAACTCTACGACCACATGGTCGTAGCTTTTTCTTTTTGAAAATCTATATTTTAGTCACCCACTACAACCTCAAACCCTCCGTAAGCAAAGCGCTTCATATCAAAAGGCATCGCCATATCTTTTTTGCTGTATTTTTTGTCAAAATACGCCATAACCTTTTTATTCACCGCGTCGCGGTGCCGGCGGGATTTATAGACTATAAAAGAAAACCAAACAGCTTCACCGGGCTTTGTCTTCGCCATTTTTGGAAATGTAAAAGTTACAAATTTCGGCTTTACGTCGTCTATCATGCATTCTTTATAATCAAGAGCGCCAAATTTCTTCCAAACCTTACTGGCCTCTTGTGCCATTTTTTTGTACTTAGCGGTATTTTTCTTAGGAACTGATAATACAAACCCGTCAACATATTTTGCTTTAGCCATAATTTTATTAATATTTTAAAAAACTAGAGATGCTTTTTAAGACGGTCGACGTCCTGCCACGAGAGCTTGCCTTCGGCTTTGAGTTTGTTAATGCCGTCCAGTGCTTCCTTTTTAGAAAGCCCGCTTGACTCAAAGATTTTTCCTTCTAAGTGACCAGAAATTAAATTTGCTTTGTTTTTATTTGTACTTCCAACTGCTCCCTTTAAGGCCTTATTGAAACCTCTTGCGCTCTTATAATTTCCCCGACCAAAAATTCCTCCCGGAGTGTTGTTTGTTGGTTTACTGGGTATTTTAATTTTATCAAGTTATTAATATCTTTATATTAACATATTTTAAAACAAGAAAAAGAGAGTGAGAGAAATTAAGAATGTTATCAGGGCAAACATTCCAACTGTGGAGAGGAAAAGATTTACGGCTTGTTTCTTTTGTCCGTCAATGTAAAGGAGAATCGGCTCTGCAACAAAAAGATAAGCCATCACTGCGGCAGAAATGACAAAAAGCGAGAGCATAATTATGGGAATAAGTATTGTTTCAGGCAATTCAGTCATTTTTTCGGTATATTGAATAACCGACACTATAACCACAATATACAGCTCCGCCAAAAGTGCCTTTGTTAATGCTTTTTTAATCATAGATCTATTGTAACAAAAAACCGCCCCAAAGGCAGTTTTTTAATTTTATTAAGGGATTTCCTTAGTGTTGGGTTTCTAATCAAGCTTTTGTTTTATTTCGTTTTGCTTTTACCCTATCAGTCTCTGTCAGTTCTTTTTTTCTCAAACGCACACTTTTTGGAGTAATTTCTAAATATTCATCTTCAGACATTATTTCAATAGCACTCTCAATAGTCAGCCGAAATGGCGGAGTGAGCATTATATTTTCATCAGAACCAGAAGCTCTCATATTGGTCAGCTGTTTCCCTTTTGTAGGATTTGCGATCATCTCTTCACCCTTAGAAGTGCTACCGATAACCATACCTTCATATATCTCGTCACCAGGACCAATATATAAAACACCGCGAGTTTGTAGATTGTCGAGAGAAAAACCAAGAGCTTTACCCGTCATCATTGACGTCATAGAGCCATGTAGTCTTTTTTGAATTTCTCCAGCATAAGGACGGAAGCCAATAACTCGACTAGCCATAATTCCTTCTCCTTTTGTATCAATAATAAATTGCCCTCGATAGCCCAAGAGTCCTCTGGTTGGACATTCAAAAATTAAGCGAACATTATTTACATCTTGCTTCATATTCATCATATTTGCACCGCGCTTGGAAAGCTTTTCCATTATAACTCCTTGAAATTCAGACGGTGTGTCTATAGTTATCTCTTCAAACGGCTCGCTTTTTATTCCATCCCCTGGCGTAAGATAATCTTTTATAATTACTTGCGGTTGAGAGACTTGAAGCTCGTAACCTTCTCGACGCATATTTTCCAAAAGAATAGCGATGTGAAGCTCCCCTCGCCCAAAAACTTTCATTGTTTCTCCTGAAAAATCAACTTTCAAACCAACGTTTACCTCAAGTTCCCTTTCCAAACGCTCGCGAATCTGGCGTCCTGTCACAAATTTTCCTTCTCGGCCGGCAAACGGTGAATTGTTAACCAAAAAATCAAGAGTAATCGTGGGTTCATCAACTTTAATAGCTGGTAGACTTTCGACGTCTGAAGAATTGGTGATTGTATCGCCAATAAAAATATTCGGGAGACCGGCAATCAAAACAATGTCGCCCGATTCAGCTTCTTTTACCTCTTTTCTTTTAAGTCCTTCGAAAGTAAAAAGATTGGTAATTTTTCCTGTTTCAACTTCGCCTGTGGTTTTTTTGATAAAAACAGTGGTACCAACCTTAAGAATACCTTCATATATACGCGCAACAGCTAGCCGTCCAAGAAAATTGTCATATCCAAGATTAAAAGGTTGGGCTAGAACAATGCCATTATCTTTTTTTCCGGCAGATGGCACTTTTTCTAAAATCTCATCAAGAAGTGGCGATAAATTTTTATGAGGATCTTCAAGAGATCGTATTGCCACCCCTTCCCGAGCAATGGAATAAATAGTGGTGAAATCTAGCTGTTCATTATTTGCTCCGAGATCCATAAAAAGTTCCAACACCTCATCATGGACTCGCACAGGGTCGGCCGCCGACTTATCAATTTTATTTATCACAACGATCGGCTTATGACCAATTTCTAAAGATTTTTTCAAAACAAAACGAGTCTGGGGCATCGGGCCTTCTTGGGCATCCACCACAAGTAAAACCGAATCGATTGATCTAAGCACTCGTTCTACTTCTGATCCAAAATCAGCATGACCGGGCGTATCTACAATATTTATTTTTACACCTTTATAAGTTACAGAAGCGTTTTTGGCATAAATAGTTATTCCTCGTTCTTGCTCTATGGCGTTAGAATCCATGGTAACCCCTTCTTCAACAGCTCCTGTCTCACGCATAATAGCATCGGTCAAAGTGGTTTTACCGTGGTCAACATGCGCAATAATTGCAATATTTCTGATTTCCATAAAAATTATATAAACAGCAACAATGAGAAAACAATATACCTTACTTGAGTTTTTCTTGCACTAAAAGGTAAATTATCTTTCCCGTATCAGATTTAAACATCTAAGACATTCTTTCTGGTTTGGTCTCGTTTTTATATATTTATTACCACACTTACAAATAATAATTTTAGAACGAGTGACTCTTTCAACCCATTTACCCTTCTCTTGGTATATCTTCTTTGGTGGAGTTTGAAACGATTTCATATTATTCAATAAATGTTAACGCTTTACCAAGTTTATTGGCTCGACCGGTACGGCCGATTCTATGAACATAATCTTCATATGTTGCCGGAAGATCGTAGTTTATAACATGACTTATATCCATAATATCTAAACCACGGGCTGCAACGTCTGTAGCTACCAAAACCTGAACCACATTATTTTTGAAATGCTGTAGAGCCCTCTGTCGTTGCGAATGACTTTTATTGCCATGGATAGACTCCGCTTTAAATCCTCTCTCAATGAGAACTCTGGAGAGCTTTTCTACTTCATGTTTTGTACGTCCAAAAATGAGAACTTTGTTAAAATCTTTTATTACCAAAAGATCATGGAGAACATCAATTTTTTTCCTAGAAGCAATTTTAATAACATTTTGGTCAACATTCTTTGAAGTATGACTGGATTTTACAGAAATTCTTATTGGATTTCTTAAAAATTCACTTATCAGTTTTTCTATTGCTGGTGAGATGGTGGCTGAAAAAAACAAAGTTTGTCTATCTTTTTTCATTCCGGACATCAAAAACCTAACTTCAGAAATAAAACCCATATCAAGCATTCTGTCCGCTTCATCAAGGACTATTGACCCAAATTCAGAAAGAAAAAGTTTTTTTCTATTTGTTAGGTCTCTAAGTCTTCCGGGAGTTCCTATAATAAAATTGTTTTGATATCGCAAATCTGATATTTGTTTTCCGATACTAACTCCTCCCACACAACAAACTGAAAACACCTTTATTCCAACGGTTAAGTCTTTTAATTCCTGATTTATTTGTATCCCGAGTTCTCGAGTCGGAACCACAATAAGAACTTTCTCATTTTTGTTTAGTAGGACTTTGTTTATTAAAGGAATAAGAAAAGCGGCAGTTTTTCCAGTACCGGTATTTGCTATTCCGACAATATCATTTCCATTCAGAATATGCGGAATGGTTTTATCTTGAATGGGTGTGGGGGTTAAATATCCTTTATTTTTTATAACATTCTTTAGTTTGTCTTCTATTTTAAAATCTCCAAAAAGGTTTTCTGGCTTGGAATTTCTTGTTTCGTCTTCTATATAATCAGCTTTATTTACAAATTTTACTGGGTCTATATACTGGCCAAACTTGTAACTCTTAGGTCGAAAACGCCCCGGTTGGCTGCGCCTGTTTTGAAAAGAAGACTGACGAAAAGACCTGTTCGGCCCACGATGGAACTTATTTTTATGCATTACTTTATCTTGATAACTCCCAGTCTTTACAGTAAAAGTGACTAGTCAGTCTCGTCAGTTTTTAGATAAAGTCTTTTAAAAGCTTCAATACTTTCTGAATCTTAAATTCAAAAGAAAAACTTATGAGATTTAGTTATACATCTTATATGATATACCGAATATATTTTTTTGTCAAATCTGCTGTGTTTGTTAGAAAAAGAGCCTCCGGCGAAAGTTCGCGCGGAGGTTGAGTTGCGAACATTCTGCGCCTCGCAGTGCTCGCTCGGCACCAACTGCGCTCGCGCTTGTTGGCTGCGGGACTTAGAATCTCACTTTTTAAATAAAGTCATTTTCTTCTCTCTTCTCCAGCTTTTGATTTGCGCTTCTCTTTTCAGGGCAGAGCTACGATCCGAGTGTTCTTCCGTATACACAATCTTTGAAACTTCTTTTGAACTTGTATAGTGACCTCCCCTTCCGTTTTTGTGCTCACTGAATCTACGATCCACGTTAGTGGCTATGCCCGTGTAGAGGGAACCATCTTTGCACTCAATTATATATACAAAATACATAATAGCGGTCCTTTGATAAGTTTAGAACATCGTCCACAGGAAACTGGAGCAACTTTTAATCTCGGTCCCTCTTCGCTTCGCTCATTCGGGATACTGAATTTTTATAGTCGTTGCACTCGTTAAAAATTCGTACTGTGTCTCCTGAACAAAATCCGAACTTTTTACCAAAACAATCTGGACGAGAACTAATCTGCGCGCCTCGTCCGCTCCCTTCGGTCGCGGGAGCAAAAACCAAAAATTTTCCTTACCTTTCTTATTTTCCTCGGCGGGGGGTGTGGGGGGAGCCGACAAAAAATGGAAAGGAAATTTTTGGTTTTGCTTCGCCG
>BOKC01000006.1 GCA_016860785.1 Patescibacteria group bacterium
TAGGGTCTAGGGTATAGCCAATAGGGAAAATGCAATCTTATAAAGACCTCATTGTTTGGCAAAAAAATTTCGAACTTGTTAAGTCTGTCTATAACCTGACCAAACAATTTCCAAGAGAGGAATTATACGGACTGGTTTCACAGATGCGCCGGTCGGCAGTTTCCATTCCGTCTAACCTTGCAGAAGGTTATAGTAGGAAATCAAGACAAGAATATATTCAATTCGTAAGAGTTGCTTTTGGTTCTGGGGCGGAATTAGAAACTCAACTTTTATTAGTTATAGACCTGAAACTGGCTAACAAAAACGAAACCGAAAAAGTGTATAATCAATTAGTGGAAGTAATGAAGATGTTAAACAAACTTCTTTCTTCCCTAAACCCTAGCTTATGCGTTTTCAAGTCCCACAATTTATAGAAGTAGAGGACAAAATTATCGGCCCTTTTACTTTAAAGCAGTTTATTTATCTTGCCGGAACAGCTGGAATTATAATCGTGCTATATAATGTCTTGCCGCGTTTTTTAGCTCTTTTACTTATCCTACCAATTGGTGCTTTGGGTCTAGCATTGGCATTTTGGAAAATCAATAACAAACCATTCATTGAAATTCTTGAGGCAGCTTTTAAATACTTGCTCTCCGGCAAACTTTATATTTGGAGAAAAGAAGAAAAAGAAGAGATAGTAATAAAAGATGCGAGACAAACAGAAAAAATGCCGGATGAGTTTGTTCCACGACTGACCGGCTCAAAACTCAAAGACTTAACTTGGAAATTAGATGTGAAAGAACAGGGAGAAGAAATCAGGAGATACAAAGACAGCAAGGTGTCAGAAAAAATCGGGTAAAAAAATGATAGAATGTTTTATACGGTCTTTCAGTTAAAAAACTGAAATGTAATTTTTAATAAAATGGCAATTTCTGCTAAAGCAACACAAGAGTTTGTTCCAATAAAAGAAATAAGGAACGGAATCATAACCCTAAAAGATGGGAGTTTGAGAGCGATTTTGATGGTTTCTTCCACAAACTTTGCCTTAAAATCCGAGGAGGAAAGAAAAGCAATAATTTTTCAGTTTCAAAACCTTCTGAACTCTTTAGATTTCTCGGTACAGATTGTAGTGCAATCAAGACGGCTCGACATTAGACCATACCTTGCTCTCTTAGAAGAAAGAGAGAAGGCACAAAAAAGCGATTTGATGAAAATTCAGGTCAGAGAATATATTGGTTTTATAAAAGCTTTCACCGAAAACACCAATATAATGACAAAACATTTTTTCATAGTAATACCTTACACCCCATCAATAATTAAAAGGGGTAAAGGAGGCGGAATTTCTTTAGCCAGCTTTCGAAGAAAAGAAAAAAGCGTAGACAAGAAAGAAAGTGGGGGTGATGTTTTTGAAGAAAACTTAACTCAATTAGAGCAGAGAATTTCAGTTTTAGAACAAGGTCTTATAAGTTTTGGTTTGAGAACCGTAGTTTTAAGGACAGAGGAAGTTGTCGAACTCTTTTACAAAACTTTCAATCCTGGGGAGCTTGAAAAAGCCATTAAGCTTGAAGAATAAAATGGGAATTTTAAGCATATTTAAAAAGAAAAACAAAGAGAAAGGAGGTGGGGATGAGGAGATCTTAAAATTGCCCCAAGAGCTTTACCAAGCGAGCGTCTTGGAGCTTAAAGACGTCATCGCGCCAAGCGCACTAAAAGTCAGTCCTCGAGAACTGAATCTCGGCAATAAAATCGCCAGAACATATTTTGTAATTTCTTACCCGAGATACCTAGCGGAAGGTTGGTTTTCACCGATTATAAACCTAGATAAAATTTACGATGTTTCAATTTTTGTTCACCCAATAGACACCGCAAGAATCCTCAAACAATTTCAAAAAAAAGTCGCCGAAGTTCAAAGCCAGATACATGGCCGAGAGGAAAAGGGAATGGTTAGAGACCCAATGCTTGATACTGCCTACCAAGACTTGGAAAATCTTCGAGACCAACTTCAGCAGGCCCAAGAAAAAATTTTTGATGTTGGACTATACATTTCAATCTATGCAGATAATGAGGAGGAGTTAGACAAAATAGAAACAGAAATAAAATCGGTTTTGGAAGCCCAACTGGTATATGTCAAACCCGCGCTCTTCCAGCAAGAACAAGGTTTCAAAAGCGTTGTCCCAATCGGCACAGACCTTTTAGAAGTCCACTCAAAATTAAACTCTTCACCTCTCTCCAGTGTTTTTCCTTTTATTTCCTTTGACTTGACGTCTGACAGAGGAATTCTTTACGGAATAAACCGGCACAACTCAAGCTTGGTTCTTTTTGACAGATTTTCTCTAGAAAATTATAACTCGGTTGTTTTTGCCAAATCCGGCTCCGGCAAAAGTTACGCAACAAAATTGGAAATCTTAAGAACTTTAATGTTTGATGCCGATGTTATGGTTATTGATCCGGAGAGGGAATATGAATACATGGCCGACGCTATCGGAGGGCGCTATTTCAAAATTTCTTTAACTTCCGAGCACCACATAAACCCCTTTGACCTGCCAATAGCCGGCGAGGATGAATCAAATGCCGACGTTCTGCGTTCACACATTATAAATTTAGTCGGCTTGTTCCGTCTGATGCTCGGCGGTTTAACACCGGAAGAAGACGCAATCATCGACCGCGCCATCACAGAAACTTACGCCTTAAGAGACATCACACCGGAATCCAATTTTTCAAACGTAGAAGCGCCATTGCTTTCAGATTTTGAAATGGTTTTAAAAGGAATGAGTGGCGCAGAATCTTTGGCCCAAAGACTGACCAAATACACAGTTGGTACTTGGTCTGGTTTTATAAATCAGCCGACCAATATAGATATCAACAATAAATTTGTGGTCTTCTCCTTAAGAGATATGGAGGATGAGCTCAAGCCGGTGGCTATGTACATCGTAATGCACTACATTTGGAACGCTATCAGAAAAGAGCTGAAGAAACGGTTATTGGTCATTGACGAAGCGTGGTGGATGATGAAGTCTGAAGATACCGCTTCATTCCTTTTGAGCTTAGCCAAAAGAGGCCGAAAATACTATCTTGGTCTTTCAACAATCACTCAAGACGTTGATGACTTCTTAAGGTCACCTTACGGTTTACCGATTATCACCAATTCTTCAATTCAAATTTTGTTAAAACAATCGCCGACGGTTATAGAGAAGCTCCAGAAGGTTTTTAATCTAACTGATGAAGAAAAGTTTTTGCTTTTGGAATCCGGTGTCGGAGAGGGAATTTTCTTTGCCGGACTAAAGCACGTAGCTATAAAAATCATCGCCTCTTACACCGAAGACCAAATTATCACTTCCGACCCATCGCAAATTCTGGCCATCAAAAAAGCCAAGCAAGAATTGGAAGAGAAGGAGAGTGAAAAATAAAAATGCCCGACAAAACACCAAAGCCAAATCTTAAAAAACCAACAGCGACTTCGGGCTCGGAAGACGAGAGCCAGAAAATTGGGCTTGGCTCAATTTATCTTATGATTGGCACCGCATTGTTTTTTGATCTAATTATTTTTTTAATCAATTTAATTCCCGTCATCGGCCAGATCATAAGCATTGTCATAGGTGGAATGGCTTATATTGTGTTTTTCCTGTGGTTTATGATGAAGGGAGTGAAATTAATGACTGGAAAAAGAATCGCCGCGATGGGAAGTGGTCTTGTCATATCCCTGATCCCACTTGTAAACATGTTACCAGCTATAACCGGCTCGGTTGCTATAACAATTTGGACAACTAAAAAGAGTAAGTCTGGAATGAGCTCGATCGCCAAATTATGATAAAATTTAACATATGAAATTTGAAACAGTTGAAACCGTAAAAAAAACTTATTTCTTGTTTACATTTCTTATTTTCCTATTTTCGCCATCACTTTTAAGTGCCCAAATGCCGATTCTTGATGAGTTTCTTGTTTTGAATCTAAAACCAGCCAATCCAGCGCCATTAGAAACAGTGCTCGCCAGCGTCGAGATGAATCTCACAGACTTAAAGCGAGCTAACATTTCATGGTTCCTGAACGGCGAATTGGCAAAAAGCGGTATCGGCGAAACGGAATTTGAATTTGAATCAGGCCAGCTGGGAGAATTAACCCGCCTTGTCTTAGAATTAACAACTCTTAGTGGACAGGAGTTCAGAAGGGAAGTAAGTATGAGATCGGCCGAAGTTGATTTGATTTGGAACGCCGAAACCTACACCCCGCCGTTTTACAAAGGTCGAGCAATTTTCACCGACAGAAGTGAGGTGTCAATATCAGCTCTTCCCATATTTTTAAACAGTAGTGGCCAAAGAATTAATCCTCAAAATTTATTTTTCCGATGGTATAGAGACAACACTTTATTGCAAAGAGATTCTGGATTAGGAAAAGATAAAATCACCATCAGTACCGGCCCGATAACAAGACCTCTAAACATAAAGGTCGAGGTTTCAAATTCGGACGGCTCAATCAGAGCTGAAAAATCCGCAAGGATCGTAAACTCCAACCCACGGGTTATAATTTATGAAGACAGTCCTCTATACGGACTTATGCTGAACAGGGCGGTTCTGGGTTTTGAATTAAAAGATAGAGAAATTACTCTGTCTGCTGTGCCATATTTTTTTTCAGCATCGCTTAAGAACAGTAATGATTTGGAATATTCTTGGCGCCAAGCAGGGCAGTCCGCCGGAAACAGGAGTTCTTTAACTTTACGAAAAGAAGGACAAATTACCGGCCAAGCTGAAATTTCTTTAAGTGTAAGACATAAAAATAAACTTCTGCAAACTGGGCAATCAGAAATTATTTTAAATCTAACCGAATAGTTTTTTAGTATGAAGAAAAATAAAAATCTGATAATTCTAATACTCGTTCTTTCTGTTTTAAGCGCTCTGCCTTTATTCGCCACAGCGCAAGATACCGGGTACGTTCCACTAGCGCCAATCCCTGGCGTTACACCCAACAATGAGCCGGTTGTTCTGGCTAATTATTTAAGTGGGGCTTTTGCCTTGGCAATTGGAATTACCGGCGTTTTGGCGGTTCTCGTTATAATGATTGGTGGGATACAATACATAACCTCTGGTTCTTTTTCTGGTAAAGAAGACGGTAAAGAAAAAATTAGCAAGGCGCTAATCGGACTTTTCTTGGCTATCGCCGCTTGGATTATCCTCTATACCATTAATCCAGACCTACTTTCCCTCAAATTGAACATAACAAAACCAGAAAGCGTACAAGAAGAGGAAGAGCTGCTACCACCACCTCCATTAGAAGATCCAATTGTGGGTGGAGTAAATGATGTCTTAAAAGACACTGGTGACCCGCCAGGAAGTTATAGGATATTTGGAATAGACACACGAATTCCGGGAAAAAGAAACTGTGGTGGAGATAGGACAAGTTTCGGGCCGTTTGAGGATCCGTTTGAATCAAGTAAAGAGTGCCGAGATAAAATAAGAGACAATCAATGGCCAATATACGCCGTACCACCTAAATGCATTGCTTATGTCTGTGAGCGCGTTCCGGATTAATATAAATATGAAAAAAAAGAAAGTAATTTTAATTATCCTGATAGTTGTTGCCGTTTTGGCGCTTGCTTTCTTTATTCTTGCTACTCGCCAAGCGCCGGGAGAAGAAAATTCGGGATTGAGCATCCGCGACTTCTTTCCTTTTGGCCGAACTTCCGAAACGCCGACTTTAAGACCAGTTACTCCGACCCAGGAAGAGGTTGGAGAAAATGAATTCAGCCCCACAGAACAAATTTTTAACTCACCACTATCTAAAATTTCTCAAAACCCAATCGCCGGATTTAATGTTTTCAGTCAAAATGGAGAAATTTTTGTTAGATTTATAGACCGCGCCACCGGCCATATTTGGGAAACGGGCTCTTATTCCGCTAATTTGATTAGAATTTCCAACACCACCTTGCCGAAAATCCAAGAAGCTGTCTGGGCCGGCACAGACACCGCCATTTTAAGATTCTTAAAAGAAGACCGGGAAACAATAGAGAGTGTCGCTTTGCAAATTCTAAGTCCCGAGTCTGAAATCGGCGGAATTATTTCCGGCTACGAATTTACAACCGAACTACAACAGGGAAGCACCGGAGTGGCGGTATTGAACTTGCAAAGAGTTTTAAACCAAGACCCAGATACCAGAGTCGCGATCTCCGGTAGTGGCAGTCCAGGATTAGAAACCTCAATTTTCGGTCCGGCCACCAAAGCCGCGGTTGAAAGATTTCAAGAAAAATATGCGACCATAGAAGAGTCAAACGGAGTTGTCGATGAGAGGACTAGAGAAAAATTAAACGAAATAACTGGTGCCAAAAAGCCGATTGTGGTTGAAGAAGAGGGGGAAGGTCTTTACAAAACCTCTTTGACCTTCCTGCCGACAGACATAAAAAATCTTACATATTTACCCGAATCAAATAAAATTTTCTATATTTTGGAAGACAGCGAGGGATCTGTTGGTTTTATTTCTAACCCAAACGGAACCGAGAGAGAACAAGTCTTTGAGTCTCCAGCAAAAGAATGGTCGGCTGAAGCGATTTCCGAAAATGAAATACTTCTTACAACCAAACCGTCTTTTATCTTCCCGGGTAGTGCGTATGTTTTAAACACGAACGGTGGTCTAAGAAAAATTCTTAGTGAAGTTTTCGGCTTGTCGGTTCTGGCAAGCCCCAACGGAGACCGATTTCTTTATTCCGGATTTGATAACGCCAAAATCTTCCTAAGAGTTCTCGACCTAGAAAACAAAGAGCGACCAGATTTGAATTTCCTTGAAACTTTCACCGAAAAATGTGTCTGGAGCAAGAAAAATGAAAACTTAATTTATTGCGCCACCCCGGAGTCAGTTCCGACGGGAGCCATTTACCCCGACAGCTGGCTCCAAGGATTAGTTTCTTTTGAAGACGCTTTGTGGGAAATAAATTTGGAAAAAAATAATGTATACCCAATATTTTTATTAGAAGACGCAGACGCAACCAATCTACTGATGGATGACAATGAAGAATTCTTGTTTTTCATTAACAAAAAAGACCACTCTCTTTGGGCCTACAAATTAAACTAAAAGTTGATTGTTTAAACTTAGGTCTTGGGTCGAATAACAACCCGCCTTTCCGATTTTTCACCAATTGATTCTGTCTGAATTTCCGGATCGGAAGAAAACAAGGAGTGAATTATCATTCTTTCATAAGCCGACATCGGTTCAAGCTCAACGGGTTTTTTACTTTTCTTTACCTCATCTGCCACGAAAATAACTTTATTTCTTATTTTCTTTGCTGACTCTTCTTGATAATTATTTATATCAAGAGTAAATCTGGTAACACCATTTTTTCGTTGGAAAATTATCCTTCTAACCAAGTGACTGAAGGCCCGCAAATTCTCACCATGGTGACCAATTAAAATTCCAGACTCCTGACTTTTAACCACAAACTTCGGGCCTGAATCAGAAAGACCCTTGAAAACCTCTATTTCATCGTAATCAACTCTCATTCGACAAAGCATCTCTTCAATGACACCTTTAACCTCTAAACAATAGGCCAAGCTCTCACCTTGTTCTTCATTGTTTTTGTTTATTTCCATTTTTTTCTGATTTAATTCCGTTTGTTCTTTTTATAACAATTTCTTGGCCAATGGTAAACAAGTTGCTCGTCAGCCAGTAGAGAGCGATAGCGCCAGATAGGGTGTAGGAAATAAATATGGAAATTACCGGAAAAAAATATCGCATTTGGATATTCATACTGCGCGCCAAATCATCTTTAAACGATTGACCTATCGGCTTAGTCCCTTTCAAAGCTGGCATTGAAAGCCTCATTTGGACAAAAGTTGTTATGCCAACCAAAACCGCCAGAACCCAGCTTTTGGAAGCAATATCAAAAATTCCGATAAATACCATGTTGACAGATTCAGGAACCGGCACAAAAGAATACAAAATATTTTGCTTAATTTCCGGCAAACCGGAAGCCCAAAAAATTCGGTACAAAGCAAAAATGATTGGGAGCTGGATTAAAATTAGAAAAAAACTGGAAAACGGATTGATACCTTTTTCTTTGTAAAGCTCTAAAATTTTGCGGGCCTGTTCTTGCCGATCTTTTTTGTACTTTTCTTTTATTACATCTATTTCCGGTTGAAACCTTTTTACATTCTGCTGGGTTATAACCGCTTTTCTGGAAAGAGGGAACAGAATAAAACGAACAATCAAAGTTAAGACCACAACTGCCACACCGGCATCAGCCCCGATGTCCATCAAAAAAACAAGCCCGTTGTATAGGGGCTCATACATCAGAGTGTTATATAACCAAGACATCTCAGTATTTTAATCCATTTTCAGTAAAATTCCAAACAAAAAAGCGCCCCAAGTGAACCAAGAGGCGCTCCCAAACGCAAAAAAATCAAGTGAGAAAGCTCAAGAGGACCGCCACAACGGTCAACATAACCAACACAAAGACGAGGTTCTCGAACACATGCCCGTGTTTGTTTCTTTTGCCATCCTCTTTCATCACATCCCCCAATTCTTTTTGCAACATTTGCAAGTGCACACGCTCTCGCAAATTAACCAGTAGAAAATTTATCAAAATTTGTCTTTTACGTCAAAAGGCCGGCCTTTTTCATAACAAGCTGAATTTCTCTATTTATTTCTTGAAATTTTAAATTTAAAATTCCCGGCTTGAATACAAAAACCACCAAAAAACCGGGGGGTATTTTGTCCAAGACCTCTTTTACTGAAGAATAACCCCATCGACGTAGTTTGTTTCTATCAACAGCATTTCCGGAGACCTTGGATGAGACTGAAAAAGAAAACCGGCTTTGTTTTTGCGCCAATTCTTTTGTTTCCAAGACTACAATAGTCAGGTTTTTGCTAGGAAAAAATTTTCCACTCTTAAAAATTTCCCGAAAATACTCTTTCCTGACCCTAAGAGAAGAGGGGAGCATAAAAAACAAAAGTTGGGTTAGGCGGAGAGATTCTTTCTTCCTTTCCGCCTCCTTAATCTGATAGTGCGTCTCCCACTAGAAGTTTTCATCCTTCCTAGAAAGCCGTGGGTTCTAGATCTTTTTCGTATTTTTAGTTTGTTTGCTTTAGCCATAAATTTTATTAACAACTTGTAAACATATTATAAACACAATTGGAGCTTTTTAACAAGTTTCAAAATCAAAATCAAAAGATATAATTACTAACGCAAAACTAACTATGGACGACAACAAAAAACTCTGGGAAAACGTCTTGGCCGAAATAGAGATGAGTATCTCTCCTGCCAATTTTAATACCTGGTTTAAAGATACCTTAATATCAAAAAAGGATGGCGGGGTGGTTTTTTTGAGCGTACCGAATGCTTTTGTTAAGGAATGGCTTTCCTCAAAGCACCACAATTTCATACTAAAAACCATAAGAAAATTGTCTGACGATGTTCGAGCGCTTGAATACAACATCTCTCCGACCGACCCCAAAAAAAGAGGTGTTGAGTCACCCTCAAAACCCGTGTCTGTCAGGGGTATTGCAAACAAAGAACTTCCTCTCGGGGAGTTTCATATAAACAGAGAGGACAATCTAAACCCAAAATACACCTTTGATTCTTTTGTCGTTGGTCCGTTTAACGAACTTGCTTTTGCCGCCTCCCAAGCAATTGTCAAACAGCCGGGTTTAGTTTACAACCCTCTTTTTATCTACGGCAACACGGGGGTCGGTAAAACCCACCTTATCCAAGCAATAGGGAACCAAATAAAAACTTCTTACCCGGAAAAAAGAGTTCATTATGCGACATCTGAAAAATTTGCTATGGATTACATAAATTCAGTGCAGACTAACAAGGTTAATAATTTTAAGGAAAAATACAGAAAATACGATGTTTTGATAATGGACGACATTCAGTTTCTTTCCAGCAAAGAAAAGACTCAAGAAGAGCTGTTCCATTTATTTAACAACATACACGATAGCAACAAACAGATAATATTTTCGTCAGACAAGCACCCGAATTTCATTCCTGATATGGAAGATAGATTAAAATCCAGATTTAGCGCTGGAATGATTGTAGATATTCCTATTCCTGACCATGAGTCAAGAGCAGCGATACTTAAAACCAAGTCCAAAAGTCTCAATATTGAGCTCTCGCAAGAGATAATAGACTTCATCGCCTCAACCATCACTTCAAACGTTAGGGAACTTGAGGGAGCGTTAAACACGATCACCTGCCAACACCAAATTAAAAACAGGGAGTTAACTCTAAACGACGTAAAAAACCTTCTGCGCCACAGCTCTAAACCTAAAAAGACACTGTCGGTAAAAGAGGTTATTAAAATTGTTTCCGATTTTTATAATATGGAAGAAGGAACCATATACGAAAAAACCAGGAAAAAGGAGGTTATAAAACCAAGACAAATAATAATGTACCTCCTCAGGGAAGATTTTGGGATTTCCTACCCATCAATCGGTGAGAAGTTGGGCGGGCGCGATCACACAACCGTAATTCATTCTTGCGAGAAAATAAGAGGGGAGATAAAAAACGACAGCGTTTTATTTAAAGAAATAGAGCAACTAAGGTCGATTATTAGTTGAAAAAATGATGTGGAAAAACAAAAGCAAACACGTGGATAAACGACTGATATCTCAAAGAATTTTAAGGACAGCGGTTTTTTATAAACAACTTATTTGGAAGATCGCCTGACTTTTAAACAACATTTACACACTGACAAAAAATAAATAGGCCTAGAAATAAAGACAAAAAACACTTTTCCACTTATCAACAAAGATAATAATAAAAATAACAATAAATAATTAAGAAATAATATAGAAAAATAAAATGAAACTAGAATGTTCAAAAGATAAATTATCAGAGGCGGTTTCCAAAGCTAGTCGGCTAGCGACAAATAGAAATCCAGGACTACCGATTTTGAGTTGTTTACTTTTGGAGAACAAGAATAATCGATTGACTATTAAGGCCACTAATCTTGAAATCGGGGTTTGTTTGGATGTTCCGGTAAAAACAGAAAAACCTGGCTCGGTGGCTGTCCCTGGGGAAATTTTAAATAATCTTTTGACAAACTTGCCATCCGGCAAAAATATAAAAATTGAGGGCAGAGACGGAGAAATAGTGGTCGCAACTGAAAAAAACAGATCAGTTATAAAAACAAAAGATATTAACGACTTCCCTTCGATTCCAGAGACAAAATCTGACGCCTTCTCAGTCTCAACCAAGGACTTTACTAACGGTTTAAAATCTGTTTGGTATAGCTCAACACAGTCCTCCATAAAGCCAGAGTTGTCGAGTGTTTTTATCTACACCGACTCCGGTGAAATGGTTTTTGTGGCTACAGACTCTTTTCGTTTGGCGGAAAAAAGAATAAAAGTGAAGCAAAATAAGGATTTTGGAAATGTTCTCTTGCCTTATAAAAACGCTCTTGAGATTGTCAGGGTTTTGGAGGACGAGACAGGCGAAACAAACATTTTTTTGGATAAAAATCAGATTTCTCTAAGCTCTGACGGAATTTATATCACCTCCCGTCTGGTTGATAGCTCTTTTCCGGATTACAAACAAATTATTTCTAAGGAGTTTGAGACCGAAGCTGTAATTTTGCGTCAAGATTTAATTTCGGCACTAAAGTTGGCGAACGTCTGGTCTGACAAGCTCAATCAAATTAACTTTTTAGTTTCTCCGGCAAAAAAGGATTTGGAGGTTCGGACGAGACACTCGGAGTTGGGAGAGAACAATTGTAAGTTGGACGCCGCTCTTTCTGGCAAGGAGTTGGATATAAGTTTTAACATAAAATATATTGCTGATTGTTTGAGCTCTATCTCTTCTGACAGCGTGTCAATTTCTTTAAATGATGTATCTAAACCGATGGTTATACGCGGTGTAGGGGACAAGAGCTTCTTGTATCTGGTGATGCCTATGAATAGGTGATTTCCTATTTTTTAAAATGCAAAAAATAAGAATTCTGGCTGTTGACCCGGGCTATGAAAAACTAGGGATTGCTGTTTTGGAAAAAGTCCGTGGCGGGAAAGAAACACTTATTCATTCGGAGTGTTTCTTTACGAAAAAATCTGACAAGGAAAAGAGATGGCTTTTAATTGGCCAAAAAATTAAAAAAGTCTCAAAAGATTTTTCGCCAGACCTGCTGGCAATGGAAAATTTATTTTTTAATAAAAATCAAAAAACCGCTCTGCTTGTTTCGGAGGCGCGTGGAATTATTTTGTATGAAGCTATGCTTTTTGGAATGCAAACAAAACACTACTCCCCTCTTGAGGTAAAAATTGCGGTAACTGGCTACGGGCGAAGTGATAAGTCGCAGGTTGAAGAGATGGTTAAGAGACTTGTAAAAATAGAGAAAAAGGAGAAGTTGGAGGACGACGAATATGATGCAATCGCTGTTGGTCTTACCGCTTGCGCCTCGTTTAGGTTCTCTGATTTGGGGTAGCAGCTCGTTATCCACAGGCTCTAAAAATGACGTTTACAAAAAAAAATAAATCTGCTAAAAATGATTTACCTTCGGATATACGAAGGTGGTCGCCGACTTATCATGTTAAATAATCCAAAACATGGGAGACGAATTAAACGAAATGGAAGAAACCGAGGATACTGAAGATGATGATATTGGAGATGATGAAGACGAAGAGGAGATGTAGATACTAAAACAAAACCCCCGCGATGGGGATTTTGTTTTTTTGGCAATTCAGAATGAAGTTTGGGTTCAGCAAGGTACTTTATTTTGGCTGAATTCGAACGAACCTTCTTTTTCCTATTTTTATTGAGGTTTCTTCATAAATTTTAAATTCAGGGTCAGAAATTTTTTGTTCGCTACTAACTTCTTCAACAGCCCCTTCTTGTACCAATCTTCTGAAATCCGATTTTGATTTTACCAATCCTTCTTTTTTTAGAATTTCTGACAGTTTTTCTCCCTTTATAACCTCAACGGTTTTCATGTCCTCTGGCACTGATTTTTTTTGGAAAATTTTTAAAAAACTTTCTTCAGCTCTGTCAGCTTTATCTTGTCCGTGGTAAATCGCTGTGATTTCTTTTGCCAACCTTAATTTTAAGTCTCTCGGATTATTCTCTGGATCTTTAAGTTTTTTCTCAATTTCTTTTATTTCTTCCTCCGGGGTATAGGTGCAAAGAATAAAATATTGGGTTATCAAGTTGTCAGGTATGGACATAGTCTTCCCAAAAATTTCTTCTGGTGGCTCATTAATCCCAATGTAATTATCTAAGCTTTTGCTCATTTTTTCTTTACCACCTGTTCCTTCCAGAAGCTTAAAAGACAAGACAGATTGAGGTGAGAGTCCGGATATTCTCATCGTGTCGCGCCCATAAAGCATATTGAAAACCTGATCACTGCCTCCAACCTCGAGGTCGCAGCTACCGTAGATTTGCGCGATGATTTGAGAGTCAATTCCCTGGAGGACCGGATACATTAATTCGTGCGCGTAAAGTTCTTGTCCCGATTTAAGTCGCTCTTGGAACATATCTCTTTCAATTAGTTTGGCGTGGGTTGTTTTTTTCAAAAACCACAAAAAATTTTTTAAAGTTATTACCGCTACCTTTTTTTGTTCGGAAATTCCGATTTGCATTCTGGTCTTTTCAAATACAATTGCCTTGCCGACAAATGAGTTCGGGTTTATCGGCGCGCTGGTTTTCTCTCCTTTTTTGTCTATTTCTAAATTAACTTTGTAGTCTTCAGGCAAATTAAGGTCGGTAGGAGAAGTAAACCAATCCGAATTTCTTATCCAGGAAAAAGAGTCTTTATCTGTTCTTAAGATTTTTCCGGCCTGCTCTAAATAAGTTTTCATGTTAGCTTCCACCTCATTTTGTTCAATTTCCGGCCTAACTTTATTTCTTCCCGTTGGATCACCAATCAAGGAAGTGAAATCTCCAACCAAAAAAACAACCTTACAACCCCAATCCTGAAGTTGTCTTAGTTTCCTTAAGATAACAGCGTGCCCTAGATGAAGATCTGGGCGGGTTGGATCTACCCCCCACTTCACAATTAGTGGTTTTTGGTATTTTCCGGAAATTTTCTCCTTCAGTTTTTTTTGAAAAACATCGTCTGGGTCAATAAACTGATAAACACCTCTTGAGAAAAAAGACGCTATTTCTTTAGGGTTTGGTTTCATAATTTTGTATTAAATGTATCATATTTGCTGATTCGTGGTAATATTTTTATCTGTTGTTGTCTTATTTAAAAATCAAGATGGAGTGGTTAAGGGGCGGGCTTAAAATTTTATTTTTATGGGTTCTAATTGCTGGGTTTTTAATCCTTGGGTCTTTGGCTGTTTGGATATCAACTTTCAAAATTCCCGATCTGCAGTCTTTTGATGAAAGAAAAGTTATTCAGTCTACAAAAATATACGATCGGACCGGCGAGGTTTTACTTTTTGATATATCTCAAGATATTAAAAGAACAATTGTTCCACTTGAAGACATATCAGAGAATATTAAAATTGCGACCTTGGCCATAGAAGACGCCAATTTCTATAATCACAAAGGAATCCAGATTCGTTCAACCTTGCGCGCGGTTTTTGTTAACCTTGGCTCGCTTCAGTTTAGACAGGGTGGTTCAACTATTACCCAACAGGTTATAAAAAATTCCTTACTTACGACCGAGAAAAAAATTTCTAGAAAAATAAAAGAGTGGGTTCTGGCTGTTAAACTTGAAAACCTGCTTTCTAAAGACGAAATTTTGGCTTTGTATTTGAATGAAAGTCCTTACGGTGGAAATATTTACGGTGTAGAAGAGGCGTCCAATGCTTTTTTTGGTAAAAAAGCAAAAGATGTAACCTTGGCGGAAGCCGCTTATCTTGCTGCTTTGCCGCAAGCCCCATCTTTTTACTCACCTTATCAAAAAGATAATCGAGAGAGACTGGAGGGTCGTAAGAATCTAGTGCTTACAGAAATGCTAAGGTACAACTTTATCACTAAAGATGAGTATCAAGATGCCGTTTCAGAAGAAGTAGAATTCAGACCTCGAGAGGATCGTGGTATAAAAGCCCCGCACTTTGTAATGTATGTAAAAGAGCTTCTTGAAAGCAAATATGGTCGGCAGGTTTTGGAAGGTGGCGGTCTAAAGGTCATAACGACTCTTGATTATGAAATGCAAAAGAAGGCCGAAGAGCTGGCTAAAGATTTTGCTTTAAGAAACAAAGATAATTTTGATGCCGAAAACATCTCGTTAGTTGTTGTTGCACCAAAAACCGGAGAAATTTTAACTATGGTTGGTTCACGCGATTATTTTGACGAAGAGATTGATGGTAATTTTAATGTGGCAACAGCTTTCAGACAGCCGGGCTCGGCTTTTAAACCCTTTGCTTATGCCGCGGCTTTCAATAAGGGATATACACCAGAAACTTCTTTGTTTGATTTGCCGACAGTGTTTACCACTGGCTGTTCTCCGCAAGGCGTTGGCGTAAATTGTTATATGCCTCAAAACTACGATAATGTTTTCCGCGGGCCGATTACTATGAGAGAGGCCCTAGCACAATCAGTCAATGTTCCTTCCGTTAAGACTCTCTATCTTGCTGGGCTCCAAGAAACACTAAATCTGGCACGCGCCATGGGTATTAAAAATTTGGGAGATGCCAATAGATACGGATTGACCCTAGTTTTAGGTGGTGGCGAGGTCGCGCTTCTTGATCTGACAAGTGCTTATGGGGTTTTTGCCAATGATGGGGTCCGCATCCCGCATTCGGTAATAATGGAAATTATGGATTCAAAGGGTAGTGTTTTAGAAAAGAATACTTTGGAGCCCAGAATAGTTTTATCTGAAGACACGGCTCGTAAAATTTCAGACATTCTTTCAGACAATTCAGCTCGTGCTCCGGCCTTTGGGCAAAACTCTCCACTCCACTTTGCTAATCAGCAAGTAGCTGTTAAAACTGGAACGACCAATGATTATCGCGATGCTTGGATTGTTGGTTATACACCGAACCTAGCTGTTGGCGCTTGGGCTGGAAATAATGATAATTCTCCAATGAAAAAACAAATTGCAGGTTTTATTATCGCGCCCTTTTGGAGAGCGTTTATGGAAGAAGTTTTGCCAATGTTTCCGGCAGAGAAATTTTCCAGTCAATCTCTAGATGCTCCGTCTGAAACAGGAGATTTGAAACCTGTTTTAAGAGGTGTTTGGCAGGGTGGCGAATCTTTCTTTGTTGATAAAATTTCTGGCAAGCTGGCGACGGAGTTCACCCCAAAAGAAACTCTGGAAGAACTTGTTATTGGTGAAATCAGAACCATTCTTCATTGGCTGGATAAAGACAATCCAAGAGGTGAGAGACCTATAAACCCGGCGCGTGATTCCCAATACCAACTCTGGGATTTTCCAGTTAGAGAATGGGTGGTAAGGCAGGGGATAAGAGAGCTGACTAAAGCTGATTTACCAACAGGGTTTGACGACGTTCATGTTCCGGAACGATTCCCAAGTATTAGCGTTAATGAGCCACTGTCAGGTCGCGAGTATCCGGCCAACCAAAAAATTAATGTTCGGACAAGTACCAATGGATTCTATCCAAGGAATAAAATTGAGTTTTTCTTAAACGATGGCTTTTTGGGAAGCGCTGACGCACCAAACTTTGCTTTCTCCTTTGTGCCACAAGAGGTTGGGGCGCCGTTTGGAGAAAATGTTTTGAGGGCGGTTGTTTACGACTCTGTTTTCAACAAGTCTGAAACAGAAATTTCTTTTTCTATCACGGACTAATTCTTGCTGATTAGAACCTTATGTCTTTGAAATTTTTTCCACTTCTTTTTTCTATTTCCAAAAGAATTTCTTTTTTTCTTAAAAAAACAGCATTTTTTTGTGAAGAGCTAAATTTTTCTGATTTCAAAGATATTATTTCGTTTTTAAATTCAAAACTTTCAGTTTCTGTGGCAATTCCGGCAGCCGATTTGAAAGATTCAGAAATTATTTTTTTCAATTCACTGTCGTCCTTCACCAGAACCCTGAATTTTTTAAGAAAGTCTGATAAATTTTTCATCAATTAAAAATATTTTTCAATTTTATTCGGCATTCATGAAAACCTCTTGCACTTCGTCGTTTTCTTCTAAATCATCAATCAAGGCCCCGAGTTTTTCACCATCTTCTTCTGACAACTTAATCATTGTTGTTGCTTGCCAACCTGCCCCGATCCTTGCGTCGGGGTTGCCGGATGCCGGGTCTTTTTGAAAAGCCCAGGTGGCGCTTCCGGGCGAGGCTAAAGAAAAGCCGTGCTTGGAAAGAATGTGTTTTACCTCGGCCGCTGCTTTGTTTCGGTTTTCAGTCAGCGCTTCTATTATCAAAGCTACGCCGCCCGGCCCGTATGCTTCGTAGGTAATTGACTCTTGTGGCGCACTTTCTTTAGCTTTTTTAACTGCCCGTTCAATGACATCTTTTGGTACGTTAGCTTCCTTGGCTTTTTCAATTGCCGTTTTAAGTCCGGCTGATTCAACTCCGCCGGATTTTTTTGCCTCACTGCTGATTAGCTTGACGATTTTACTGAAAACCTTACTTTTTTCAGCATCCGAAACCGCTTTCTTTCTCTTAACTTTTGACCATTTGTTGTGACCTGCCATAGTAGATTTTTTTTAACGAATAGAGTAAGTTTTTAAAATCAAGATCCCATCCCAATTCTTTTTTATATTTTTTAAAATAGACCCTCTTTTTTGCGACCTAAATGTTTAAAGCCAAGATCGGTTAATGAGCGACCGCGAGGGGTGCGTTCCAAAAAGCCGATCTGGATTAAATACGGTTCGTTGTATTCCTCAATCGTTGCCATCTCTTCGGAAATGGAAGCTGAAAGGGTATTAAGCCCGACCGGTCCGCCTTTAAAATTTTCGGCGATAACCTCAAGAATTTTTCGGTCAGATGATGCAAGACCCATTTCATCAATTCCCAAGAGCTCTAAAGCCTCTTTTGCTGTTTTCTCGTCCAGCCCTCGTTTTTTAATCTGGGCATAATCGCGACATCTCTTAAGAAAATAATTGGCGGTGCGAGGCGTAAAGCGGCTGCGCTTGGCAATTTCCAAAACCGCTTTGTCATCAATTTCAATTCCCAAAATTTTTGCTGACCGTCTGACGATTTCGGCTATTTCTTCTTGGTTGTAGTATTCCAAGCGGAAAATCCCGCCGGAAAAACGACTACGAAGCGGAGAGGAAATAAGCGCTACTCTGGTGGTAGCGGCAATTAAGGTGAAGGGTGGCAATTCTAACTGCACGGTACGGGCTGAAGGTCCTTTACCTAAGACAATATCTAAGGTGCCAGACTCCATAGCCGGATACAAAACCTCTTCAATGACTTTGTTCAGTCGATGGACTTCGTCAATAAATAGAATGTCGCCCGGTGAGAGATTGGTTAAAATTGAAGCCAAGTCTCCAACCCTTTCAATCGCTGGACCGGAAGTTATTTTTATCTGAGCACTGATTTCTTTGGCAATTAAATGCGCTAAAGTTGTTTTACCAAGCCCGGGTGGGCCATAAAAGAGAATATGTTCCGGTGGATGCTCTCTTTCTTTCGCTGCCGAGAGCAAAATATGCAAATTATCTTTTATATTTTTCTGGCCTATGTATTCATCCCACCTACTCGGTCGAAGTTTTTGGTCTAAATATTGAAAATCGTTTTTTTCTTCTACCTCTTTTTTTCCCATACTTGTCTTTTTATTCTGTCATTTTACTATTTTTTGAAAGTTTAAAACATTTGACATAAACCATGTTTTATGCTAGGATGGTTGTGCCTAAGAAATTTGGCAAATTGAAAACACAAACCTCTAAGCAACGGGCCTCCGGGCCTTTTGGTTTTTAGCGGGGACCTTTTGGTCTTGGCTGAAATTATCCCTAGCTATCAACCATGCTTTTTTGTTCCACTTAAAAGTGTTGCTTAGAGGTTTGTGTTTTTTATTACTTGATCATTTCACGTAATAAATCAGAAATCAATATCGCAATTCACACCTTTTTATTCTAGCAGTTCAACCACTCTTTCAAGTTCAGCTATAGACGTAACTCCTTGAAAAACCTTAATTATTCCGTCTTGCGCCATGGTTAAAAGCCCCTGATTTTCTGCCGCTTTTTTTATTTCTCGCTCGCTCGGATTATTTTGTATTACCCCCTCAACTTTTTCATCGGTTTTTATAGCTTCATAAACCCCAACTCTTCCGGCAAAACCGGTAAGGTTGCATTCTTTGCAACCCTGGGTTTCCCAAACATTTTCTGTTTGTAGATTTTCAAGGTAGCTTTTTTCTTTTATAGACTCCAAAATTTTTAAAACCGAACTTCTCTCTTGCCCTGACAATTTTTTAACTTTTCGGCACTTAGGACAAAGCCGTCTTACAAGGCGTTGAGCCATAGCTACATTGATTGCCGAAGTTATAACCTTCGGATTTATCTTCAGGTCTATGAGGCGAGGGAAGGTGCCGGCGGCATTGTTGGTGTGGAGTGTTGAAAAAACCAAGTGTCCAGTAAGAGCGGCGTTGATGGCGACCGAAGCTGTTTCAGAATCTCGAATTTCGCCGACCATTATGACATCTGGGTCTTGTCGCAGAGCACTTCTTAAACCAGAGAGGAAGGTATAACCCTCTTTGTTGTCGGTTTGTGTTTGGACAATTCCCGGTAGGTGGTATTCAATCGGATTTTCAATTGTAATTATTTTAATTCCTGGCTGGTGGATTTTTTTTAGGAAGGCGTAAAGGGTTGTTGTCTTTCCAGAGCCGGTTGGACCAGTTGTTAAAATCATACCGTTTGGCTTACTTATTTCGTAAAGTAAGACTTTCAACAGACGTGGATGCATGCCTAGATTTTCTAAAGACACGGATATCGCTTTTGGATTCAGGATTCTCAAAACTATTGTTTCGGCATAAGCTCCGGGTAAAATTGAGGTTCTTATTTCTATTTCTTCGTCTTTTAAAATAATACTAAATCGCCCGTCCTGAGCTTGACTTGTTATGTTTAGCTTCAGCCCCGAAAGAAGTTTTATTCTAGACAATAAAAGTTTGTATGTTGCGTTATCAAAATTCAAGATGTCGGTTAAGACTCCGTCTAATCGAAAGCGCAGGCGAACATAATTTTCTTCCGGCTCCAAGTGAATATCTGAAGCTTTTATAGACAAAGCGCCGGCCAATATCACTTCAAGAATTTTTGAGGTCCGGTTAATCTCTTTTGAAACCAGATTTTTTTCTACAAGCTGTTTTATTGCGTCAAGACTGTTGGCGTTTTTTATCAAACTTAAAAGACCTTCGTTGGAAATATCGAGAGCGCCACTTCTTGTTTTTACTGATGTATGAAGATCAGCGTATCTTTCCCATGCCCTGTTTAGACCCTCTTGAGAGACCATGTACAACTCTATCTGGTAACCTTTTCTTTTTAGAGATTCTATCATTTCTCGACTTTTTAGATTGTTGGGTGCTAAGATGCCGATTTTCAGGCGTTTATTTATGACATCAAAAACAGCGAGTCCGAACGCTCTAGCGTCTTTTTCACTTAAAATTTTTAGGGCTTCTATATTTATTGGACTTATTGTTAAATCAATATACGAAAGACCGTACTTTGAAGAAAGAGTTTGGGCCAATTCTTCTGCTTCGGACTTTCTTAATTCCTCGATTTTCAGGTTCTGTTTTTCTTCTTGAAATTTGGCCATAATCAAGTACATTTTAACCCCTTTAGTGTGTTTGAACAAATGGTCATTTTGTCTGTTAAAATTGTTTTATGAAGTTTATTTCAAAAAGCTTAAAAGAGACTGACGATTTCGCAAAAAATTTGGTCAAGCTACTTTATTCAAAACAACAGAGTAAACAAGCCGTGATCATATGTCTTTCCGGTGAGCTTGGAGCTGGTAAAACCACCTTTGTAAAGTCTTTGGCAAAAGCGCTCGGAATCAAAGAGCATATCACTAGCCCCACTTTTGTAATTTTGAAACGTTATAAAATCAACACCCCGTCTTTCAAGAACCTTATACACATTGACGCTTACAGACTTAAGTCTGGAAGCGAGCTTTTGAGTCTTGGTTGGCAGGATATTGTTTCCGAACAAGACAACTTAGTTTTTATTGAGTGGCCGGAAAATGTGATTAGTGTGATTCCTAAAGGAGCTGTTATCATTAGATTAAGAGTTGTAAACGAGTCGGAGAGAGAAATCAAGTCAATTAAAAACCTAAACCTTGGGTTCTAATCAAACTCAAAAATTGAATTTGGGACTTTGATCTTTGAACTTAAAAATGACTAAAACTAAAGACAAAGATAAAAAACGGCTGGTCCTTTTGGACGCACAAGCTATTCTTCATCGGGCTTATCATGCCCTACCAGACTTTTCTTCCAATAAAGGTGAGCCGACCGGCGCTCTCTACGGTCTATCCCTTATGCTTCTTAAAATTATTTCTGAATTTAAGCCGGACTACATAGTTGCTTGTTTTGATGTCGGCAAGCCGACCTACCGCCATGAAGCTTATGAGGGATACAAGGCCAAAAGAGCCAAGACCAAGGAAGATTTAATCTGGCAAATTGAAAAATCAAAAGAAGTTTTTAAAAGTTTCAGTATCCCAACTTATGAGATGCCTGGATACGAAGCGGACGATCTTTTAGGAACAATAGTAGAAAAACTAAAGAAACAAAAAGACCTTGAAATCATAATCGCTTCTGGCGACATGGACACTTTGCAGTTGGTTTCTGGTGATAAAGTCAGAGTATATACCTTAAAAAAGGGAATAAAAGATACAGTAGTTTATGATGAAAACGGCGTGAGAGAGAGGTTTGGTTTTGGTCCAGAACTTCTACCCGACTATAAGGGTTTGAGGGGTGACCCATCTGACAATATTATTGGGGTGCCGGGTATTGGGGAAAAAACCGCTAGTATTTTAATAAAAGAATTCAGAACTATTGAGAATATGTACAAAGAATTGAAAAGAGCGCCGGAGAGATTTGAGAAGGTGGGAGTTTCAAAGAGAATTATAGAGATTTTGCTAAACAACGAAGAAGAAGCCATATTTTCTAAAACTTTGGCGCTTATAAACAGAGAGGTGCCGATAGATTTTAAATTACCAGAAAAAGAGTGGGTGAAAATTTTGGACAAATCAAAAATTTTGAAGATTTTTGAAGACTTAGAATTCAGGGCTTTGGCTGACAGAGTTAAAAATGATTTTTCAGAAAAAAAAGAAGACCCTCGTTTGGAACTTATTGACCATTCCAAAAATTATAGGATTCCAAAAAAAGATTTAAAAGAAACACTCGTGGCTCTTTGGTTGTTGGATTCTAACATTACAAATCCAACAACCGAAGATGTCTTGAGATTTGCATCAACCGATTCTTTTGAGAAGGCAAAAGAAAAAGTTTTTGTCGAGTTAGAAAAAAGAAATTTAAAAAAATTATTTGAAGAAATTGAAACTCCTCTCATTTCAGTTGTTGAGAGGATGGAAGATCGGGGAATAAGAATTGACACCTCCTTTCTGAAAGAGCTTTCCGGTGAATATCACACAGAGCTTTCGAAATTAGAGAAGAAAATCTGGCAATTGTCCGGTTTGGAATTTAATATCAACTCTCCGAAGCAGTTGGGGGTTATTCTTTTTGAAAACTTAAAGCTTAAGCCGAAAAACCAGAAAAAGACTTCAACTGGCGCCAAATCAACACGCGAATCAGAATTAGAAAAAATGAAAGACTTGCATCCGGTAATACCCCTGATTTTGGAGTATAGAGAATTTCAGAAACTTCTCTCAACCTATATAGACAACATCCCAGAAATGCTGTCTGCCGACGGTCGACTGCATGCCAAATTTTCTCAAACTGGGACAACAACTGGGAGAATGTCATCAAACTCTCCGAATTTGCAGAACATCCCAATAAAGACTGAACTGGGTAAAAGGATACGAAAAGCTTTTGTCGCCGAGGAAGGTTTTGAGCTTTCGGCTTTTGACTACTCGCAAATTGAGCTTAGAGTTGCAGCTTTTCTTTCGGGCGAAAAAAAATTAATTAATGTTTTTCACGAAAATGGCGACATCCACAGCGCTGTTGCCTCAGAGGTTTTTGGAGTACCAATTGAAAAAGTTAATTATGAAATGAGGCGTAAAGCCAAAGTTATAAATTTTGGAATTATTTATGGTATGGGGGTAAACGCCTTGCGTCTTAGTTTGGGATCAAGTAGGGAGGAAGCTCAAAGATTTCTTGACGATTATTTTAAAAAGTTTGCAACCCTAGCCACTTATTTGGAAGATGTAAAAGAAAAAGCCAGAAAAAATGGCTTCACAGAAACTTTTTTTGGACGTCGTCGATACTTTCCGGCGCTTAGGTCCGGTATAGATTATATTCGTTCAGCGGCGGAAAGAATGGCAGTTAACGCACCTCTCCAAGGGACTGCAGCCGATATAATAAAGTTGGCGATGATTGGGGTTGATAGATATGTTCAGGAAAATGAATTGCAAGATAAAGTTCGTTTGGTTTTGCAGATTCATGATGAGTTGGTTTACGAAATTCATAACGATTTATTGGAAGAATTAGTACCAAAAATTAAAGAAATTATGGAAAGAGTTTTGGATCCGAAAGAAATAAACGGGGTGCCGCTTTTGGCAAGCGCAGAAGTCGGCAAAAATTGGTTAGAACTTAAACCTCTCAAAAGTAAAATATGATAATTGCGCTTTTTGGTAATGACCACGTAAAGAAAAACAGGCGTTTGGCTGATTTGATCCGAGAATTTCAAGAAAAGACGGGTAGTAATTCTGTTTTACGTTTTGATCAGGATAATTTTTCTCGGTCTGAAATTGAAAACTTGATTAAAGGACAGGGTCTTTTTGAAAAACAAATTATCGCAGTCTTTGACCAAATTTTTTCCGTATCTGAATTTAGAGATTTGTTTTTAGAGAGCGTCTTAGGTTTTTCAGAGTCTTCTAATGTGTTTGTTTTATTGGAGACGGAAGAAGAAAAAAAACTAACTAAAGTTTTGAAAGGGAAAGCAAAAATAGAGAAGATGGATTTACCGGAGATTAGACCTTTTAATCTCTATAGTCTTTCAGACGCTTTTGGTCGAAGAGATCGAAAAAAATTCTGGATTCTTTTTCTAAAAGCCCAAACAGCCGGTTTTACTCCGGAAGAAATTCTGGGAGTGCTTTTTTGGCAGGTAAAAAATATTTTGATTGTCTTGGATTCAAAAAATGAAGCCGAGAGCGGGTTAAAATCGTTTCCTTATAAAAAAGCCAAGGAATTTTCAAAGAATTTTTCAGCCGAAGATTTGAAAAAACTTTCTTCTGGTTTGAATTCTCTTTATCACGAAGCCCATTTAGGCAAAATAGATTTTCTCTCTAGTCTAGAAAAATTTATTTTGAAAGTTTAGTCAATTTATGTACGACTTTATCGCCCTACGGAGAATCTCTCTTTTTACTTAAAGATATATTTTTTATATGAAAATAAACCGAAGTTTTGGGTCGGTTTGTTTTTGCAACGATTTGATTAAGAGAAAACCCGCGCTTTCTTAAAACAATGCACTGTTTTTTGAAAGAGCTCATGGTACGATAATTATACCAATGAGTTGTTACCAGATCCGCCCAGTAGGACTCGAACCTACAACCAATTGATTAAAAGTCAACTGCTCTACCAATTGAGCTATGGGCGGATATATTTTTACTTCATACCTACCAAAACAGCTATGGGCGGATATATTTTTACTTCATACCTACCAAAACAGCTATGGGCGGATATATTTTTACTTCATACCTACCAAAACAGCTATGGGCGGGTCATCTAACTTCATACCTACCAAAACAGCTTTAGGCAGATTTACAAAACTAAAATATATCAAAAAATTCTAAAGCGGCAAGTCAAAAGCCAAGAAACCCGCCCCAGAAAAAAGAAGAGAAAGGCAGATGGCAAAAAGCAAAAGGTAAAAAACCAGATTTCTTTTAAGCAAACTTTCTTCTTTATACTCAACATAAAGCTCGCTAAAGGTCAAAAATGCCAAAGCCAAAGCAGCGACTTGGGTGTAAAGACCGATAAAAAGCATTGCTCCACCAACAATTTCCATCAAAGCAAAAATCTTTACAAAAAATTCCGCCGGCTTTAATCTTAAAGAACTAACAGAAGATAACCACCGACCCTTTTCCGAGGTTAGTTTCAAGTAGCCAAGATTTATAAATAAGTAACCGACAACTAGACGCAGAATAAATGGCGCCATAAGTCCGTAAGTTAAAAGTTCAGGGAAAGGATTAAGCATGCTCACATTTTATCTTAAAAATAGTCAATGGCCAACAGTAAAAAAGATACAGTTTTAATTTTGTGTGACATTCGGAGCGTTCATAACGTTGGCTCTATTTTTAGAACCGCTGATACTTGCGGCGTTTCAAAAATTTATTTAGTAGGCGTAACACCGACTCCAAAAGATCGTTTCGGTCGGACGAGAAAAGATTTGGCCAAAGTTGCTCTCGGCGCTGAAAAAAACATTCCTTGGGAGAAAGCCGAATCTTCTTTAGAAGTTTTAAAAAATCTTAAAAAAGAAGGTTTTCAAATTATCTCAATCGAACAGTCCAAGAATTCAGTTGATTACAAAGCGGTTACAGCCAAAGAAAAAGTTGCTTTTGTGTTAGGCGGGGAAGTAGATGGTCTGCCAGAATCAGTTTTAAAATTAAGCGACGTTGTGGCTGAAATTCCGATGAGGGGTAAAAAAGAGTCTCTCAACGTTTCGGTAGCTACCGGCATCGCTCTATTTAGAATTTTGGAAATTTAGTTTTTTTTTGGTGTTTGGGGCAGAAATGAGCGCTACGGCCGGTGACGACAATTCTGGAAATTGTTCCGGCACAGTTCTTTTTAAGGCACCTTTCTCCTTTTCTTTGGTAAACCTTATGGTGGTGTTGAAAAGACCCACGTTGACCATCCGGCCGGCGATAGTCCGATGTTGAGTCGCCACTGAATTCAATTCCTTTCTTTAAAATTATTTTTAGCTCTTGAAACAAAATTTTCATTTTTTTCTCTGGGATTTTTGAAACTTGGCTTTCGGGATGAATGTCGGCAAGCCAAAGGACTTCGTCTGAATAAATATTTCCGACTCCCGCGATGAGTTCTTGATTCATTAGCGCGGTTTTGATTTTCCAGCCCGGTTTTTTCATAAGTCGAAACTTGAAACTCGAAAATCCGAAACTTTTTTCAAGTGGCTCCGGCCCAAGCGTATCAATGTCAGTTTTTTCATCCTTTTCAATCAAGCAAACTTTGGCAAATTTACGAACATCGGAGAGAACCAAGTGTTTTTTGCCAGAGAGGGTAAAAACCAATCTAACGAATCTGTTGAAAGGATCCCAAAGTGGTGATTTTGTCGGCTCATTTGGCATCCATTTTTCTTTTTCCCAGCCGTTTGGAATTTTAGATTTTGAATTTTGAGCTTGTTTAGAATTTAGAGTTTTGTACTTAGAGTTTCCACTTACTTTTCGATAGCTACCGAAAAGTAAGTGGCCCGTCATTTTCATATGAACCAAAATTGTTTTGTTGTCTGAAAGATGAATCAAAACATTTTTACCCCGCCGGCTGACACTCTTCACTTTCTCACCAACAACTTTTTTCTTAAATTCAGAGAAATATTTTCTATTTTTTATATGATTTTTACCCTCGTGAATCACTCCTCCATAACTTGTCCAGACATCTAAAATCTTCCGTCCGGACAGAAGATTATTTAGCATTTTTGCGGTTGTGTGGACTTCGGGTAGTTCTGGCATGCCAAAAATTAATGAATGTTAATGAATATAATTTTTGAGCATCCCGCTCCAATTTCACCTTTTGATTTACATGCGACAGGCGTGAGCGAATAGCTCATCCTTTGCCGGGCGAAGCCTGTCGCAGATGGAATACTCAACATAATAATATTTAACCACTATCTGTTGTTTTGAAAAAGTGAAATTGGGGCGGGATGGCTTTTTAAAAAATAGGGCGGGGTAAAATCTATTATCATAATTCCGCAGCCAAAAATTTTGAGAGGATGAATTAGTTTTTAGTTAGTATTAAGTAGTTCGTAGTCATTTTACATTATCTATTCAGGGAGTAAAATTAAATCATGAGTCATATAAATATTGCTTCAAGCAAACATTGCTCAACCTGTGGCGGGGAAGTTGACGGCTTCAAATGCCCGGAATGCAAAATGACTTCGGCTGTTTTTGATCCAAGTCATTGGAGAGCGTGCATTAATGCGGGTAAAATGAAATTAAAGTGCAAGAAGTGCGGGATGGTGGAGATAAATTGCACTTGTTAAGTTAGGGTTTAGGGTATAGCCAACTTAGGGTATAGGGATGTTTCGATTTTTGAGAGGTTTTATGTGAATAGCTCACGGCAAGGTTTAACCTCCCAGAGAGAAGTGATTTCAAGTTATTGAGATATTACGCGTCGGGGGTATTTCATTCCCCTAAACCCTATACCCTAGACCCTATACCCTAACTTTCCCAATTCCTCCCTCACCACACCTGCATCGTCCCAAGGAATTTTTGAGCCGTGGGGGCCCATAATGAAAGGATCGGTGCCTTTACCGGTGATAAGAACAACCACTTTTTCACTTTTTTTGTCCGTCTTGATTAGCGAGGTTTTTTCTTTCGCGTTTATTAGAGAAGTGCGAATCGCTTCCCTCCGGTCCAAGATAATTTTTAATTTTTCTTTTGATACGGAAACCGCCATTTCATCCAAAATTTTTTGCGGGTCTTCGTCGTAAGGATCTTCATTTGTCAGAATCACTTCCTGACAGAATTCGTTAGAAACTTTTGCCATACCCGGGCGTTTCCATTGATCACGTCCGCCACCGGTATTACCGAGCACGCAAATCTTTTTATTATTCGGAAAAGCTTCATAAAGTTTTGTTAGTGAATCAATCGTATGGGCATAATCAACATAAACATCAAAACCGTTTGCTGGAATTTTTTCTACCCGCCCCCTTATTTTTTCTATTTTTTCAATCGCTCGTCTGGCTTTTTCCAAATCAACACCGAGTGCTTCGGCTAAAGACAGGGCACCGAGGATATTATAGATGTTGAATTTGCCGATTAATTTTGTTTCAATGCGCCGACCTTGCCAGACGAAAGAACTTTTTTGGTCTAGGAGTAAGAGGTCGGTCGCGTCGTTTAGCGAATACAAAATTTTCTCGGTATTTTTTACGGCTTTAAATTTTTCGGCTTCTTTTTCGTCATTGTTTATGATTAAAATTTTTCTTTTCTTACTGCTTCTGGAAAGCGCATCGGCAATTTTCAATTTAGCCCTGACATAATTTTCGTAAGAGCCATGCGATTCAATGTGTTCTGGAGAAAGATTGGTGAAAATTAAAGCGTCGAGGTCAATGAATTTGTGACGAAACTGCCTCGCGCCTTCGGAAGTCATTTCAATTATTGCAAAGTCGCAACATTCTTTAACCGCCTGTCGCAAAAATTTTTGCAAGAAAAACCTGCCCGGCATGGTCATTTTAAACAAATTCCTTTTTTCTTTTTCGCCGATTTTGAATCGCAAAGTATTGGCCAGGGCGGTTTTTAGTCCAGCTTCTTCCAAAATAGCGTTCACAATCTCGGTTGTTGTTGATTTGCCTTTGGTGCCGGTCACCGCCACAACTTTTATTTTCCTTGAAGGAAAGCGGTAAATCACAGCGCCAAGAAAAGCGAGAGAGTAATGATATGTCGGACGACAGATATCGATGATTTTTTTTGGGATCAAGGATTTTATAAGATTCATTTAATTACTTAAAATTCTCAGCGCCTCTTTTATTTTTGCCGAAGTGCCTTGCGTTTCGGTTGAAACAGATTTCAAAGCACTTCGAGCTTCTTCTTGGGAATAACCAAGGGCTTTTAGGGCCTCCACAACCTCCACGTCTTCTTTGGTTGAGCTTGCTTGCGATCCTTTTGAGCCCAACTTGTCTTTTAATTCCACCACTATTTTTTCAGCGGTTTTTTTACCGATGCCGGAGACTTTGGTCAGATAAGTTATGTCGCCTTCCGAAATTCCTTTTTTTAAGGATTCTATTTCGGCGAGGTTTAAAATTCCCAAAGCCGACCGCGGTCCGATGCCCGAAATTGAAATCAGAAGTTCAAAAAAATTTAGTTCCGATTGCGAAAGAAATCCGAAAATTTCCAAGGAAGTTTCTTTGACCGAGAGGTGCGTCCAGATCTCGGCTGTCTCATCAATTTTGAATGTTAAAAGGCAATGTGCCGGCGTGAAAATTCTATAACCGACGCCGTTTGCGTCAATAATTACGCTTTTTTCGTCTTTGAAAATTACTGGACCTTTGAGTTTAGCAATCATTTTGTTGACTAAATGATAGCAAAGTTTGACTTTTTGGGCGAAGAATAATAGCATCTTTCCCTAGATTAAGAAATTGTTGGCCGGGTAGCTCAATTGGTAGAGCAACAGACTCCACTTCTGTGGTTGCTGGTTCAAGTCCAGCCCCGGCCATTTCTCCCTAAGTGGGAGAGAACTCTCAGCTCCAACTTCGGTCGGAGCTGTTTTTTTTGACTTTTCTTCTTCTTGTGTTAAGATGGCTGGACAAAATTATGCCAATTACAAGTTCAGCCAAAAAAGCTTTACGAAGCTCTAAGAAGAAAAGGGTTTTTAATCTTCGCCGGAAAGATGCTATGTCTAGCGTTATTAAAAAGATGAAGAAACTGACGGCAGACCAAAAACTTGACGAAGCCAAAAAGATTCTTCCAGAAGTTTACAAAGCTATAGACAAAGCAGCTAAAAGGGGAGTTATAAGTAAAGAAAAGGCATCCAGAAAGAAATCTCAAATGGCCTCCCTTATCAAAAATTAGAAATTAAAAACAAAACGCCCCGTGACGAAAGTCGGGGGGGCGTTTTGTTTATATTCCAAAATTGTTTAGAGCGACATGCCAGACGATACTTGCTGAAATCGCTCCGACCACAAATCCGGTAAGAGACGAGGCGACTGTCCTTCCGATTTTCATTTTGTACTGACGAGGTTCTTGGGAAACAAAGTCTCTGACTATTTTGTCCATTTTTATTTTGTTTTTCTAATAATTAATAAATTATATATTTTTTAAAAATCTTAGACAATAACAAGCCAAATGTTACGGTGCCCTCGCTAGGAATCGAACCTAGAATGGGAGATTAGAAGTCTCCAGTTATATCCATTTAACTACGAGGGCAGATGATTCAAATAACAAATTACACTAAAAACGGAGAAAACAAAAGTGCAAATTTAAATAGCAGGGTTTCTGCTCTCCGGTCTCTCTTCCAATAACGATTCAAATTGGTTTTTCTTTCCCCTATAGACTTCCAAGGTCTTTACTAAGCTGTTTTTGTCTACAGACTGAATTTCTTGAGACGGACTGCCGGTCTCCGTAGTCGCCAGATCTTTTGTTTTTTGATATTCAAAAAATAAAAGACCGGCAATTAATAAATTGATTACAGAGAAAGTGTAAAACATAACCAACCAATCTCGGTCTGGATGACTGGTGTACTTTTTGTATACAGAACCTTTAAAACTAAACGACTTCAATTTTTTAAGAAAAGCATCCATTTTTTTATTTGAATTTTAAAGTTTGGAAAGATATTTGCAATTGCCATTCTGGGGCTGAATCTTCCTGTTCTGAAGTTTTTGATTCAAGCACAATATTTTTAACATCAATTTTATATGGAAGATTTTCTACTAAGCTCAAGAAATGAAAAACTCCACCCCATGTTCCAAATGCTTTTATTGTTAATTCCAACATCTCAAAAAAACCTTCCTCCGTCTTTATGACGTCAATTTTTTCAACAGATGACTGAACACCGCTAACCTCGGCTAGCTTCTCAATTTTTTCTATAAAGCTGACAACTTCTTCTTGGCTAATTCCGACCGCAAAACTTTCCAACTCTTCAAACTCCGCTTGGAGTTTTTCAAGGTCTTGGGCTAAAAGACGCACACCCTCTTTCTTTAATTCATGATTTACGACGGATGCGGCCAATTCTAAAACATCAGACTTTTTGTTTTCTGTGGTTGTAAACACCAAAATCGCGACAACCCAAATAATAATTGCCGGAAATAATGTGTACAATAATGTTTTTTTAGAATTGTGTGACATTGTCTGTTTTAGATTACTGAAAATGTAATTGAAAAAACCAAATCCCTGTCTTTTGCCAAGTTTGAAACTGGCAAGTTCACATCGGTAAAATTATCAATATCTTCAAGTCGCTTCGCAAAAAGAACGAGTGACTCTCTGGTTGTTGCTTCTCCTCTTAAAAAGATTATCGCGCCAGTCTCTTTTTTTGAGTAACTTATGGATTTTATTTTGATCCCAGTCGTTTTGTTGCTGATTATTTCTGACAAAACTTTGGTTGTCTTACTCTCGCTGTCTTGACCTAATACTTGGATTTTCCTGTTAATCCCTGACACCTTAGACTCAAGTTCTGTTATCACTTTTAATTCTGGTGTTTCCGCCTCAAGAATCGCTCTTTCTTTTTCAAGGGATTGAAATTCGAAATTTACTGATAGAAATATTGGCGCTAGAAAAATCAAGATAACCAATCCGGTAAAAGAGACGAAGATCATAAAAACTATCAATAATCTGATTTTATACATCCGATAAATTTCCTTTTTGTATTCTGTTGGTAGTAAATTACCCATTTTGTTTTTTAAGATGGTTACTTGGAATTGCCAATCCGATCGCAGTTGCGTATTGTAATGATTCTTCAAAATTTAATTCTGGAACCTGTTCTTCGGGAGACAGACAGTTTGTCCAAACATTTGCCAGTTCAATTTCTATAGGCGAAACTGCTGATATTTTTCTTAAAATTTCTTCATCAACATTTTCACCAAAGACAAATGCTTTTTTTATTTTTTGATTGTTTCTGTCTGTTGATTGCCAATATGAAAGTAGCTTTTCCATCTCTTCCTTAACGGGTTCTGTTTTTTCTTTCGAGCCGTATATTTTTATTTCTTCACCGATGTATTTTATTGGCATTGCATCGCTATCTTGGGTTCCTGACAGTTTTTCTTGTTTGCCACTTTCTTTAGAGAAGGTGATGACTTCAATGCTTGATGCATACTGAACTGTTTGGTTTTCGGCAATATAAAGTCCGGTTTTATTTTTTCCTGCCTGAATCAGCATATATGGCCTCGCATCACTATTTTTTATTACGGCATTAGCTGTTGCTTGCGCTTCCGATTCAAACGATAACGGAACTAATCCGCTCATTTTGAATATTTCTAAAAATTCATAGACAGTATTTTTGGGGAAGACTGAAACTACCACTTTTAAATTATTGTCGGTTTTTTCCAAAATTTTAAAATCAAAGACTGCTTCGTTAGCTGATATTGGCACATTTTCTTCTATTTTAAATCGGAGGGCACCCTCGACCTCACTTTCTTTCATTTTTGGCAAAACCGTCTTGAAAATAAATCCTTTTTCTTCAGGTAAGCTAGCTTTTATAAAGCGAAGATTATTTTTTCGTTTTAATTCTTCCAGAATACCCGTGATTGTTTTGGAGTTTTTAATTTCCCCTCCAATTATTGATTTTTCTGGCAGTTCTTGCTTACCAAATTTTTTTAAAACCAACTTCCTATTTTTATGGACAGAAAATTGAACAAAAAAAACGCAGCTATCGCTGATTGATAATCCGGCGATATTAGGATTTAGAAATTTTGGAGTAGGAAAAATATCAAAAAAACGCATTGGTAAAATTATACTATGTTTTTTGGTTTTTTTTATCAATAAAACTTTGTAAGATTATAGCCGCAGCTGATGCGTCAATCTTTTTGTGACGACCCTGTTCTTGCGCAGCTTGCGCAGTCGTTAAAAATTCTGGCTCCAGATAAACCGGAACTTTTAATTCGTCCTCCAATTCTTTTTTGAAAGACAGAATATTTTTCATTATTGGATTCGGTTTGCCTTTGAAATCCAAGGATTGTCCCAGAACAATCCCGGTAATTTTTCGTTTTTGACAGATTTCTTTAATTTTAGACAGAGCTTCTTTGTTTTTTAAAACTGCTTCCGGGAAAGCTAAAACCGCGTCTTTGGAAGATAACGCTATGCCGACATTTTTTTGTCCGTAATCAATACCCAAAAGCATTTCTGTATTATAGAACGTAAGATCATGCGAAGCTATTAAGGAATTACGCTAGATTTACGAGGGAAATTTTTTTTGGTAGTATTGCTCTCGTATGGCTGATTTATTGGGTCCTGAATTTACGTCTTTTGTGGGAAATAATACCGCTTTATTTCTATTGATTTTGGTTTGGAGCCTACTTTGGAAGGGGATTGCCCTTTGGAAAGCGGCTCGCTTGTCTCACAAAAGGTGGTTCGTAATAATCCTTATCGTAAATACACTTGGGATTTTAGACATCATCTATATATTTTTTGTTGCCAACAGGTATAAAGTTGAGACAAACGAGACCAACAATTAACAACGTAATTGCCGATTGTTAATAAAGGTAAAAATCGCAAAGGGAGCTTAAAGTTCTGTTCAACGAAATACAGGTTCTGTTTTGGTAAGGCAAACAGAACAAAACCGCAATGTTAAATTTAATCCGCCTTAGTTCGGAGGAGTCGGATAGTGGTTTATTCCAGCGGTCTTGAAAACCGCCATGTCGAAAGGCATCGTGGGTTCGAATCCCACCTCCTCCGCCAAAATTCGGAATTCAAATTTCCGTCTAAAAGGTACTCCAGCTTTTAGAGATTGAGTTGAAACCTAGATAGAATTTTCTTGTGTTTTTGTCCTTTCTATAAAGCGCTTTTCCCAGATTATTCCACAAGCAACGGCGACAACTAAAACTACCGCATAGCTTAAAACTGCAGTTGCGAGATTAAATTGTTTGGGAATAAAATCAACCGCCAAAGTAAAATACCAAGACGACAAGGTGATAGCCCAAACAATCACGGTCGGCAATCTAATAGATGCAAACATTGGTGAATCTGGCCCACCCTCTTTTCTAAATGGAACAAAAACCAAAAATGGTCCATATATAATCATTGAAACGGCATTGCCGAAAGCGGCGACGAATAGAGCAGCGGTTTGCATTATGAAAAGTCCGGAAGAAGCAAGCATTTCCGAGTACATCACATAAAAAGCCAGTTGACCGATAAGGATTAAACCAAAACCGACCCAAACAAGCTCCAGAATTCCGTTTAAAAGATGAAGCTCTTTGTCGTCTATGTCTAAATCTTTTAACATTCGGAAGAAAATAAATACAGCGGCGGTTGAACCACCAACGGCAAAAGCAAAGCCGAAAAATCTTATTGCTGCGATGATGTATTGGAATTCTGCCAAGAAAGCAACAGCCACGGGCAAGCTGGCAAAAGAAGAAACAAAAACCGTTATGGACAGAAAAGAAGCTAAAATACACCAAATACACCAAGCGCGGAGTAAAAATGCTTGTACAAACAGAAGATAAGAAGAAAATAGGCCGGCCGAAAGAGTTAATGCCACGAGAATTGTTAAAGCATTAGGACTGAAAATTTCCGGCATGAAGATGAGAAGCAGATAAGAAATAACAATAGACGCAAAATAAGTCATCCCCATTCTCTCAAGAGGGATTCCGAAGAATTTTGAAAATCGACTGTTGACGACAACGTTGCAGTCAGAGCCAGTCGGGCAGATTAATTGTCTTTTGCTCTTTTTGGTAATAAATATGTTGGTGGCAACTCCAAAACCGCCCAAAGCAGCCGTGGCAATAAATGCATAAAAACCAACCGGTTTTGGCAAGAAGACGGTAAAAATAAAACCGCTCATACCGAGCAGAATCAAACCGAAATAAAGATAGTACAAACTAGAAATTTTGATTTTCATAAGGACAATGTTATCACGGAATTTTTACTCTACAAAAACTTTTCAACAAGAAAGTCGGGCAATTTTGTGATAAGATGTTTGCATAATATGGTCAATTTCTCTGTGATTACTCTAATAGGCCTCTTCGGACTCGTCGGGGTCTGGCTTTCTGATCATATAAGGAGAAAAAGAGTTTCTAAAGAAGATCTTGTTTGTCCGATTGGTTTTGACTGCCAGACGGTTGTGACGAGTAAATATTCCAAGTTTTTTGGAATTCCGGTTGAGAACTTGGGAATTTTATATTATTTGCTGGTTTCCATAAGTTATGCGGTTTTTCTTTTCTTTCCTAAACTACACCACGAATTTTTTTCCTTTGCGATTTTGTCCATTACTATTCTGGCTTTTTTGTTTTCAATCTATCTGACTTTTATTCAGCTAGTTGTTCTAGGGAGGTTGTGTTCTTTATGTTTGGCGTCAGCAGCTCTTTGCACACTGATTTTCATTTTTGCTTGGACCTCTACAAATTTGGATATTATCGGTTTTTTGAATTCAGTGATTCAGATTTTACCTCTTTAAAACTTTCTAATGTCGGGTTTTCTTTGTGATATATTATAAAAAGTATGGAAAGCAGAATAAATTGGCAGGGTCCAGAATTCGCCCATTGGCACAAAGGTGTTGAATGGTATTGGGCGATTGGCATTATCGCTTTTGGAATTGTTCTGGCCTCTATTATTTTAGGAAACTATATTTTCGCTATTTTGATAATTGTCGCGGTTTTGGCGCTTGTGATTTTCTCCTTACGTGGGCCAAGACTTGTTGATGTTGAGGTAAACAGTCGAGGAATTGTTTTAGACAAATATTTTTACCCCTTCGGGTCGCTTGAATCTTTTTGGATAGAAGGAGACTCGCTTCATCCAAAAATACTTTTCAAATCAAACAAGTTTTGGATGCCGTATATTCATTTGCCGATTACGGAAGAAATTAGTATTGAAGAAGTCAGAGATTTTTTGCTTCAGTATTTGGAAGAAGAAGAATTAAATGAACCATTTTTTCAGAAAATTCTTGAGTTTGTTGGATTTTAGACTTTTCTTTTTGTGCTCCCACCAGGAATCGAACCTGGATCGCAAGATCCGCAATCTTGCATTCTATCCATTAAACTATGGGAGCGTTTAAATTAATTTTAATTTCTATTTTGAATCAATGCGCAATGCGCGGTGAGGGATTTGAACCCCCGACCTTCTCGGTGTAAACGAGCTGCTCTACCACTGAGCTAACCGCGCTTATTTAACAATCCAAGCTTACTTCAGAATGCGCTTTCATTCAAGAGAAAATCGTTGTAATTTATATGTATGCAAGAAATAGAGGCAATTGTTTCTGGTAAGGTTCAAGGGGTCAGTTATCGTGATTTTGTGAAAAGAAAAGCCGACGGACTCTGGCTTTCTGGAGAGGTAGAAAATATTCCAGATTTCAAGGTCCGAGTTGTGGCCCAAGGTAGTGAAGAAAAACTTCAAAAATTTATTGAACATTTATGGAAGGGGCCTTTTGGTTCAAAAATTTCAAATGTTGAAATTTCTTGGCGAGAGGCGACGGTAAAACTTCAAGGATTTAAAATAAAATTTTAGTAAAAACCGATGTGATCTTTAACTAGCCACTATACATATTAGCTTTTAATTAATGACCGACGACAATTTAATCTTGGAAAAGATAAAAATTTTGTACGAAGACGAGAGTGTCTTGGTCATAAACAAACCGGCCGGCCTAATTGTTCATTCCGACGGGCGAAATATTGAGCCATCGGTTGCCGATTGGGTAATTAAAAAATTTCCGGCGCTTAAAGATGTCGGAGAGCCATGGCTTTCCCCGCAAGGGGAGACGATTCCAAGACCTGGGATTGTTCATCGACTAGACAGAGAGACAAGCGGAGTTTTAATAATAGCCAAAAATCAGGATGTCCATGATTTTCTGAAAAAACAATTCCAAGACAGAAAAGTTGAGAAAGTTTATCGTGCTTTTGTCTACGGCCATCCCAAAGAAAAAAGCGGAGTGATTGAGTTGGAGATCGGTCGAACCAAAAAAATCCCAAGGCGCTGGACGGCACTTTCCGGAAAGAGTGGAAACTTGCGGGCGGCCATAACAGAATGGCGGTTTTTAGATGTTGGACTCGATCCAGAGTCCAGCGAAAAAATTTCTTTTTTGGAAGCTCGGCCGAAAACCGGTCGGACACATCAAATCCGTGTTCATTTCAAAGCTATAAATCATCCGGTTGTTTGTGACAAAATTTATGCTTCTAAAAAACCGTGCTTACTCGGCTTCCAGCGTCTGGCTCTTCACGCTTTTCAAATTCGTTTCCAATTGCCAAACGCTAAAACAATTGAAATAGAAGCGCCCCTGCCAGAAGATTTTGTGAATGCTTTGGAGGCCCTAAATTAGAGCAAAAACTCTACAATGAAATAAGGTGGGTAGAATCAACCCTTTTATTGTCAATTTGCCGGCTTTGTGATAAATTACTTGCTACTATGAATCCGAAAAATTTGGTAATTTCTCCGGTCAAAATTGAGGAGAGAAAAAAAATTGATATAAGGTCCGGCGACACAGTTAAGGTCTTTCAGAAAATCAAGGAAAAAGACAAGTTCCGAACCCAAGTTTTTGAGGGGCTGGTTTTAGCGGTTAAGCACGGCAAGGAAGCTGGTGGGACTTTTACCGTTCGTAAAGTGACAAGCGGTGTCGGAGTTGAAAGAATCTTTCCAATTTATTCGCCGATGATTGATAAAATTGAAATTGTGAGAAGGTCAAAAGTCCGTCGAGCCAAGCTTTACCACATCAGAGACAAGGCCTCTAAAGAAATCAGACGTCAGATGAGAAATATTAGAAATCTTCCAGAAGTAAGCATTTCAGATGAGTCACAATTAAATGAAATAGAACAAGTTGAGGAAGAAGTAACAGAGTCAGCAGAGCAAAAAGCGGAAGCGATTAAAAGTGCTGAAGTCTCTGAAACTAAAGAAGAAACCAAGTAGTCGGTTTTCTCCTTGAGCCAAGACACTTTTTGGCTCATACTAATTTGTATGCCCAGATGGTGGAATTGGTATACACAATAGGTTGAGGGCCTATGCTCGCAAGAGCGTGCGGGTTCAAATCCCGCTCTGGGCACCAGAACAGAACTTAAAGGTTTTTTTGAAGCAGAAATGCGGGACGCGCGAAGCGCGTCCCAAGGATTCCCGCCGAATTCCCCCAACGAATTCAGAATTTTTGGCGCGCTTGCGCGCACTGTTTTCTCGCCAAG
>BOKC01000007.1 GCA_016860785.1 Patescibacteria group bacterium
CCAGCCAGCATTTTTGTGAGCGGGCAAAAATTTTCCCCCTCAAACTCCCCCAATTTTTGCCCGCGAGCGTTTGTAGCCCCGCCGCTCCGCCCGAACACTTGAAGGGCGGAACCGAGCAGAAAATCCTTCTTTCCTTTTTGAAAAAAATTCAGAGGGCGCGCGCAAAAAAGAAAATGCAAGAAGGATTTTCTGCGAGGTTGCCGCCGGAGCGAAGCGGAGGCGGGTGGCGGGGCGTTTGTCGAGCGTGCGATTTAGTTTCAAGCTACCACGCGCGGAGCGCGTGGCACACTGTCAGCGGTTTTGAAAATAGGTGCGAGCTTGGTAAAATAGAGACACCACGTTGGAAAAGTCAATGCCTCTCGCCCCGTCGCAGGCGGGGATCGGCGACCAAATCGTACGGATTTTTCGAGGTAAAAAGAAATTCCCGATTCCGTTAGAAGCAGAAAAGAAAAATTTTTATAAGATTCTTTCCAAAAAGAGATGCGTGGGTAGTACCGATTACTCTGGACAATGAATTTATTATTCTGTTATTATGGTTATCGTTAACTGTTACAAGTTAAAAGTTTTAATGATATTGCGGGTATAGTTTAGTGGTATGACAGGTCCTTGCCAAGGATCAGACGGGAGTTCGATTCTCCCTACCCGCACACTAAATTTTTACCATTGGTTTTTACCCTGTGCGGTGCGCTATCACAAAATTATCGTGCGGACAGACTAGCATCAAAATATAACTTCTTAACGACAATATCTGTGGATAACTCTGGGGAAATGTGCATAAAGGACAAAATTTTATTGGACAAAAAATTATTATTTTTCACCCAAAAATCCTTTGTTTAAGCCGTAAAAATGGTATTTTCATTTAAAAGTCAAAAAGACAATAAAAAATTGCCGGAACATCTAGAAACAGGGGAGTTAGGCGAGGAAATTGCCTGCAAATTCCTCAAAAATAAGGGTTATAAAATACTTAATCGTAATTTTAGACGAAAATTTGGGGAAATAGACATTGTCTCTAAAAAAGACATTTTTTATTATTTTATTGAAGTCAAAACTAGTCTTGAGAAAGAAGATAGGGAATTGAATCGGCCGGAAGAAAGAGTCGAGAAGCATAAGATAAAGAGAATTGGCATGGCTGTCCAAACGTATTTATTACAAAATAAAATGGAAAATTCTGATTGGAAATTCGCGGTAATTGCAATTCTATTAAGCCCGGACCGAAAAACAGCAAAAGTCCGGATGATTGAGGACATTCTGCCGGAATAGAAAAATTAGATAGAAACCAAATCTTTATTTGATCGAGACACCGAGAGTGTTTCCCACCCTCATAACATGCTCCATCGTTCTATTCCGAACGCAGGCCAAGAAGTTGGCTGCTCACCCCTCACCCCACTTCGTTTCGTTCGGAGCGCCGAGAATCGAACTCGGACCGCATGGTCCCAAACCATGTATACTACCGTTATACTACGCTCCGTCTTTTTTCTTCAACATCGCTATGCTAGCATATTTCTCAAGAACAATGAATGTTTTAATGAAAAGATTTCAAAGAAAAATAGAGGACTTTGAATGTTTGAATTGCAGACAGTTTGTGAAAGGAAACGGCTACACCAATCATTGCCCCGTTTGCCTTTGGAGCCGGCATGTAGATATAAACCCGGGGGACAGGGGCTCGGACTGCGGTGGACTCATGAAGCCGATTTCTTTTTTCAAGAGAAACCAGAAAAATCTATTGTTGCACAAATGCCTCTCATGCGGTTTAGAAAAAACAAATAAGTTGGATGTAAATGACGACTTCCAGAAAGCTTTAGATGTTGATAATTGAGGGATAAATATTTTGACTTTTCTAGATATAGTGTATAATAGGGAAGAATCTGGCTAAAAGCCGGATTTAATAATTATCAATACATCCTGATTTGTCTGCCGCTAAAATAAATTTTTGATGGCAGGTTTTGCAGGGTTAATATAAAAAACAATGGACGACAATCAAACACCAGTAGACAACGGAGAAGAAACTACTCCGGCTCCTGAAACTGAAGGAACAGAAGGAGGTGGAGAAGGTTCTATGTAACTTTCACTGACTTTTCAGAAACAAAAACCTCGACAAATTTGTCGAGGTTTTTGTTTTTTGCTAGTATTTTAGAGTTTAGAAAAAGGGCGGGATTAGTTAAATGGTATAATAGCGGTTTTCCAAACCGCGGTCGGGAGTTCGATTCTCCCATCCCGCACCGAACGTAGTGAGGAAGGGATGAGCAGGCAAACTGCTTTGCCTGCGTGGAGAATCGAAGGTCGGAGCTTCTCGCCGAAGGCGAGAGCGAGACGGGGTAGCGAAATTTTGCGAAGCAAAATATTTGTGACCGATTCTCCCATCCCGCACCAAAACAAAAACATCCTGCTTTTAGCGGGATGTTTTTGCAGACCTTATGGAAATTCCTTTTCTCTTGAGCCGTTATTTCACAGCGTCTTTAAGACCTTTGGCGGCTCTAAACTTAGGAACCTTCATTGAAGGAACCTGAATACTCTCGCCGGTGCGAGGATTTCGAGCGGTTCTTGCGGCGCGAGTTTTAACTGAAAAGATACCGAGGCCAGCAATAGAAACTTCGTTACCTTGTTTCAAGGCACTAATAATTGAATCAACTACCGTATCAACGGCCTGCTCGGCTTGAACTTTGGTACCACCGATCTTGGCGTGAACGGCCTCCACAATTGATGCTTTATTCATAGTAAAACGATTTTTACTGATAAATTGTCAGAAAGGAAATTCGACTTTTCCTTATTCCACAAAGCTTTCTTGCTTTATAGCTCAAAAAACATTATATATCAAGGTTTTTTAAGAGCAAGTGTTCTTCACAATTCAAATCTAGACGTTCCAGGAAAAAATTATTATCTGATATCCTCTCAACTGCTGACCCCTACCGAGCATATTCTACAACTCTAGTTTCTCTAATAACAGTTACTCTTATTTCACCCGGATATTTTAGCTCATTTTCAACTCTTAAAGCTATATCTCTAGCCATTTTTTGAGCATCCAAATCAGAAACTTGATCCGGAGTAACAAAAATCCTGATCTCTCTTCCGGCTTGCAGAGCGTAAGATTTTTCAACCCCCTTAAATGAATTGGCTATTGCCTCAAGCTCTCCAAGGCGTTTCAAATAGTTTTCCACCGTATCTCTTCTGGCACCCGGGCGTCCCCCAGAAATAGCATCGGCCACCTGAACGATTATTGACTCTATGGTCTCGTAAGGGTATTCACCATGATGGGCCTGCATCGCTTTTATAATCTCTTCGCTAGCGCCAAACTTTTGAAGAATTCTGCGTCCGATCTCGACGTGGCTACCGGCTACTTCATGGTCAAGGGCTTTGCCGATATCGTGTAGAAGAGCGCCGGCTTTAGCTACAGCAATATCTGCCCCAAGCTCTTCGGCAAGCATTCCAGCAATATGGGTCATTTCAATTGAGTGTTGGAGCACGTTTTGACCATAACTGGTACGAAAATGGAGTCGGCCTAGAATCATAATAATTCTTGGATCAAGATTCAAAACCCCGCATTCATAAGCCGCTTGTTCACCTTTTTCTTTAATTATCTTGCTAATTTCCTCTTTTGATTTAGCAACCATCTCCTCAATTTTTACCGGCTGAATTCTGCCATCTAAAATAAGATTTTCCAAAGCTACTTTAGCAACTTGACGTCGGATAGGGTCAAAAGAAGAAAGAGTGATAGAGCCCGGTGTGTCATCAATTATAACTTCAACGCCGGTTACCCGCTCAAAGGCCTTAATATTACGCCCTTCTTTGCCGATAATTTTACCCTTCACTTCATCAGAAGGAATAATAACGTTTGTGGTCATAATGTCTGAAGAAACCGAAGACGCCAACCTCTGAATCGTAGTAGCTAAAATATCTTTCGCCTTCCTCTCCAAGCGCTCATTTGCTTGGGATTCAAGTTTTTGCATCCGGGCAACCAAATCTTCTTCGCTCTCTTTCTCAACAGAAGCAAAAAGTTCCTTTCTGGCCTCGTCCTTGCTTAATTGACTTATTTTCTCAAGCTCCGATTGACGTTGTTTCAAAACCTCATCAACTTTATCCTTAATCGCCCTGACTTCAACAACTTTCTGTCTTATACTTTCAGCTTCTTTGTCTATATCAACCTGCCTTTTATCCAAAAATTCTTCTTTTTTTATCAACCTCTCTTCCTGCCTCTTAATTCCAACCTCTCTTTCTTTGATTTCTTTTTTTGCTTCTTCAAGAAATTTTCTGGCTTTTTCTTCAGCTTCCGAAACAATTTTCTTAGCTTCGGTATTAGCTTCAAAAATTCTCTGCTTGATTTCAAGCTCAACAGAACCCTTTTTGCCAAGTGAAATAATCCAACGCAAAAAGTAGCCAAAAGCGATTCCGGCTAAACCCGCCGCTATAAGCAACAGCAACACTATTTTTAACGACATAAAAGCGAATGAATTCGCTTTCTTCTGAACTTTCTATTTTCTAACGCAGAAAAATCCTAAAAAGGAAGTAAAGAATTTGGTAAGATTGGTTTTTTCTTGAACATGACCTGAAAATTTAGGAAAAATCCGAAAGAAAAGCTAAAAAGAAGCGAAATCATCAAATTAAAAAAATAAAAGTACTTTTTTATAGTACTCTATAGTTTCAAAAAAGTCTAGGAAAAAGCCCCGGGGCGTGGAAACGCCCCGGGGCCGGTATTCGCAGGAGCCAGTTTTACCCGTTTTCTTGCCCCACAGGGCGCGTGGCCGGTCTAGAGCCGATTTAGCGTCAGACCTTTGACCGACAGGCACCAACTGGACAACCTGCAAAACCTAGAACAGACAAATTAAGTATAACAAAGAGGGAACAAGACGCAAGTAAATCAAGAACTTTTTGGTTGGTGAATCTTATCTATAATTCCGTATTTTTTGGCTTCTTCCGCCGACATAAAATAGTCGCGATCCACATCTTTTTTGATTTTTTCCAACGACTGACCGGTTTGTTCGGCTAAAATCTGATTTAATTTGTCTCTGGTTTTTAAAATTTGTTTAGCGGTAATTTCTATGTCCGTTGCTTGACCTTGCGCCCCACCCCATGGCTGGTGGATCATAACTTCAGAATTTGGCAGAGCAAATCTTTTACCTTTGGCACCAGCAGAAAGAAGAATAGCAGCACCTGAAGCGGCAATACCCACACAGACCGTAGCGACATCCGGCTTTATGTGGTTCATGGTATCGAGCATCGCTAAAGTAGAAGTTACCGAACCGCCTGGAGAGTTAATATACAAAGACACGTCCTTTTTGTTGTCTTCTGATTCTAAAAACAAAAGCTGGGCAATAACTAAGTTAGCAACATAATCGTCAATCGGCCCACCCAAAAAAATAATTCTTTCTTTTAGGAGCCGAGAATAAATGTCGTAGGCCCTTTCGCCAAATTGGCTTTTTTCTATAACTGTTGGTATAAGCATTTTGTTTTTATGGAATCTACAATTATTATAATGTTTGAAATTTATCAAAAATTCCCATGAAAGTCCATCGCTTTTTTATAGAACAAAAGATAGACGAGAAGCAGAAAATAGTCGTAAAAGAAAAGAATCTGATAAATCAATGGAAAAATGTTCTACGACTAAAAACTGGCGGTTCAGTCATTCTCTTTGACGGCGGTGATTTTGAATTTCAGTGTGTTATAGAAAATCTTAGTAAAGATGGCGCGAAATTTTCAGTCGTTGAAAAAAGAAAAGTGGAACAAAGCATAAAGTTTGAACTTGAACTTTTCCCAGCTTTTATTAAAAAAGATCGATTTGAGTGGATTCTCGAGAAGGGAGTTGAGCTCGGTGTTAAAAAATTCTCGCCGATAATTTCTGAAAGGAGTATCAAACAAAAAATCAATTTGGAAAGAAGCCGAAAAATAATAAAAGAAGCGGCAGAGCAATCAGGCAAAAATATGTTGGCAGAAATCAGTGAACCGAGAATTTTAAGTGAGGTGATAAAAAATAGAGCTTCTGATATTTTTTACTTCGCCCTTGACCCAAGAGGTGAGAAATTTTCATTAGAAAAAATCCGATTTAACAAAGCTGGTGTTTTCATCGGCCCGGAAGGCGGTTTCGCACAAAAAGAAATTGAGAGTTTTAAAAATAACGATATCCCAGTCTATTCGCTTGGCAATCAGATTTTGCGGACTGAAACTGCCGCTATCAGTATCACCGCTAAGATTCTTTTAAACTGAAAATTTAGATTTCTTTTAAAGAAATAATTTCAAAATTTAACAAATCAAAAACTCCGGTTAAGGAAGTGTGGGTTTTGCCAACTTTGGCTTCGGTCATAACTTTAAAATTCTGATTATCTAAAAAACTAATTTCTTTTATCAAACACGTCCCACCATCTAAAAACAATTCTTCGGAAGTAGAACTTGGTTGCCAATTCGGATTTTGAACAACCCGCAAAACCGCTTGGTCAAAACAAGAGAGTGCTAAATTGAATCCGATTTCTTTATTCTCTCTGTTCAAAACTCCGAAAAAACTTTTAATACCTTCAAGTGACGAAGAAGAAACCGCGGTAAAGGCCATAAAAGAAATTATAACCACTGCCAAAAGCGCTGCGTATCCTTCGGTTTTTTTCTTTCTAATTTGTTTTTTCATAACCAAAACGAGCTGATTGAAACTGTCGACCTCCGACCATAAAACTGGTCTCGACTAAAAAATTTTGAACTGGCACATCGGAATGATTAAAAAATCTCAAATTCTCAAAAACCACTTTTTTGTCATGCAAAAAAATTTTTTCTTCATCAACTTCCATAACAACCAATCCGTTGTCTAGAAAAATTTTTGTAGTCTTTTCAAATTCATCCTTTATCAAAAGATATTCAGTCGTTTCACCAGGCGTTGGCTTAAGAACTTTGGAGGTGTCGGACAAAAGCCAATTTATTTTTTTCAAAACAAATTCGGCTTCGTCAATCACCAACACTTCTTCTGATAAATCTTGGTCTGAAAAAGATAAGTAGTAAAAACTGGAAGCGACTCCTCCAACAAAAACCAAAAAGAGCGCCAAATAGATAACTGCTTCTAGTAAAAGAAATCCGTCATTATTTCTAATTGTTCGTTTCATTACTTTTCCGGCGCGATTATTACTAATTTACTTGGCTGTTCTGTCACAACATAAAAAATGTCATCTTCACAATCTAAGGAAGTTGGTTTCCCCGGTAGTTCTATATTAAAAGAATTTTCATCCAAAACGCCGTCTTGGAAATCAAAAAACCTAATTTTGTTTTCATCGCCAAAAGTTGTTACTACAATAATCAAACCTTCTCTGAAAATTAAGTCTCGCACACTCTCTTTGATTGATAATCCAGTAATAAATTCGGGTGATTTGGGCTGTTTCATATTAAAAACCAAAAGCTCATTGTAATCGTCATTTGGATTTAAAACAGATCGACCTAATACCAGAAGATCGTCCAACAAAAATAATTTTTGTCCGGAATGATTAGGGTTGCTGGAAGAATCGACCGAAATCTTAATCGGTTCGGATTGCGGGCTATTCAAATCAACGATTCTTAACGGGTGCGGATTGACCGAGGCCAAAAAAGCAAAGTTATTCTTCACAACAATGTCATTAACTCGACTGCCTATGTCCCAAGACCAAACTAGATTCGGATTCAGGTGGTCTTTCACGTCCAGAATATGAAATTCCGGTCCGTAATTTTCAGACGCCGCCGTTCCTAAATAAATTTTATTTTTTGAATAGTATAAGCTCACACCTTGACCGGGGTCTTTGATTTCAGGATCGTCTGACCTAATTTTAAAATTAGAGATAGACGAATCCGACAAATTTATTACTTGTAATTGAGAAGCAAGCGAGTGGGCGGCGAGAAAGACAAAGTCAGAAGCAGAACGTAGAAAATTCAACCTTAGTCCTGTTGCCAAAGATTTAAACAAAAAAGGATCGCTTGGATCTCTCACATCAACAATTAAAAAATTGTTACCAGCGCCAGAATCCAGGGTGACATAAGCAAGGCCGTAAGAGACATCCACGCCTGACGCAGACATTGATCCTGCCAGTGAGAACGCTTCTCCAAGAATTTTATATTTTTTTGCTGGCGGTAATTTTCTGTAACAAGTTGATTGTCCGATACTGCTCTGCCAATCTGAAACTAAAACTGACAAAACAGAGGGGCGAGAGTTTTTATCTGTGAGAGAAGAGGTGGTGGTCTTGATAGCTTTTGTGTGCTCATAAAACAAAGAAACTTCTATTTCCGTTTCAAACCCGTCTTCTGTTTGTTTCCAAGATGAGACTTCTTCAAAATCTAAAACGGCGTCGGCTTTAGCTCTCTCAAGCGCAAACTGTGAGCGCGCCAAAAGTTCCTGAAAAACTCCGGCTTTAATGACCGCTAGCTGATTGCCAAACATCAAAACAAAAACTGCCGCCACGGTTGAAGCAAAAATAAAAAGAGCGATGAGAATTTCAAAAATACTAAAACCAGAACTTTTCACATTCTTATTTCTAAAACTCATCGCAATTTAATCTCTCCCTCAAGACCAATAAAAATAAAACTTTTACGCGCTCCGTCAGAAATCATGATTTCTTTCTTTTCTTTTACTCGCGCCGAACGTTTTTCAAAAACTATTTCAAAATTTTCTTCTTCATCAAGAGTGATTTTCACTTTTTTATTTCTGTTAAATTCTTCCAAAACTTCAGAATTGGAAAAGTCTTCACCAGCAAAAATGAAAAATTTATCAGACCCAACAAAGACTCCGTGAGAAATTTCATTAAAGTTTGCCAGAGCTCGACTTCGAGACTCTTTTAACAGAGCGAATAAAACTTTTTCTTCCGCCAAAAAATTTCCAATAGTAAACATGTCTAGATTAAGAAAAAACCCGCCAGACAAGACCAAAGAGAAAATTAAAAGAGCGATTAAAATTTCTGCGATTGAAAATCCGGCAAGGCGCAAAGTATTACCTTTGGTGGAAACTTTTTGTGATTTCATAGACAGGTGAAATTATTGAGACAGCAACAAAACCGACCAAAAGACCGGCAACAACAAGTAGTCCCGGCTCTATCACCGAAGAAATTCTTTTTATTTGGTCGGAAAACTGTTCGCTATAGAAATCGCCAAGACTGATAAAAACCGATGCCAGATTTCCGGTTCTCTCGCCAACCGCTGACATCTCAGAAATATCGGAAGGAAAAAATTTGCTATCGGCAAACAGAAAGCTAGAGAGACTGCCACCACGACAAACACCAGAACGAATTTCACAAATTTTTGACTGCAGAAAAAGATTGCTAGTAGCCAATTCAGAAATCTCCAGAGCCCGATCCACAGATAGACCGGCCTGTAGCAACATTCCAAAAGTTCGGCAGAAACCTGCCAGCAGACAGTCTCGGTAAATTCCACCCCAAAAAGGGATTCGAAAAATCTTTTTGTGGACAAAAAACTTAAACTTATCGTTTTTTTTGAGCACCCAAAAAAACAGAGTTGTGAAAAGCACAATAAGAATCAGGAAGTAAAACCATGTCTGACTTAAAAAATCACTAAAAAATATAACAGCACGAGTACTAAGCGGTAATTTTATATTGAGCCCAGAAATAACAGGTAGAATTTTTGGAAAAATATACATTAACAAAAAAATAATGATTCCCAAGGTTGAAAGAGCGATAAAAGAAGGGTAAACGAGAGCTTGAATCGCCCCTTTCCGCAATTCTTTTTTCTTTTTTAACTCCTCCGCCAAATATTTCAAATTACTGCCCAGAAACCCGCCCTGCTGACCAATCTCTATAACACTCAGAGCAAAGTTGTCAAAATACGGACTCAAGCTTTGCGACAAAGACCGACCCAAAGAGATTTCTTCGGAAATTTTTTTATAAAAATCTTTAACCCGCTTGCTTTTAGTTTTGACTTCAAGAATTCTGATAGATTCTAAAATTGGAATTCCGGAATCCAGAAGATAGGAAAGTCGACTAGCGAAACTAATTTGCTCTGGCAAACTGATTTTGATTTTTTGCCGACGAATCTTTTTAAAATTTATTAACTTATCAAAGATTTTATTCATAACCAACACGCAAAGCCTCTTCTAATGTAGTGATACCAAGAGAAGCTTTTAAAATTCCATCGTGAAGCAACGGTGTCATCCCGTTTTTTATCGCTATTCGCCTGATTTCCCCGGCTGATTTTTTATCGATAACAAGCCGGCGAATTTCTTCATCCACGCTTAAAACTTCTGCAACCAAAGTCCGACCAGAATATCCGCTTTTGTGGCATATTTCACATCCTAAACCCTTGTAAAAGGGTGAGTCGGGTAAAGCTTGACCCAAAAGCTCCTCGAGCGAGCGCTTTTGTTTATCTTTTATCTCTATTTCAGCTTTGCAATTTTGACAAATCTTTTTGACAAGTCTTTGGTTGATTGCCAAATTAAAAGTTGACGCCAAGAGAAAAGGTTCAACGCCCATATCAATGAGCCGTGGCAAGGTGGCCACGGAGTCGTTGGTGTGCAAAGTTGAGAGTAAGAGGTGACCAGTAAGGGCTGCGTTAACAGCAATTTGGGCAGTTTCTTTATCACGAATTTCACCAACCATTATTATATTTGGGTCTTGCCGTAAAATAGAGCGCAGACCATTGGCAAAATTTAATTGGCAACCGTAATCAACCTGAATCTGCCTTATATTTGGGATAGAATATTCAACCGGTTCCTCTATAGTAACGATTGAAACATCTTCTCTATTCAAGACCTTAAGTATGGAATATAAGGTGGTGGTTTTCCCCGAACCAGTCGGACCCGTTGATAAAATCATACCCCCAGTCTTCTTTATCGCCCTCTCTATTTTTAAAAGATTCTCGTCTCCAAAACCTAAAAAGGAAAGATTCATTGCCTCGTCCCGATCATAGAGCATTCTTAAAACAGCACTCTCACCGTGAAAAGAGGGGACCATTGAAATTCGGATATCAACAAATTTACCACCTGGAAATTCCAAGCGCATCCGCCCATCTTGCGCCTTTCTTCTTTCGTCAATCCGCAAACCAGCCAAAATCTTAATTCTAGAAATGATTTCAGAATGTTTTTCCAAATCAACAGAGGGTAGTCTGTATAAGCCACCATCTATTCTGAAACGAATATTCAAATAGGTACTTGTCGGATCAATGTGGATATCTGAAGCGTTCAACTCAAAAGCTTCTTTTATCAAAATCTCTAAGATGTCGCTTCCGCCATCTTCCTTTTTAAAAGACAGGTTGGAAATTTTTTCCAACATAAAGTATTAAGCGTAAAAAATACCGTGTCGCCGAACCCCGACCCAAAAAAACGAATCGGAGTTCGGATCAACTACGGCTGAAATTCAAGTAAAACTAAGCCATCGGAGCAGATCCGCCTTGGGAACCTTTCGGCATGCAGGTACGACATCGGCCGCTGAAAACAAAAAGAACTGCAGCAAGACCGACCAAAACATAAACCAAGCCCTCAACAAGTGGCCATGAACCGAAAATCCAGTTGACGACATTCCAGTTGCCACCCATGAAAGAACCGAGGCCAACCAAACCCCAATTAAGACCACCGACAACCAACAAAATCCAGACAATCCAATTTAAAGCGCTATTTTTCATTTTTTGTAAAAGTAGCTGATAAAATTTAATCGACCGTTTTTAATTAATAACAATCTTATTATAACAAAAAATACAAAAACGGTTTTGAAAATGGCAGAAAAGTGGATAATCTGTTATATTTTTCTCATTACTCATAATTACTGGTCTTCGGTGATAGGGAGAAACCCCTTTCAGGTTTCTAACTAGAATCCGAAGGCGAGTTAAGAAAATGGACAAAAAAGAATACGAGCTTGATCTCGCCGGTCAAAAGCTATCAGTTGAATTCAATAATTTGGCCGATCAGGCCAATGGTTCGGTAATGGTACGAATGGGTGACACCGTAATTCTGGCAACAGCCGTAATCTCAAAATACCCCAAAGACAACATAGATTTTTTCCCTTTAACTGTTGATTTTGAAGAAAAATTCTACGCTGTCGGCAAAATTCTAGGCGGACGTTTTAACAAAAGAGAGGGGAGACCAACTGAAGAAGCGATCTTATCGGGCAGAATAGTTGATAGAACCATAAGACCGCTGTTTGAACAACATATTCGACACGAAGTTCAAGTCATCATCACCGTTTTGTCGCTCGGCGAATACGATCCGGATGTTTTAGCAGTTATTGGTGCCTCTTTGGCTTTGGGCACCTCAAAAGTTCCGTGGAACGGGCCGGTCAGCGCTGTCAGAATCGGCAAAAACCAAGACGATTCTCGCTTAAAGGTAAATCCGACTTATAAAGAGCGCGAGGAAAATTCTATCGCTGATATTCTCTGTTGTGGAAAAGAAAACAGCATAAATATGATTGAGGTTGGAGCATTAGAGATAAAAGAAGGCGAACTCGCCGAAGCTTTTGAGCTAGCTTTGACAGAAATCAATAAACTCCAAGAATTTCAAAAAAATATCATAAAAGAAATCGGCCAAGAAAAAATGTTGGTGGAAAAAGCCGAATTTCCAAAAGAATTGACTGAAGTTTTTGACAAACATATCAAAGAAAAAATGTCGGAATATCTTTTTAGCGGTTCTAAGGAAAAAATCTCCGAACTAGGAGAAATATGGATTGAAACTTTCGTTAAAGAAGCGCCAGGAATTGATATTAATTTGGCCAAAGAATATTACGAAGAAAAAACCAACGAACTTATCCACAAAGAGGCAATTGAAAAAGAAAAACGAGCTGATGGTAGAAAACTCGACGAAATCCGGCCGATTTTTGCTAAGGCCGGAGGAATTTCACCAATTCTCCACGGATCAGGAATTTTCTACCGAGGCGGAACGCATGTTTTCTCGGCTTTGACGCTCGGCGGACCAAGCGACTCGCAGATAATAGATGCCATGGAATTCCAATCCCAGAAAAGATTTATGCATCACTACAACTTCCCGCCATTTTCAACAGGCGAAACCGGACGAGTTGGCGGTTTTAACCGACGAATGATCGGCCACGGCGCTTTGGCAGAAAAAGCTTTGTCTGCCGTCTTGCCGAGCAAAGAAGATTTTCCTTACACGATTCGTCTGGTCTCGGAATGCTTTGCTTCCAACGGCTCAACCTCAATGGCTTCAGTCTGCGCCGGCACTTTGGCCTTAATGGACGGCGGAGTTCCAATAAAAAGACCGGTGGCCGGCATCGCAGTCGGACTTATGATGGAAAATGAAGAAAAGTATAAAATCCTGACCGATATTCAAGGCCCAGAAGACCATCATGGGGATATGGATTTCAAAGTTGCCGGCACGCGAGAAGGGATCACAGCCGTTCAGATGGACGTCAAAGTCCACGGTGTACCACTCAAGATTCTGATAGAAGCACTCCAAAAGGGTAAAGAAGCGAGATTGCAAATCTTAGACAAAATAGAAAGTGAAATTATTAAACCTCGTGAAAAAATTTCACCAAATGCTCCGGAAATTGTCATAGTCAAAATAAAACCGGATCAAATTGGACTAGTCATCGGCTCTGGCGGCAAAACCATAAACCAAATCAGAGAAGCTACCGAGACGGAAATTGACATTGAGGACGACGGTAGTGTCTTCATCACCGGCAAAAACGGCGGGGCTGAAAAAGCCGCAATTATTGTTAGGGAAATGACAAAAGAATATAAAGCTGGGGAAAAATATATTGGCGAAATAACAAAAATCGTTGAGTTCGGGGCTTTCGTAAAGATTGGAGTAAACGCCGAGGGCTTATTACATATTTCGGAAATCGCGCCGACAAGAATTGAAAGAATAGAAAAAGTTTTAAGTCTAGGAGAAAAAATACCTGTTATAATTAAAGAGATTGACGAAAGAGACAGAATAAAACTTTCACTGAAAGAAGCTGATCCGGATTTCATAAAAAACAAATTATCAAACAATGACTCTAGAAAACCAGAAATGGACACCGGAAGAAAGTAAAAAACAAAATCGCGAGGCGAGTGTTTCCAACAACCAAGAAAATTATTTCAAAGTTGTTAAGCCGATACGAACTTACGAGCGCGATTTAGCAGAATTTATACGAGACAAAGAGGCTTCAAAAGCTCAAATCCACCTAGAAGAGCAGAAAAAAAACACTTCAAAGAAAAAAGAAAGAAACTTCCGAAAAGAACCCCTCTTGATGAAAAAAATTATCATCGGTGGGTTGGTCTTTCTAGTTGTTCTGGGTATGATTCTTGTTTCTTTGGAAATATCAAGAGTGATTAGAGAGAGAAAAATAATAAAATCAGTCCCTGTCAAACCAGAACAACAAATACAAGACACGATAATTCGCGCAGATGCTTTAAAGGTGGTTTCTATTTCTGAATTAAAAAAAGACACGCTAATTTCTGCTATTAATTCTCAAAAAGAAGATGTCCAAAGCGGTATAAACATAATTTATCTGACTCAAAAAACTCCGGGTGGAGAAATTCCAATTAGCGCAAAGGACTTTGTGTCAATTGCAGAAAACGCGCCACAATCTCTTTTAAGAGCTCTTGGCGACAAAGCAATCTTTGGTTTTGTATCCACAGAAACCCTTTCGCCGTTTGTTATCTTAGAAATTGAGTCTTTCGACCACACCTTTGCTGGAATGTTTTCTTGGGAAAAAAATGTTGCAAAAGATCTTAAAGACATCTTGGCTAAGGATTTGGAGTCGAGAAGCGGTTTTGAAGACGCGACCTCCAGAAATCGCGATTTAAGAATTTTGCGTGCCCGAGGCGGAGAAACAATTGTTTTGTATTCTTTCTTAGATAATCAACACTTGGTTATCACCGACAGAGAAGAAGCTTTTCGGGAAATTCTGAACAGGTTTACTATTTCAGTTAGATAAAAATTTCACTGTTTTGGACAAACAAAATTTTGAGAATTTGATTTTGATGTATTTGATATTAATAATTCAATTAATTTGGTTTTCAAACAATCTAGGACGGCTGTCTTAAATTGTTTGAAATGGAGTTAATGGTTTTTGGTTAGTGGTTTATTTGTAAAGAGTTATTTTTGGTAAAAATCTATTTTAATGACAAAGAATTGTGTTGTGTGGGGTGTAGCAAAACCGGCCCCTACTTTTCTTTTTTGATAATTTTTCTAAAAACTACTAACCACCGACTAATTCATGCTATTATTTGAATATGCAAAAAAGAAACGATTTAGACCTTGAACACCTCCGACAAAAACTTGAGGAAGAAAAAAAGATTCTAATAGAAGAATTGGAGAGTGTTGGAAGAATAAACCCTGATAACAAAGAAGACTGGGAGGCAAGACCGGCAGAAATTATAGTTTCTTCGGCTGACGCCAATGAAGTTGGAGACGCCTATGAGGCCTACAGAGAGAACGCTGGTATTTTAAACGAGTTGGAAATCAGGTTCAACAATGTCAAAAATGCCCTAAAAAAGATAGAGGACGGTAGTTACGGTTTTTGCAAAATCTCTGGCGAGCCGATCGAGCGCGACCGGCTGGAAGCTAATCCTGCGGCTGAAACTTGTAAAGAGCATATGAATAACTAAATAAAAAAACAAAGATAATTATGGCGTTTGCAAAAGTATTCAGTGCCCAAAATGTTTTACTGAAAGCCAAAATTATCAGTGTTGAAATAGATTTATCAAAAGGTTTAAACTCTTTTTCAATTGTTGGTCTGCCCGACAAAGCAGTAGAAGAATCAAAAGATCGTGTTTCAGCTGCAATAAAAAACACAGGATTCAGCTCACCTAAAACCAAAAATCAAAAAGTTATTGTCTCCCTAGCCCCAGCCGACCTAAAAAAAGAAGGGCCAATTTTTGATTTGCCGATTGCCCTAGGATACCTTTTGGCCGCAGAAGAAATCAAATTTAATCCAGACAAAAAACTATTTTTGGGAGAATTATCGTTGAACGGCGAACTTCAACCACTGAAAGGGGTTTTGCCATTAGCTGAAGAAGCTAGAAATCAAGGGTTTGAAGAAATTTATTTGCCAAAGGGAAATGCTAAGGAAGCCGGATTGATAAATGGGCTAAAAATCTTTGGTGCCAAAAACCTAAAAGAAGTGGTTGCGCACGTCAACGAAAAAAAGAGTGAGAAATTTGAAGAAGAGCACTGGCAAGCAAAAATTACACCCCAACCAAAAACCAAATTTAATACGGAAGCAAGGTATTATTCAATTGATTTTGCTGATGTTCGCGGTCAAGAGAGTGCCAAACGTGGTTTGGAAATTGCTGCCGCCGGCGGACATAATGTTTCTATGTATGGCCCGCCGGGCACCGGCAAAACCATGTTGGCCAAAGCTTTCGCCTTCCTTCTACCACCAATGTCTTTTGAAGAAATTCTGGAAATCACCGGAATCCATTCGGTGGCCGGCAGTTTGCGAGAGCCATTAATTGTTCATCCGCCGTTCCGTTCACCCCACCACACATCATCACACGTCTCTATTGTTGGCGGTGGAGGACAAATTCCCAAACCCGGCGAAATAACCCTAGCTCACCGCGGTGTTCTTTTCTTGGACGAATTTCCAGAATTTGACCGACGAGTTGTAGAATCCCTGCGTCAACCACTTGAAGAAAGAGTTATAAACGTTTCTCGAAGTAAGGGTTCGGCACTTTTCCCGGCTGACTTTATCTTGATCGCCGCCATGAACCCTTGCCCCTGCGGAAATTTTGGAGTTAAGGGTAAAGATTGTCTTTGCCCACCAAGCGCAATCAGTCGCTATCAAAGAAAAATTTCAGGGCCAATCATGGATCGGATTGATTTATGGCTTGAAGTTTCAAAAGTTGATTATGAAAAACTTTCGGAGCAAAGAAAAGAAAGCGAGACAGAAAAAATCAAAGAACGAGTCGTCAAAGCCAGAAAATTTCAGCAAGACAGATTTGAAAAACTTGGTTTAAAAAATATAAAAACCAATAGTCGGCTTTCAGCTAAAAATTTGATTGAATATTTGACGATTCCGGAAGAATTACAAAAAAAATTTAACGACATTGCCCGAAAGCTTGATTTATCAGCTCGGTCGTACCATAAAGTCTTAAAATTATCACGCACGATTGGCGACCTTGAAGAGTCGGAGGAAATAAAAGAAAACCACTTACTTGAGGCCCTGCAATACCGGCCGAAAAAGATTAACGATTTTTAGTATTTAAATAAGAAACCCCACACTTGCGTGCGGGGTGTAGGTTCAGACCTCTCTCATTTGTCTCGAGACTGGTCTGGCACAAAACGCCTGAACCACTCGTCAAGCGCCTGAAGCCATTCCGGGTTTGGACTCTTCGGATCGCCACGAGGAATGATCCGGAAATCAAACAACCGATCACTAATCGGCAGAATCGGATCGGCCACAGCGTGGCGATTGTTAAAGCTCCAGACCTGCAAAGAGTCATTATTCTCAAACGAAAGGAAAAAGTAAACGTGGTCGGTGTGCCGATTGATGAGGATGTCGCCGACCTGAACACCCTCCCACTTCTCTCCGTATTTCTCCACAATAATCTTCGTGTCGGGCGGTGTCGGAGTTGGCACCAGAGGCCAATTAACAAACAGAATGAGACCAAGAATCACCAATATGGCGAGAACCGTGAGCGTCTCGATGACAGAAAACGCCTTTCTCATTTCCGCTTCCTTTCGTCTATAAGAACGCGACAAGCGTTCTTTTTTGTCTTTTTAGACTATAGCGAACTTATAGTAAAAAGTCAATGAAACAGTTCTGAAAATTTATAAGAGAGAAAGAAACTAAAACGGATTCTTAGCTCCACGAATTTCAAAGTGGACATGCGGACCGGTTGATCTTCCTGTTGAACCAACATAACCGATAACCTGACCCTGTTTTACCTGTTCGCCGACAGAGACAGTGTTACTGCGGTTGTGAGCATAGAGAGTTTGAGTACCATTTGGATGTGAAATAACTATGTAATTACCGTAACCGCCGTTCCAGCCGGAATTTCTACTGACGGTAACAACTCCGCTTGCCGAAGCCATAATTGAAGTGCCTGCAGAAGCTGCCAAATCAACACCGTTGTAGCCGTGAATACCTTGAGAGCGGTAACCGCCTGAAATCGGTCTTAAATAATAGCCCTCGTAAACCGGCGCGCCTGAAGACGGTCGAGATTGTGAACCAGAAGAAGACGAAGAGGTTCTCACTGTTGGACTTGATTCAGGAATAATACCGCCCGGAATTACCAATATCTCACCTACGGCAAGTTTCGAATCTTTGCTGATATTGTTGTAAGCAATAATTTCTTCCACGTCTCCTTTATAATGGGAGGAGATTTTCTCTAAAGTATCTCCGGATGTTACGGTATGGCGAATGCCAGAAATTGGCAAAATCACAAGAGTTTGCCCGGGAGCTATAGTGTTACCCTTTATATCGTTACCCCAACGTATAGTATTGACCGAAACATTAAACATTTTAGCAATTTGCGACAAGGAATCTCCTTCGCGTACAACATAGACGCTTATTTTGCCAGGTTCGTGCAAGCTGTCGCCTTGCCCTGACAAAAGACCGCCCTCAACTAGCAGAGCACCACCGTCAATAATAACGTCTCCACCACCAATTGAGTTGAAAGGGGATAGTGGGGCTTCAAGTAAATTCATTTGTTGAGAATTTGGAGCTGTTTTGTCCCAAACCTCGTTTCCGCTGGCAAAAAGATTAGAAACGAAAGAAATGATTTTAGCTTGAGCTAAAAAAGGAACAGAAACCGCCACAAGCAACAACAAGGCCTTTATCAGAAAGGTTCTTCCAAATAAAATACAGTTTTTACGACCCCGACTTAGAGACCCTGGGGGGTCGATATTTTGAGAATCAAGTAAAATATTGCTTAAATTAATGATAATTCGGAATTTCTGTGTCCTGTCGCCTCTGAATTCAGGGTGACCTCATTTCTGGTATACTTGCCATTATAGCGATACAAGGTGGGGAGTCAATAGTAACATAAATGGTCTGTGGATAGAGACTTTCCTTGACTAAAAATGAAAAATATTTCTGAAAAATTAAATCCAAAGCAAAAAGAGGCGGTTGAAACGATTGACGGGCCGGTTTTGATAGTGGCCGGAGCCGGAGCCGGAAAAACCAAAACCCTGACTTGGAGAATTCTCCATCTTATAAAAAGCGGGGTGGATCCGGAAAAAATTCTGGCAATCACTTTTACCAATAAAGCCGCGCGGGAAATGAGAGATAGAGTTTTTGAACTCCTTAAACAAGAAGGGGTTGAGATTCATAATGGTAAAGGTCCGTTCCTCGGAACATTCCATGCATTGGGTGTAAAAATAATAAAAGAAAATTCAAAAATCTTCGGCCTAAACAGGTATTTTAAAATTTTTGACCGCGAAGACTCAAAAAAAGCTATAAAAGAGTCTTTGAAAAACCTTGGAAAAAAAAGAGATTTGTCTCCCGGCGCAATTTTAAGTTTAATCTCAAAACAAAAGGGCGAACTCAAGACTCCGGAAGATTTTGAAGAATTTTCGTTTGAAGATTCTGGGTTTTCATACCTACCAAAAGAAGTTGTTCACGTTTGGCGAGAGTATGAAAAAATTCTGAAAAGAGAGAGGGCCTTGGACTTTGACGATTTACTTCTAAAGTGTGAGTTTTTGTTGAGAAAAGACGAAATCCTTAAAAAATATCATGACCTTTGGCACTACATACACATTGATGAATACCAAGACACCAACAAAGCCCAGTATGAAATTGCCAAACGACTGGCAAAAGACAAACGAAATATCTGCGTGGTCGGCGACCACGACCAGTGTGTTTACAGCTTCAGAGGTGCCAGATTCAAAAACCTAATTGATTTTGAAAAAGACTACCCGGAAGCAAAGATGATTTTTTTGGAAGAGAATTATCGATCAAGTCAAAATATTCTAAATGCCGCTAACGAAGTCATAAAAAAGAACACACTCCGGCCGGAAAAAAATTTATTCACCAGAAACGAAATAGGGGATAAACTTTCACTCATAGAAGCGGAAAATGAGATTGATGAAGCTACAAAAATCGCCACGCTAGTCAAAGATCTTATTCAAGGCGGTGTTTCGGCAAAAGAAATCGCCGTGCTCTACCGAGCCAACTTTCAATCGCGGGCTTTAGAAGAGGTCTTTATGGGGGAGGGCCTGCCATACCAAGTTATTGGCATCAAATTTTTTGAAAGAAAAGAAATAAAAGACATCGTCTCATATCTAAGAGCGGCATTGGACTGGGAAAGCTTCTCGGATATTAAAAGGATAATAAATGTACCGCCAAGGGGCTTAGGGAAAACCTCTCTTCTGAAAATTTTTGCCGGAAAAGAAAGCGAGCTGAACATCGGAATTAAAATAAAAATTAAAAAATTTAGGGATTTTTTGCTGGAAACAAAAAAGGAGTCAGAGACAAAATATCCATCTGAATTAATCAAGTTTGTCTTGGAAAAAAGCGGATTTAAAAATCATCTGGAGAAAGGCGGAGTTGAAGACATAGAACGCTTAGAGAACATCCTTGAGCTTGTGAATTTCGCCGGCAGATATTCTTACGGAAATCCCAGTGAATCATTGAGCAAATTTTTAGACGATGTTTCGCTCGCCACCGACGAAGATTCACCGGAAAAACCTCAAGAAAATTTGAAACTCATGACAGCGCATGCCGCCAAAGGTTTGGAGTTTGATTATGTCTTTATTAGTGGCCTTGAAGAAAATTTATTTCCTTACGAACGCCCAAATATGAGAGCAGAAGAAAAAGAAGAAGAAAGACGTCTGTTTTATGTCGCCCTGACGCGAGCCAGAAAAAAGGTTTTTCTTTCTTACGCGGGTCGGCGGGGAATTTTTGGTAACAACGTCTACAACCTGCCTTCATCCTTCATCGCCGACATTCCGGGCGAATTGATAGAATTTTACAACCGGTCTTCAAACTTCATAAACATCGAATTTTAAAGTAAAAAAATGAGAATTAAAGCCAAAAAAACTCTCGGTCAAAATTTTTTGAGAAACAGGAAAATTTTGAAAACAATGAGAGAGGCGGCAGAAATCTTGCCAGACGATTTGGTGGTAGAAGTCGGGCCAGGAGAAGGATTGTTGACTGAAGAATTGTTAAAACAGGGGAGTAGAGTTATCGCGATCGAAAAAGACGATCGTTTTATCCCGTTTCTAAAAGAAAAATTCGGGGCTGAAATTTCTAGCGGAAAACTTACAATAATTCATGGTGACATTTTAGAAATAGACCAAAGTACTTACATTAAAAATAGCTACAAATTAGTAGCTAATTTACCATACTACATAACTGGAAAGTTTTTACGAAAGTTTTTACAAAGCGACAACCAGCCAGCGACCATGGTCTTAATGCTCCAAAAAGAAGTCGCCAAAAGAATAGTAGCCCAAGATAAAAAAGAAAGTTTATTGTCCATAAGCGTTAAAACCTTTGGTAATCCGAAATACATCCAAACAGTCCGAGCCAAAGAATTCAGTCCAGCGCCAAAAGTAGATTCGGGGATTATCGCCATAAAGAATATCAGCCGTGATTTTTTCCGGAAAAACCAAATCGCGGAAGAAAAATTTTTTGAGATTATAAAAGTCGGCTTCGCCGAGAAAAGAAAAATTTTACAGAAAAAGCTCCTGATTTTCGCGCCGAAAGAAAAATTAGAGGAGGTTTACAAAAAATGTAATATCACCGAGAAAAGCCGAGCCGAAAATTTGACTCTGGAAAATTGGGGTTGTTTGGCGAAAAATTTTAATTAGAAAAACTATTGGCTAGCGCCGACTCCGGCTGGACGAGGCTGAACTTTAAACATTGTCGGGATTGGATAGCAACCGGTATTGGAAGTCATCATGCAAGATCCGCCGGAATTAACATTCCCCAAAACCCACCGGCCTGAAGAAACGGGACCGTAAACTGGGTGCAAGTCAGTTGACTCTCTTACCAAATACGGCCCAGACCAGCTTCCGGGAACGGGTGTTAAATAAAAAAGCTTAGTCTCGTCGCAGGTGCAGTCCATAACGCTTGCGACCCTCCCACCAAAGCCGGGTAAACTACTAAAAAACGGCTGCCTCGTAAAATTCCATTCGCTCTCGGCTAAAAGTCCAGCGCCAATTTCCCATTGGCTGAAAATTGGGGGCGGAATAAGATTCTGTTGTCCATCATCCGTCTCCCAAGATTGGTCTGTGTTCCATTGTTCCCAAAAAAGATAGAGCGGGTGCTCCGGATCGTCATATTCATATTCCGAAAATTTGTTGAATTTTTCTTCACATGATTCGTAATAACTGGAATAGTTTCTCCATCCCGTATCCGGATTTTGTAGCGGGGTATTAATGACACTGGAAGAGTAGTAAAGAGTGATGTCGTGGCAAGGGTTGCGGATGTCATCTAACGGCTCCTCATATTCACTCATGAATTTTTTCCAAGAATTAAGCATGCCGGAAGCCCCCCTTGCCCAACCATCAAAAGTCAGAGGCGCCTGCTTGTCGGGGTTTTCTTTCCAATAAAGCCAAGTCAGCCAAAGCGGGTGAAAATCATCGTTTCTTTCAAAGCCCCATTTTTCCCAACCTCTAAAAGCTGAAACACAAACGCTAATCCTGCTATCAGTCAACTCTCCGTACGCTAAAACTATTTCCCGGCAGTTTTCGGCCTGCAAAAGCAAAAAAGAAAAGTGATTTGAAGCGTTTGCCAAGCCAAGGTTAAACCAACCCCATTTCTGCGACAAGAAAATGATTCCCGGTTTAAAATCTTTTTGCGAAAAGCCCAAACCAAACCCGCCAAAAATTAAAAGGAAGAAAATAAAAACGGCCAAAAAGTATTTGTAAATCTTCAATTTTTTTTCTTTAAAAAACATTTCGCCTATTATACAACAAGGTAGAGAAAATAATCCACACAGCTGAAAAACAAAATGAATTCCGGCTTTTATTTGATATAATACTTTTAAGTTTTATGCCTAGAAAATCAATCATAACCATAATCGGAGCGATAGTTTTTTCCCTAGTGATAATTGTCACGGCAGCGAGCGTTGAATTGGGCGCCGAGCGCGAACTGGTTTATAAGTCCGACCAGCCGATTATAAGAACCGGGTCCCCAAACAATTCTTTGGCTATGTGGGAAAAAGAAATCTTGGAAAGACGGCAAATGATTATTCCCAGAGTCAGCGGCGCCTATGCGGATGAGTTGGCAAAAGGTGTCTTAGAAGAATACTTCCAAGCCCAGAAAAACAAAGAAAGGATAGATGAAGAAGAAGTAATAAAAAAAATATTTGACAAAAACCCCATTGAGCAGGAAATTTTAAGAAAATCAGCGTCGGAATACAGAATTTCGGATCTGAAAATCAGCGCTAGAAACAGCAAAGAAGATCTGCGTCTTTACGGAAACAAAATCGGCGAAATCTCCCAAAAATACCCTTTTTCCGCAAATGTTCCTAACCCAAACGACGTTTTGGCCAAAGCTATGCAGTTAAACAGTCCGGCTGAATTAAAACGACTTGAGCTGGTAATAAAAAATTACGACAATTTAATCTCCGAATATCTGAAACTTGAAACACCTGCGGAAATCGCTTCCTCGCATCTTGAAATGATAAATGCCTTAAATGGAGTCAGAATTAGCATTCAGAATTTTGAAACTGTTTTGTCAGACCCGGTTGATGGAATATTTATTATCAGTAATTACGCCGGATATGGTTCTGATTTACGCGAGGCACTTTCAAAAATCAGCGAATATTTGAAGAAAAACGATGTTTATTTCTCTCCAAACGACCCGGGCTACGTGATTGAAAAAGTTCTGAATATTTAAATTTATAAATTTTTATTAAATGAATTTCCTGAAAACCAAAGCTGAAAAAAACTTCTTATTCTGCTCGGCGATGTTTTTGGCGATGTTTTGCACGCTCGCCCCAATCCAAGCCAAAGCTCAACCACACGTTCCAATTGACGCTCTACAAGGAACTTTTCTAAACACCTACGGAATGAACACTGCGATTGCCACTGGCGCCAACACTGCAAAAGAAGTCGGCCAAGTACCAGGAATTTATCCCCTAAGTCCGGGAGTGGCCGCTTCACTCGCTCCGACAAGCCACGATTTCATCGCCCGACAGATTTCAAGCGGAATTTTAGGCATGGTAACAAGCAATATAATCAAGTGGGTGGATTCTGGATTTGCTGGCGGGTCGGCATTTGTTACCGATCCAAATAATTTCTTTTTAGGCGTTGCCGATTCTGTTGCTGGTGGGTTTATAAACAGCGCCGGCTTAGAGAGTTTCCTCTGCAGTCCGTTCAAAACTCCCGAGTTCGGCTTTGATTTAAGAGGCCTCTTGAATTTCAAATACAATAACCAATTTGAGTCGAGTAGATCGCGGTGGTCCTGCACCCTCTCCGGCGCGCTCCAAAATGCGGAAAGTTACGCTAATTTTACAAAGCCCGGTGGTTTTTCAGTCGGCGGATGGGACGGTTGGTTTCAGATTATCCAACCGCAAAACAATCCTTACGGAGCTTATTCGGCAACTGAAGCCGAGCTTAATTCCAGAATCGCAGGCGCCCAAAACACAGAGCTTATGAAATTAAACTGGGGCGACGGATTTTTCTCTTTGACCGATGATATCGGGAATATAATTACGCCAGGCAAAACAATTGCCAACAGTTTAGATACCGCCCTTGGAACGGAACTGCGGGAACTTGAAACAGCTGACAGTTTTGACCGTATTCTACAATCTCTTTCGAGCCAACTCATCACCGGCGCTTTAAGTAGCGGCGGATTAAAGGGGGCCGCGCAAGCCAGAGCTGACGAAAAAGTGCCGACCCGCCAATACGCCCCCTTAACTCCTGAAAATTTGAAAGTTCTCGACACGACATGGACAACAGTTCGTCTTGGTTGGGATCCAGCAGTCGGACAAATCGGAGCAATAAACTATCGGGTATGGAGGAATGACGTCTCTGTCGTAACTACAACAGATACGGTATTTACAGATGTCGGCTTGTTTCCCAATACAGAATATACTTACCAGGTATCCGCGTTTAACGATCTTAAGCAAGAATCGGGTCGGTCAATGAGTGTCGCCACGTCAACCTTACCGCTATGAAAAACTTAATGGGCATTAACAAAAAACAAAAATTTCTGTTTCTCTCAACTCTAATAGTTTTTTTATTTTTTTCGGCTGTTTTTCCGTTACCGTTTACTGAAACAAAATCTTCTGAAGCTCAAATTGTGCCGCTTCCCGGCGCAGATATAGCTATTCGTGGAATTATCCAAGGAGGTCAAATGGTAGCTGAAAAACCTAAAGAATTCGCTGAAGGTTTTGCAGAGGGCGTAGCTTCTTGGATTGGTAAATTTATAATCATGCTTGCCGGTTGGGTTCTTGGCTTGGCTGGACTATTGTTAAACTACACCCTTGATTATACGATCGTGGAAATGGCTCAAAGGGTTAGAGACCTACCGGTCATAACAGATGCCTGGGGGACTTTCCGAGACCTAGCTAATATTTTCTTTATCTTCATCATCCTATACATCGCCATAATGACCATTTTGCGGATGGATACCGCTACCACCAAAAAACTCTTGGTCCATGTCATAATCATCGCTCTACTAATAAATTTCAGTTTGTTTTTCACAAAAGCTCTTATAGATGCCTCAAATATTGTGGCAACAAGTTTCTATAATCAAATAGAAGAGGTGGGGGTCTCAAGCACCGGAAAAGATTTAGGCCTCTCCGGAGCATTTATGAGACAACTCGGACTTGAAAGTGCTTTTAATTTAGCGGGAGCAGAAAAATTACTAAGCACTGTCAATGGCCCCTTAAACATTCTTCTGGTAGCAATTTTAAGTTTTTTCCTTTTTATGGTGGTAGCTTTTGTTTTTGCCGCCGCAGCAATTCTTTTAACAATAAGGTTTGTGGTCTTAATATTCCTGATGATTCTTTCACCTCTAGCTTTTGCCGCTATGGCTTTGCCGAAAGACGATTGGTCAAAAAAATGGTGGGATGCACTTATCTCTCAAGCGATCTTTGCCCCAATTTTTCTAGCTTTGATCTGGGTAACAATACTAGTACTAAATGGATTGACAAACGGTGGAACAAATTTGGGCGAATCTCTCACCCGCATAATACCAGACGGATTAAGCGGGTCTGATCAGGAAGGATTCGTGGAGGGACTTTTAAAAGACAAAATGGCGATAATCTTCAATTTTATAGTGGTTATAGGAATGGCAGCATTCTCAATCGTCGCCGCGAAATTAATCGGGGTTCAGGGTGGAGCAAAAGCGGTGAGTCTGGGACAAAAACGGGCAAGCAACAGCGCCAAAAGAATGGGATCGGCTCCGGCAAGACACTTGGTTGGTAGAGGGGCCACAATGGCTGATAGAGCGCTCGGTGGTACGAGATTCGGACAAACAGCTGTTGGTTCTATGTTAAGAGCCCCGCTTACAGGACTTTCAAAGAGCAAGTTTGGTGGTAAAGGCCCAAGTGGCGCGGACTTTCAAAAAGCAAGAGATAAACGAAGGGATGCTTTTGCAAAAATTGAAGTAGAAAAAGCAAAAAAGGCTGGGGAAAAGGCTGAACAAGAAGTAGTGGAGCAGAGAAGCCAGAGAATGGCCACGGTTGAGGCATCGCCAGACAAAGGTAAGGCAGGAAGAATCGGCCGCACATACCAAGCAGAATTAGACAGAATAGAGCAGGAAAAAATAGATACAGTAGCTGTCGGAGCGAGAACCCAAAAAGAAGCGGAAGAAGAAGCAAGACGACAAATAATGGAAGCTAGAAAGAAATATTTACAGGAAATGAAAAAACTTAGAGAAAGATACAAACAAAGGAATACAAACGCCCAAATCAAAGGAGCGCAAGTGAAAAAAGCTGTAATGGAGCAAAGAGCCGAAGAACTTGAGAGACCGAGGGGGGTTTTAAGACAAACCTTCTCATTTTCAAACAAAGAACAAAGAATAGCGGCAGCTAAAGCTATTCGGACAGGTAAAGCTCCTGGCCAAAATATTGAAAGCGTTATAAGAGATATCTTAGATGAGGAAAAAGGGGGGAAAGACAAAGGGTCAGACAAAGACAAAAAATAAATTTGTTGATTAAAAATAAAAAATAAAATGGATGATTTAAAACAATTAATAAAAGAAAATTATCAAAACTTACCTGCCAACCTTAAACAAACAATCGCTAACCCTGAATTGAGGGGTAAGTTCCGAGCAATCGCCACCGCCAACGGCTTAAGTGAAGACCAACTGGAGGCGCTAAAAAACGAAACCTACTTTGTGCTTTTGGGTTTAGAAAATTTAAGCGACTACGGTGGTAACATTCAAAAACAATTAGGTATTGGTTTTGGCCAAGCATCTTTGATTTCAACCGATGTCTATAAAAACATTTTTCGTCCGGTAGAAACAACTTTGGAAGCTATAGAAAAAGCGATTGAAGAAAACGAAAAAGAAATGACAGAAACAAGTGTCAAAGAAAAAGAAAACCATAAACCGCAAGAGAAAAATTACACTCCAAATTTATCCGCCAGCCTAAACGAAAGAGCTGAAAGAGTGGCACGAAGAGAGCCAGAAACATATATCCCGCCCCAGACAGCAGTAAAAAAACCAGAACCAAACGACTCTTTAAAAAGAATCAGAGAGGAATTGTCTAAAGTGCCGGAAATAAAAAATGATAAAGCGCCGGTCTTTAACTCGGCAATAAAAGAAAATCCACCCATAAACAATACAAAAAGATATGGGATTGAACCGGCAAAAGATTTAGGCGCAAACGACTTTGACTGGAAAGGAAATGTCGGGGGTGTAGAAATAGAAAATCAGTACGAGGAAGAAGATGATGAAGAGAATTTGGACAAAAGCCGAATTTTGGAAGAAATAGAACATCCACCAGCTTACGGACAGAAAACAGCATTTGAACGGCAGATTACAGGCGAATCAAGACAAACTGATTTCCGACCAAAACCAAGACCTTCTATTCCGGAAAATTTGCCGACCGGCACCAGTGATTCATCGTTTGCAAAAAGCCAAGAAGAAATAGAAAAATCCAGAAAAGAAAGATATCACAGCACCGACCCGTATCGTGAACCTCTCGAATAGGATTTAGGGTCTAGGGTATAGCCAATAGGGAAAATGCAATCTTATAAAGACCTCATTGTTTGGCAAAAAAATTTCGAACTTGTTAAGTCTGTCTATAACCTGACCAAACAATTTCCAAGAGAGGAATTATA
>BOKC01000008.1 GCA_016860785.1 Patescibacteria group bacterium
CCCCCCCGCGAAAAAAGAAAAAGAATGGAGAGGCGGAACGGGGCGAGGGCGGAGCGCCGAGTCCGCGAGGCGCTGGTCGGCATGATTAGTAGCTCTCGAAAAAAGTTCGCGCATTGGTTATAATTTCATCATTGTAAAGGCGCGCTTAGCTCAGTGGTAGAGCGTCTCGTTGACGTCGAGAAGGTCCAAGGTTCAATCCCTTGAGCGCGCACTAAATTATGAAAATACTCTCCATCGAAACGTCTTGTGATGAGACCGCGATTAGTATCGTTGAAGCCAAAGGTAACATAAAAAACCATCAGTTCAAGGTGCTCTCAAACATTACCCTCTCTCAAGCAAAATTACATGCCAAATATGGCGGAGTCTTCCCTAGTCTTGCAAAAAGAGAACACAGCCGAAATCTTGTTCCAGTACTTCAGAAAGTATTGGAACAAGGTTTCGGAAAACATAAATTACAAACTCCAAATTACAGACAAATCACAAACTCCAAATTACAGAAAATTAAACAAATCCTAAAAAGAGAGCCAGAATTATTAGAACAGTTTTTAGAATTTATACCGACCATCAAAAAGCCGGCGATTGACAAAATTGCCGTTACTTACGGACCGGGGCTAGAGCCAGCGCTTTGGGTCGGAATAAATTTTGCTAAAGCTTTGTCAGAAGTCTGGTCAACCACCAAGCGGATTCCAGTGGTGCCGGTAAATCATATGGAGGGACACATCGCCTCGGTTTTGCCGTTGCAAAACCGAGGAAACTCTAAATCCGAAACAAACTCAAAACTCAAAAAAAAATTAGAGATTAGAGATTCGAGCTTAGAATTTCCGGCAGTGGCTCTTTTAATATCTGGAGGGCACACTGAATTGGTTTTAGTTAAAGAGTGGGGAGATTATAAAATCTTAGGACAAACAAGAGACGATGCGGTCGGAGAAGTTTTTGATAAGGTAGCCAGAATGCTAGACCTTCCCTACCCAGGCGGACCCGAAATCTCTCGACTTGCGGATCAGGCGCGCAACCTTAAACCAAAAATAAAAAATCTTATTAATTTCCCAAGACCAATGATAAATTCACCGGATTTGGATTTTTCATTTTCGGGGTTAAAGACTGCTGTCTTATACCACTTGCAAAAATATCCAGCAAAGACAACCGAAGAAAAAAGTCTTATCGCCGAAGAATTTGAGTTAGCAGTAGTAGAAATATTTTTAAGAAAAATTAAAAAAGCAATTGAACAATCAAGAGCAAAAACCTTGATTGTCGCCGGCGGGGTCTCTGCCAACAAATTTATAAGATCAGAAATTGAGAGAAAGTTTGGGAAAGAAATTGAAATTTTAATTCCGGAATTTGAACTTTCCACCGACAACGCTCTGATGATCGCCATTGCCGGATATTTGAAAATACTAAGAAAATCAAAAACCCCGAAAAACATCAAGGCCGAGGGTAACCTCTCTTTTAATTAATGACTTAATAATTAATGACTTAAGCACTAACTTGGCTTTTGAGCAGACGCACAATACGCCAGATAGATAGAATCGCTAAGACCACAAAAACTATCGACAGAGGACCTACGATACAGTTCAGAGAAACAAGCATAAACCCGAATATGAAGACCGATAAGCCGGCGGTAAATATTACCAATTTCTTGGTAAGAATCTGTGAGCGCGTAATCGTTAGATTCATAGAATCCCTTAATGTCAGGAGGTGTGATATGAGCAGTAGAATAATTATGGTGAGCAAAAATAATACCGTGCAACGTGCTCCGTCGCTTAAGTTTTGAGGCAGACTTAAAGCCGAAAGTGCCAAGCCCCTCAAACGACTTTGCAAGCTCGAATCAAGCTCCGTGTCCTTTATAGAATCTATGTCCTTTATAGAATCATCATCTTCTATGACTTCCTCAGTCAAAGCTCCCAAAATCACTTCTAGGCCTTCCCCGGGCTCCCTGCCGTCAGAAAATCTATCTGTTTGAACAAAGTCTGTATCGGTAAATCCGAGACTACCTGCAGATTTTAAGCTCGCCAAAAAATTCCTGAATTCCGCAATTTCAACAAGTTGAGAAATAGTCAAAGGATAGTTTGTCTGGCAAACTATCTCGTTTATTTTTTTACTGGTTGTTATGTAAACAAAACCTGTACCGGCTTCGTGTCCCCATGGCCAGAGAATTTCATTAAAATATCTTTCTTGAAATATAACTACCGCATCAAAAGTTTGCCTGTCAAAAAAACCTGTCACGGGCAAATCAACAAAACCCTCAAGATACTTCAAGAAAGCTTGTAATTTCCTTACTTCTGCAGGGTCGTTGTCCCAATCAATATGCAGATGACCAATGAAAAATTGGCACTGTTCAATAGTTTCGCCCAAGACTTGTGGAACTGGCACAGTTCTAATAAAACCACCCGATCTACTACTTCCACCAGATGGTGGAGGAGGTGGTGGTGGAGGAGGTGGTGGAGGAGGTGGATCGTCAGAAACTATCACAGTCGCCGTATCTTCAGCTGTTTCGTCTATGCTGTTTTTGCAGATGACCTTGTAAGTGGTTGTTGCTATCGGGGAGACAGTGACATTGCCGGAAGTCTTGTTGTCGGTATTAAAATTTGTTCCGGTGCAGAATACCGCGTTTTCTGATTGCCAGGTTAAAACAGAGCTCTCTCCTTTCTTGATGTTTTCTGGATTAGCTGTGAGATTGACTGTAGGCGGTAGAGGGTCATCGTCTTCGTGAACTGTCACAGTCGCCGTATCTTCAGCTGTTTCGTCTATGCTGTTTTTGCAGATGACCTTGTAAGTGGTTGTCTCTAATGGAGAAACAGGGGTACTTCCAGAAGTTTTACCTTCAGCGTTAAAACCAACTCCAGTACAAGACACAGTATTTTCAGACTCCCAAGTTAGAATTGAGCTCTCTCCTTTGTCAATTTCTTCGGGGTCGGCGGTGAGGTTAACGATAGGAGCGCTTGCTATAACTTCAGCGTTTATATCACAATTAGCATCTGTGGTAGCTGTAACTTTTACCATCCCCTCTTTAGTTCCAGCGGTATTATACTTTTTTTCGACGGTTAAAGTGTTTCCGGACAACCCATCGGTTCCACTCCATTCAATCTGCATACTTGGGTCACCAAAAGCGCCAGAATCCCACAAAACAGTATCTCCAGCTTGCACTTTTATATCCATAGAGCACTCGGCATAAGCAGAAGCGCTGTATAATTGGGCTGGCTCGGAAGTAAAAGCAAAATAACCCCAAACAGTAAAACTGAAAAGAAAAACAAAGCTAAAAGCCATCGCTAATCTAAGGATTTTGTTATCCCTCCTTTCGGTTTTTGGATTAAGACAGAAATAAATTTTTTCTTGAGAATTCATAGATGTAATGATATGTTGTAACAATATACTAAAAAACACAGAAGTCAAGCCCAAATTTGGCTTAAAATAAGGATTTTTAATAAATGTCCTTTATAAAAAATAAATGTCCTTTATAGTCACCGTGGCTTTTTCACCATAAAGCTTTTTGGGGATTAAATTAAAAATAGATTTTTGTCCTTTATAATGCTCTTTGTCCTTTATAGAAATTGTTAATCTCACTGGCATAAAAACAACAAAGGAATGTGAAAAATAATCAGAGATGATGAAAACTGATTTTAACTACCAACGACAATTCATGATATCTTTAAATGAAATGGAAAAAATCAACGAAAAGTTTTTAAAACCATACGAACCAAAAAACACTGAAGACAGAGTGTATAAACGGTGGGAAAACAGTGGTTTTTTTAACCCTGACAATCTCCCTTCTGAAGACCATAAACTACCCAATACGAACTATTCAATAGTTATAGCCCCACCAAACATAACCGGCTCTCTTCATCTTGGCCACGCTCTTGAAAATGTCCAGTCTGATATCCTTATTCGTTTTTATCGAATGAAAGGTCGGAAAACACTCTGGCTTCCGGGGATGGATCATGCGGGAATTGCCACCCAAAATGTTGTTGAGAAATCTCTAAAAAAAGAAAATTTAACTCGACACGATCTTGGCAAAGAAAAATTCCTCCAAAAGATTTGGGAGTGGAAAGAAGAATATGGCGAGACCATCCCAAGTCAATTAAAAAAACTCGGCTGTTCGCTTGATTGGTCACGAATACGCTTCACAATGGATGAAAACTATCAAGAAGCCGTGAAGGTCGCCTTCAAGCATTACCACGAAAAGGGCCTGATTTATCAAGGCGACCGAGTTATAAATTGGTGCGTCAAAGATCAGACCGCCCTTTCTGATTTGGAAATTGAATACGACGAAGAAAAATCAAAACTCTGGTATTTGAAGTATCCGCTTTCTGATCAAAGTGGTTTTGTAGCTGTCGCGACCACAAGACCGGAAACCATGCTCGGTGACGCGGCAATTGCCGTCCATCCGGAAGACCTAAGGTACAAAAACTTAATCGGTAAAAAAGTTCTGCTTCCAATTCTCGAAAGAGAAATCCCGATTATCGCTGACGACCAAATTGAAAAAGAATTTGGGACCGGTGCGGTTAAAATTACACCGGCACACGACATTTTTGATAGCGAGGTTGCCGAGCGACACTCCCTTCCCTATTTTAAAATCATAAACGAAGTTGGAAAAATTATTGACGTTGGCGAAGAATTAAACGGAAAAAAAATTAGCGAGGTTCGAGAGCTCGTCATCGCAAAATTAAAAGATTTAAATTTAATTGAAAAAGAAGAAGATTTCACTCACAATGTCGCCAAATGCTACCGTTGTGGCAAAACGATTGAACCCCTGCTTTCCAAGCAGTGGTTTCTAAAAATGAAGCCCTTGGCTGAAAAAGCAATAAAAGCGATCGAGAATGGCGAGGTGCGATATCATCCAGAAAAATGGTCTAAGGTATCCCTTGACTGGCTTTATAATGTAAAAGATTGGTGTATCTCGCGACAGATCTGGTGGGGACACAAAGTCCCTATTGAAGGAAGCGAGGATACTTTTGACACTTGGTTTTCTTCGGCGCTTTGGCCTTTTGCAAGCTTAGGGTGGCCTCGTCTCGCCAAAGCTTCAGCGGAGGCGGACCATAAAAATGACCTTGAAGAATTCTACCCAACCCAAGTTATCACTTCTGCTCGAGATATTTTACACCTCTGGATTTCCAGAATGATTTTTTCGGGGCTCGAGTTTACCGGCAAAGTGCCGTTTAAGGATGTGGTTATTCATGCCACAATCCTTACTAAAGACGGAAAAAGAATGAGTAAGTCTCTCGGAACCGGTATTGACCCTTTGGATTTGATTGAAAAGTACGGCGCCGACGCACTGCGTTTCGGTCTGGTCTATCAAGCGCTCGGTGGTCAAGATATTCGATTTGCTGAAGACCATGTTGCGATGGGTAAAAAGTTTTGTAATAAACTCTGGAACATTTCTCGCTTTGTCGTTAGTAAAACTGGGGGTAAAATAATAAGTGATGAATCTCAAATTCCGAACGTAACAAAAGATAGTGAAGAATTCAAAATACTAAAACTGCTTGAAATCTGCAAAAAGGAAGTATCCAAATTAATAGAAAGTTTTCGATTCGGCGAAGCAACTCACCTAATTTACGACTTCGTCTGGCGAGAATTTGCTGATAAATTTATAGAATATTCAAAAGAAAAAGAAAGTGAAACGACAAAAGCAACTTTGTCATTCTGCTTGTCCGAAATTTTAAAAATACTTCATCCTTTTACACCGTTCATTACCGAGGAGATCTGGTCTGTAATAAATGAAAATGAAGAAGACAAAATGCTTATTTTGGAAAATTGGGAATAAATACAGAATAAACATAAATGACAATTAGTACTGGACTTTTGTTCTATTCGATAGTTGGAGGGCTTTTCCCGGCTCTGCTCTGGCTTTGGTTTTGGCTTCATGAAGACAGGAAAAATCCTGAACCGAGGCGAATCCTTGTGTGGACTTTTGTCGGCGGAATGCTCTCCATAATTCCAACGCTTGTACTTCAATTGTCCTTAGAGTGGGTCTCAAGCGACATAGTAAGTGGACTGTTTTTGTCGTCTCTCATTTTTATCGTCTCATTTCCTGTTGTAGCTAACGCCGCAATCGAAGAAATTATGAAATTTGTAGCTTGCAATTTCACTGCTCTCCAAAAAAAGGAAAATAATGAACCAATTGATCCGGTAATCTATATGATTACGGCGGCTTTAGGTTTCGTCGCAGTGGAAAACTCGTTGTTTATTATCAGCACTTACCTTGGCGCGCCAATTGGCAAAGAGTTTGTGGCAAGCGCGATTGTCGGCAATGTCCGATTTATCGGCGCCAGTCTACTTCACGTTGTTGCTTCAGCTACAATCGGAATTTTTATGGGTTTGGCCTTCTACAAAAGCCGGAAAGTAAAAATAATTTTTACTTTAATCGGGTTAACCACAGCCATCGTATTGCACAGCTACTTTAATTTTCTTATAATGAAAGGTAATGCTGGCCTCCTGTTCTCTTTCCCTCTGGTCTGGGCCGCGATTATCATCTTAATCTTCTTTCTGGAAAAATTAAAAGAATAAAAAATATGATTAAAAAAAGATCTCTAATTGAGCGTTTAACCGGAGCGGTGAGAGTTGAAGAAGATGAGAAAGATTTTGATTCAGAAGAAACTCTAGAAAAAGAGGAGAAACTGAAAATCGAGGAAGACGATGGCGAGGGCCAGCTTTCAGTTGATGTTTTCCAGAACCAAAATGAAATTGTGATCAAGACCATGGTTGCCGGAGTCAGATCCGAAGATCTAGATGTATCTATCACGCGTGATATGGTAACAATCCGTGGGAAAAGAGAGGAGGAAAGAAATGTCTCCGCTGATGATTATTTCCATAAAGAGCTTTACTGGGGAAGTTTCTCAAGAACCATACTTCTACCTCAAGAGGTTGATATAGAAGCCGCCGAGGCAGTTGAAAAACACGGAATGCTTATTATTAGGTTGCCAAAGCTTGATAAAGACAGACAAGCTCGACTCAAGGTAAAGAACGGATAAAAAAATTAAAAAGAAATAACGCCCGCAAATCAACACGGGCGTTTTAGTTGTCACTGGTATTGTCGGCGACGGGTTGTAGCAGATTTGTATCAACGGTAATCTGACTTTCATCGGTCAATTGATAACCGTTTTCAGAAAGCCACTCCTCCACCCTGTCCACATCCACCGAATCAAAGACAGCTTGGAATCTTGAGGTCTCTCTGCTAATCCAGCTACTAGGTTGAAAGAGTTCTATTGTCGTATAAGCGATAGCCGAGTTATGGAGAAAGTTCAGAAGAGGTTGGATACCAGCGCCGCTGATGACAGTCAGTACCATTTTGTTCCCATCCATTTTTACTCCTTGCCGATTACTCGGTAGTTTGAGACAATAAACTTAGAAACAGACTCAGATAGAACGTTATTCCTAAATTAGTATAAAACTTCAGAAAAAATAAGTCAAATTTCCGAGGGGCGCGGGCTCGGCGTCAGCTCACTAATTCCCCTCCAAAAGGCGGGTCATAAATGGCTCCCAAAAAGCCGTCTAGTTTTATCGTGGTGCCGAGGGGCGGGCTCGAACCGCCGACCTATTGCTCTTCAGGCAAGCGCTCTACCAACTGAGCTACCTCGGCATATTTAATCTGTACAGAACCTCAATATACTAATTTAACTTTACATAAGAATCAAGCTTGATTTCTTACTTACTATACAAAAATTAGGAAAAAAATCGCACACCTTAATTCCCTTTTACTAACTAGAGTTTCCAAAGGAATTCTTAAGCTCTACCACTTGATTAAAAATATCCTTAAATTCCTCAAGAAAGGGTTGTAAATATTTATAAAGTCCAATACCAAGGCCGATAATAATCAGCCAGTAAGCCACCCGCAAAAAACTTGAAAAGCGAATCGATCGGCGCATAGCGCGCAACATCTTGTTATTTTCTCTGGTATATTCTAATGTCTTTTCTAGAAGTTCTTTTTCCTGCGGATTCATTTTTATTTAATTTGTCTAAAAATTTTAACATAAAATAAGTTGTTTGGATACGGTTATTGATTTCAATAATTTTTACAAATTTCTAAAAGTTTTCTACTCATATCTCAATGCCTCAATCGGACTTTTTTGTGAAGCCTTTCGCGCAGGATAGAGTCCGAAGACAATACCAATAAATGTCGAAACACCGAGACCAAGAACAATAGCTGTAATTGAAATTGAAAAAGTCCAGTCCAAACCTAAAAACCGGCTTATTGCCAAAGATATTAAAAAGTAAATTGATACGCCAAGAATTATACCTAAAATTCCACCAATGAAAGTCAGGATTACCGCTTCAAGTAAAAACTGCTTAAGAATGTTTTTTTCAGTCGCACCGACAGCTTTTCTCAATCCGATTTCTCTTGTTCGTTCCGTTACCGAAACAAGCATAATATTCATTATTCCAACGCCACCAACAAGAAGCGAGATGGCAGCAATAGAAACCAAAAGTATTGATAAAACTTGAGTAATTGCACCTATCGTCTCGGCCAAATTTTCAGCCGTCTCAACATGAAAATCATCTCTATCTGGATCAGTAATGCTGTGAGAATTTCTTAATGTGGTTTTTATATCACTAACAGTTCTTGCTATCGCCTCTTCAGAATCAGACTCGATTATAAACCGATGAAAATATTTAATACCAAAAATATACTGCTGAGCGGAGCTGTAAGGGACAATCATCATTTGATCAAAATTAAAAAAAGATTTCTGGCCGACCTTTGGCAAAACACCAACCACTCTAAAATTTCTATTTTTAACGCGAACCCTCTCTCCTAAAGCATCATTCAGTCCAAAAAGTTTTTCTTTAACCTCTGAACCAATCACCGCTACTTCTGCCCGTCTCCGGACATCATCATCTGTAAAAAATGCCCCCTTTGACACCTGTAAATCAAAAATCCGACTGATGAGGTCAGTCGCGCCAAAAATGGTCAATCGATAAGTTTCGCTTCCAAAAGAGGCTGATTCGCCACCAAAAACCACGGGCATTATGCTATTTAAGTTTGGAACGTTTTCTTTGCGTTGCAAAAGGTTAAGATCTCTTTCAGTCAATGAATCGCTAAAAATTTGGGCAAAATCCGAAGGGCCTGTCGGTTGTCGGCCTGGCAAGACTGCGATAGTTTTTGTTCCAAGACCTTGAATTTGCGAAAGAATCAGTCGTTCCGCGCCCCGACTTACAGACATTACCAAAATTACTGCGGCAATTCCTATAACAATACCAAGAATCGTAAGAAGGGTTCTTACCTTGTGGGATCTCAACCCTGAAGAAGCAATTTGAAAATGATGCTTAAACTTCATTTTATTTTTTGAATCCAACCCCTACAATGTGTCGTTTTTCAACCCTCCTGTCACTTTCTAATCTGCCATCTTTGAGAGTTATGATTCTCTCAGCATACTGTGAAGTGTAGGTCTCATGAGTCACGAGAATAACTGTTCTACCATCTTCAGTAGAAAGTTTTTGGATGATATCCATTACTAATTGCCCAGATTTTGAATCCAAGTTTCCGGTCGGCTCGTCAGCAAAAATGATCTGCGGATTGCAAACTAATGCTCTGGCGATTGCAACACGTTGTTTTTCTCCACCAGATAATTTGGCTGTGGGATAATCCCTTCTATGCGAAAGACCAACTGATTCTACGGACTTTTCGACAATTTCATTCCACTGGTTTTCTGGAATTTCCGAATACAAAAGAGGTAAACGAACACTCTCAAAGACACTATCTCGTGCTAAAAGATTAAAAGATTGAAAAATAAAACCAATTTGATTATTTCTTAGTTTTGCCAATTCATCTTCCATAAAACCACCGACAGACTTGCCGTCAAAATAAAATTCTCCGGTGGTAAAACTATCTAGAAAACCCAGAATGTGAAGCAGGGTTGACTTACCAGAACCGGACGGTCCCATAATCGCTAAAAACTCCCCCCTTTTGACTTCAAGGTCAATACCAAAAAGAGCACGAGTCTCAACACCATCTGTATTAAAAATCTTGGTCAACCCACTAGTCTTAATTAAAGAACTCATCAAAAAAATTATTTAAATCAAAAAGAAATTACTATCCTATCCCCCTCATTAAGACCTCTTAAGACTTCCACATTACCATCAGAGCCACGTAAGCCGGTTTGGATAAAAACCTCATTTGTTTCGCCGTTATCTCTGATTACCTTCACAACTGACTGGCCATCTTTATTAAAAACCGCTCTCTGTGGAATAACTAAAACATTTTCTCTTTTATCTGTTAAAACCAGAAGATCAGCTGTCATTCCAGACTTAATGCGCAAATCTTCTGATTTGAATTGAAAAGTTACTTTATATGTTGAAAGACCCTCTATAATAGTTTCTGCCGGGTCTATATCTGAAACTTCCGCCTCAAAAAACACCGAGCCGGCGTAAGCATCAAGAGTCAAAGTGGCATGATCTTTAATTTTGATTTTAGCAATGTCGGCTTCTGGCACATTCGCCTCAATTTCAAAATTAGATTCGGAAATTAAAGAAACCGCCGGAACATTCGCTGAAATTAATTCTCCAACATTTCTATTGTGTAAAGAAGTTACCACCCCGTCAAAAGGCGCCCTTAAAAAATGATCAGCAAACCGATCGCGAGCGGCTTCCAAATCATTCTGTCGCCCTCTGACAGAAAGCTCCTGAGCCTGCAAATCAAGTTCGGTGCCAAAAACTTTTTCTTGCTGGTCTTTAATTCTCTGTCTGATGGAAAAGAGTGAGATTGTATATTCATCCAGTTTTAAGGATAAATCCGAAATTTCATCGCGCTGGGTTTCTGTTGTAGCAACTGAAATTTTATTTGGGGTCAAGTTTTCTTCGGTAATAATTTGCCTATAAAGCACGATTACATCTCTAGATTCCCGAATAAAATCAGCAGTTGAATTTATAGTCTCATAGGCCTGGTCCAAAAAAACCTCCAGAACGGGCAGCGGAGAAAATCGGCTAATTTGCTTATACTGATTGAAGTTGTTATTAATTTTTTGTCGAATCGTAAGATATGAGGGTTCGTATTTTTCTGTTCGGAAATGCATGGGGTAATAAAACCGAACAATCTGATTGTAATAATCAATATTGCCTTCTGTCTCGCTAAACCTTTTTTCAAAGGCGGTCTCCAAATTTCTTATTCTGTGTGGCACTTCGTCGTAGATAACGTTGAACAAACCGAAGGCCTCCTCAAACAATCGGCGTAGTTCGGCTTCGGCCGATTGCCTAGTTGACAACCGGCTGGTTTCTTCCCGCCTGATACGTTCTAAAGAAAGATAAGCATCTTCTAAACTTATCTCAGCGTTTCTAACATCCCTACTTGCATCTCTAACATCCAACTGCATTAGCACTTCTCCTCGAGAGACTTGTTGTCCGATTTCAACCGGAATGGAGGCAATCCTGCCAGACAAATCAAAAGAAAGATTGACAGCTAAAGCCGGCTTAACTCGACCAACCACGCTAACTTCTTGTTTTAAATTCGCTATTTTTACAGTAGCAGTATCTAGGGTCTCGTGTTGACGATTTAAGAGAAAAAATAAAGAACCAATCAAAATTAAAGTACTGGCTATAAAAATAATTCCGCCAGGTTTTTTGAAAAAACTTTTCATAATCTATTATATTTTATCAGTTAAATCTATAAAATCCATCAGTCAGCCAAATGCGCGTGATCGTTATATATCCACAAACGCCACGCTGGTTTTTCCTCAAATCTATCGCGATATTTCAAAACCGTCAGCCCTGTATTTTCCATCTCTGCGGACCTTTGAAAATTTCTGAAAATTTCACCAGAGAGAAATCTTCCTATCAAAACCCTTGCAATAATCGTTCGCAGAAAATACCCGTGGGTAACGACAACAATTGGATTTTCTTTCCGATTAGATAGAAATTCTAGAGCTCTGTCGGCACGAACAATTAAATCATCAAAATTCTCTCCGTCTTCCACTCTCACCCCAGAGGTGTACAAGCTCTTCTCCCAATCTCTCCAAATTATTCTAGCTGTTTTGTCTTCATATGGTTTGCCATTTATACTTGTCGGTTTTTTTCTTTCTATAAACAAATCTGAAAACTCAATCTCCTTGCCTGTGTTAATTTTTATCTCCTCAGCTGTCTGCCTTGCTCTTTGAAATGGGCTTGAAACAAGTAATTCAAAATCAAGTTTAGAAATCCGCCCGGCAATAATTTTTGCCTGCTTTTCTCCCAAACTACTTAAAAGCGACTTTGGAGATTGGAACACCGCAGAGACATTGTCAGCACTTTGGGCGTGTCGGATTAAATAGACTGTTTTCTCTCGGTTCATTACAAATCTATTGGTTTAAAATGATGCACTCACCTTATTCTTTTTCGAAAAATGTAACAGACCGAAAATCTTCGTTTTAAAATCTGAAAAATTTAAAATTAAATATAAAGCCCCGGAAAAAACAGTGAAGAATGCGAAGTCAGCCAAAATCATATTTTTAAAAAACGGCAAAGCTAAAATATAAGCTGTTATTAAACCTTCTAAAGTTTGCGGGTACATCGGCGAAAAAGCCCAGACAGCAAAGTTGGTCAAAATAAAGAAAATTGAAGCACCGGCAAGCGGCCCCAAGAAAAATCGCTCCTTTCCTCCGCCTAAAATTTTAGAAACTCCAAAATACAAAACAAAACCGAGATAAACCGAAATCATGACTCGCCAATCGTAAAATCCGATAAAAATATCGCTTAAAAACAATACGGCCGGCGCAATTAAAACAGCCAATCTGCTTTTTAAAACCAGTCCGGATATTAAAGCCAGAGCGCCTACGGAAGTAAAATTCGGCGGATGAGGTAAAAATCTTAAAACTACCGAAAAAATAATTATTGCGGAAAAAAATATAAAAATTTTTAAATACTTTTTGCTCATGAATTTATTCTGAATTTTGTCCATTTAACCCTATTGGGATTTAGACAGTAAATTACGATCTCAATTCATTGTTACGTTATTACGTCAAAGCGACACCAAAATCTAATACGAGGTTAGTTTCCAAAGCACGACATCCTCATCTTCTAAATTAAAATTGTCTGCTGATACTTCGGCATATTCATTATTAACCCAATATTGCCAAAATCGGCTTTCAGTTGAGGGAGATCCGGCGATACTATTCACCAAAACACCCAACCCCTCATAGGTTTTATAATCTATCTCAAAATTTTCTGACTCAGCACATATTTCCAAAAGATCAAAGACAGTATTTTTAGATTCTTCCAAAGTTGTACGACAAATAATTATTCTCTCTCCAGAATCCACCATTAAGCTGGTTTCAAGTCCTCCTTCCGCCGGTTGTGCTACTCGATCGCCTAAATCTAAATTTAAAAAAGTTAAAGACAGCACAAAGCCGACAATCAGGCCAAAAATAAATATGAATACTATTTTAAAACTTTGCATAATTTTGTGATATTACAGTGTCCATAGTATCTCACAAGTGGTGGGGAGTCGCATTTCCAAATGCTTAAGTGTGGGAGAAAAAGTCGAAGAAAAAATTGAAATTGAGTTTTGTAAAAGAGGACCTGAGGAACAAATTCTATAAAATTTTGAGAAAAATGCAAAGACCCCTTTCCTGTTATCGTCCTACGCCCGTCAGTCTTGCGCTACGCTACAAACTGCCGGGCTTGGACTCGAACCAAGATAAACGGATCCAAAGTCCGTTGTCCTACCATTAGACGACCCGGCAATATTAACTAGCGACTAGGGTTTAGGCTCCACCAGCCAGCGGAAGGGTTCAGCACGCTAGCTTCTACAGAATATAGAAAAATTAGTTGATTTTCAAGGTTTTTAATGCAATAGCGCGAAAATTAACACAAGAGAGAGGCGCCTCGGCCTTTCGGCCGAGGCGCCCAAACTCTTTTTCTCTATTTCAGAAAAGAAAACTATTCAACGATGATCATGCCAACCTGACCAGATTCACGATGTCCCGGAACAGCACAATAGAATTCAAAAGTCCCGGCTGTGTCTGGAGTAAACTCAATAACATTGACTTTACCTTCTTCCAAAGCAACGTTAATATTCCACTCGTCCAAGGTAAAGGTGTGAGTGCCCTGACTTGTAATCTCAAGACGGACCGGTTGACCCAATTTTAAATTTAAAACATTCGGGTCGAAGAAAAACCCACCAGAGCGCATTGAAATAACCCTGACTTCCTCGGCCAACATTTCTTCAATATCGCTTTCCTCAACTGGCATTCCCTCTTCAGCAATACCTTTAGCCATTTCTTCGGTTTCTAATTCAGACGGAGTTGAGACAGTCTGTGTTAATAATAGGTAGCCCACAATGAGAATGAGAACTACAACAACCAGAACAACAATAGTTTTATTCATAAGCATTAAAATTAACTTTATAATCCCACGCCAAAGACGCTTTATATTTTCATATTATCATAAAAACAATTTAAATCAACAATAAATTAAAAATCCCCTCGACAGGAATCGAACCCATATCTCTCCCTTAGGACGGGATTGCTCTATCCATTGAGCTACGAGGGGTTAAAAGGTAAATAAGCAAACACAAACCAAGAACACTAACTGTTCCAAGTTACCATAAAAAACAAAAACCTTGAAGCTCAAGGTTTTTGTTTTTCAAAATGTCGGTTCCTTAAATTCCCAACATATTTTTAATCTTGCCTTCGTCAAAGCCGATTATCATTTCTTCACCGATAAAAATTACCGGCACGCCCATTTGTCCGGATTTTTCTACCATCTCTTTTCTCTTCTCCATATCCTCGGCAACATTATAATCAGTAAAAGGCACATTGTTTGCCTTGAAAAATTCCTTGGCGGCGTGACAAAAATGACAGGTTGGGGTTGAGTAAACAAAGACTTCTTTCATAAAAATAAATCATTAAATTGATAATAAGTTTTGCTATTTTAACATAATGAAATTTTCTGCCAACAAAAAACTGCGAATATAGAATCTATATCGATGCGAGTAGGGAGAATCGGCGCCAGCTCACTAATTCCCCGCCAAAAGGCGGGTCATAAGTGGCTCCTGCCCGGGCTCGCCTCCTTCGACTCGCTCCGCTCGCTCAGGATGGCTCCGCCTTTCGATTCCCCACGCGGGCAAAGCAGTTTGCCTGCTCTACCTTATCTCACTACGTTCGATGCGAGTAGGGAGAATCGAACTCCCGTCTTAACCTTGGGAAGGTCACGTCATACCACTAGACCATACTCGCAACACCAACACCATACTATTCCGACTCCAAAACGCGAGCAAGAAAAAATGACTGGATTAGTCTCTAGAACCAAAAAACCAACCGAAGTATTTCTTGAAAAACCCGACATCTGACACCTCTTCAACAACTTGGATTTCGGGCTCAACGATAACCGCCAAACTCTCGCCTTCTCTAACGACATCAAACTTTCTAACAATTTCTTTCTCCTGTCCGACCGTGCTCTGAATTTCTTTAATAGCAGAGTTCAAAAACACTTCTCTTTCCTTCAATTCTTCCAACTGCCGTTCGGCTTCTAATAATTGCTCGCGCGCTGAAAAATATTTATTAAGCATGTTCCAAGTCGGCTTGGCTAGAATCACTATCAGAAAAATTGATAAAATAATCAGAATCTGGGTCTTAAAGCTCCGTCTTTTCTTCTTTTGGGCTTGAAAATTAAGCATTAATTAGTATTATAACAAGATATGTTATTCCATAGAAAAACAAAAAAGATTGTCAGACTTTTGAGTATTGTTTTGGGCGTGCTCATCATCATAAGCATGGTTGCTTTCTTTACACCCATGCCGTTTTAAACGAAAGAGAAGTAAAATTACTCTTTCAACATCTTTAAGAAAATTTCCTGCGGAATGTTAACCTTGCCCATTGATTGGAGCTTCTTTTTTCCTTTTTTCTGCTTCTCCCAAAGTTTGCGCTTACGAGTTATGTCCCCACCATAGAGGTGGCCAGTTACATTCTTCTTCAAAGCCGAGACCTCTCTCGAAGAAATTATTCGACCCTTGGCTTGCGCTTGAATTTTTAGAGTAAAAAGCTGGCGCGGCAAAATTTTGTAGAGTTTTTCAACGGCCTGCTCGGCTTCTTTCGTCAAAGCTCTTTCGGAAACTATTTTAGTGAAAGCCGGCACCGACTCGCCGGCCACCAAAATTTCCAACTTGACGATATTAGCCAAGCGTAAATCTTTAAGATTATAAGAAAAGGAAGCGAAGCCAGAAGTCTGGCTCTTAACCTTATCAAAAAAATTTCTCATTAATTCCCGAAGAGGCATCTCAATCTTCAAAGAAATTCGGTCATCACCAAAATTCTCCGAATTTTTTATCTGGCCTTCGTGTTCAAAAACGAGCGACATCAAATTATTTAGAAAGTCAGACGGAACGATAATCTGAACATCGGCCCACGGTTCCAAAACCCTGTCTATCAAATGTTCCGGAGGAAAAAGTGAGGGAGAATAAATTTCTTTTTGTTCGCCGTCTCTAGTTTTTATCTGGTATTTAACAGTCGGCGAGCCGATAACAATATTAAGACCAAACTCTCTTCTCACGCGTTCAGTAGCAATCTCAAGATGAAGCATGCCCAAAAAACCACACCTAAATCCACGTCCCAGGACGCCCGAAGATTCTTCTTCAAAATCCAAAGACGAGTCAGAAAGTTTCAGTTTTTGGAGAGATCTTTTTAGCTCATCAAAATCATCCTGGCTTTCCGGATAAATTGAGGACCAAACTACCGGCTGGGGTTTTTGGTAACCCGGTAAGGGGGGCAAATTGTCGCCAACAAAAACAACTGTGTCGCCAACCGAAGCCACACCCGGCTCTTTTATACCTGTCACGACATAACCGATTTCACCGGCTCTCAAAAAATCTTTTGGTCTTTCCTCTGGGGAAAAAATGCCGACCTCCAAAGCTGAAAAGTTTTTACCGGATACTTTAAAATTAAGTTGGTCACCCTTCTTGACTTCCCCACCAACAACCCGCACATAAACCACTACACCCTTGTGGCTGGAATACTGAAAATCAAAAATTAAAGCGCGAAAATTGTTTCCCCCTTCTACTTTCGGAGGAGGTATTTTTTCAACAATTGAATTAAGTAGATTTTCCACGCCCTCACCGGTCTTTCCGGAAACTTCTAAGATTTCTTCTTCTCCACATTTCAAAAGAGTGGTGATTTCCTTTTTGACTTCAGAAATTCTGGCAAGCGGAGAATCTATTTTGCTGACTGCCGGAATTATCTTTAGCCCCAAGGATTGCGCCATATCAAGGGTCGTAAGTGTCTGGGCCTGCACCCCTTGGGTTGCATCCACTAAAAGAATCGCGCCCTCAACCGCTTTAAGTGCTCGCGAAACTTCATAGGCAAAATCAATATGGCCGGGGGTATCAATAAGGTTTAGGGTATAGGGTTTGGCGTCTAGGGTATAGTGCATTCGCACTGGGGTCATCTTAATTGTAATCCCCCGTTCGCGCTCAAGCTCCATGGCGTCTAAAACCTGCTCTTTCATTTTCCTTTTTTCAACCGTATTGGTAAATTCCAAAAACCGGTCGGCCAAAGTGGACTTTCCATGATCAATATGAGCAATAATACAAAAATTTCTTATGTTGCTGTTGTTCATTTTTAATTTAAGAGAAGGTTATGTGATTTCTGAATCCGAACGGATAACCTTTGTGCCCCAAAACCGCTTGTGAAAATTCGCCCAGATTTCCTTAATCTCCTTATTATTGAGAACGAGCAGAATCAAAATACCGCAGATGATCCCCAAAAGTCCAGCGAAAAATCCTTGAGAAAAAATCCCAAGCAGAGTGTTTTGGTCTAAAATCGGCGCAAGAAACTGCAGGCCAAGATAAGCGGCAAAGCCCGCAATGATAGACGCAGAGAAACTTTGGAAAAAAACTCTAGAAATTTTGTTAGTGGACTGACCAAAATCAGACTTAAACAAAATCCAAAACATTAAGCTGTTCAAAAGCATTCCCAAAGAAAAGCCAAGAGGTAACATCAAAACAACGACACCCTCAAGACCGCCGACTCTAAATAGAGACTCAATGAAAAAACGGAAAATTTCAACATTTTGAAAAAGCTTTATCAACCCAAAACTTGAGACAACAATCGTTACAGCCGAAATGGAATTTAAAATTAAGGGTTTTTTTGTCATACCAGCAGCATAATACCCTCGAGTAAAAAGAAGATTCAATCCCTGGGATACAACCGAGACAGAAAATATAGCCAAAGCGGCGGCGGTTAATCTGGTATCCGACCAACTGAATTCGCCAGTGCCAAAGAGAGTTCTGACAATTTGAGCCCGAAGAACAATAAATAAAACCGCAATCGGCATTGACCAGAAAATTATGTGTTTAGCGGCAGTAGTAATCTGGTCGACAAACTTCAGCCGTTCACCGTTAGCGAAAAACCGCGCCAAGGTCGGAAAGGCGGCCAGAGAATAACTAACTCCGATAATTGAAAGTGGGACCGACTGCAAATTGAGAGACAAGTTGAAAATTGCGATTGAACCAAAAGCCAAAAGTGAAGCGAAAGAAAAAAGAAAAAGCAAAGCCAAATGATTGACACTTAGAGCAAAAGTCCTCGGCGCTGAAAGAATTATGACTCTTTTCAGGTCTGGCCACAGCCAAAAATAAGTCGGCTTTGGCAACAGCCCAATCTTTATGACAAAGGGTATTTGAATCGCAAGGTGTCCAAATGCGCCAATAATAACGCCAAAAGCGACTCCAACCACCCCCCACGACGGAACAAAGACAAAAATTCCCAGAATAATTCCGAGGTTATAAATAATCGGACTTAGAGCGTAAAGCAAAAACCTCCGATGAACCTGCACGATACTCGCCAAAAGATTTGAGAAGCCGAGAAAAATCGGGGACAAAAGAAGAATTCTGGTCAACAATAAAAGATCGTGAAGTTCGTCTCCGGCAAATCCGGGAAAAATCTTGCCTAAAATCTTCGGGGCCAGAAAAAAGACCGCGGAACAAATTAAAATTATTGCTAGAAAAAAGAAAGTGAAGACGCTGTCCAAAAACTTCCGGCTTTCTTCTTTTTTTTCTAACTTCTCAACCAAAACCGGAATTAAAATAGAAACAGAAACTAGCGAAGCGACGGAAACAAAAAGAAAGTCAGGAATTCTAAAGGCGGCATAATACAAATCAAGTTCAAGGCCGGCACCAAAGTTGTGAGCCAAAAGTCGGTCCCTCAATAAACCGAGAATTTGAGAAAGCAGAGCAAAAAAACCAAGCAAATAAGCGGCCTGATGAAGGCTGTTTGATTCCCTATGAATAAAATCCCAAATACCTTTTACCATTTTATTCTTGAATCGGCAGGCCGTCCCGTTCTTCTGGAGGCGCTACAGAAAATTCTTCGGAGTTGGTTTCAAAGGGCTCGTTTCCTTCTTGTAAATTGGAGATAATAAACTTAATCTCTTCGTTTGAAGGAAAACTCTGTTCAAGAATCCTGAAGTGTTCCAGGGCTTTAGCCGTGTCTCCAAGTTGAGCCAAGCTTAGACCAAGAAAATATCGGGCATTTGCGTATTGAGGTTCAAGCGAAATCGCAACATTAAGAGCTTCTTTGGCATTCTCAAAATTATTGTTTTGATAATTTAAAAGCCCAAGCTGGAAATAACCAGAAGGTTCTTGGGGTGAAAAACCTATAGCTTCCGAAACAGACACTATCGCGTCGTCTAAGTCGCCACGTGCCGCCTTAATTCTAGAAAGCAGAAAAATCGCTTCGCTATAATTTGGCTTTTTATCCAAAGCACTTGAAACATAATTTTCAGCTTCTTCCAAGGCGCCAAGAGAAATATTCAAGCGAGCTAGCATCAAATCCAAAAATGGATTCTGTCGGTCAAAGACTATGGCACTCTGGTACGAGAGGCGCGCGTTTTCGTAATGTTCCGAAGAGTTATCAGCATCAAAAGAAGCCAGAAATTCATAAAAGCCGGCCAGATTAATCCAATTTTCAAAATTTTTCCTGTTGTAGATTACCGAGAGTTCGGCATTATTGCGAGCCGAGTCAATCAGTCGGCGAAAACGCTCTACATCCTTATCGGTCGGATTACTAACTTCTTGCGCCATCTGTGAAGCTTCTAAAATAAAAAATTCGGAGAGATGCCGACGGAAAATATCATTCCCAGAAATTTTAACCGATCTTTCAAGCAAAACACCGGATTGTGCGATTTTACCTGAAGACAGCTCCAAGACTCCTTTTTGAAAATTGGAAGCGGCGAGGGTTTTTTGAATTATTAAAACTGCAGTTGCCAAAGCAAGAGCGGCAAATATCGACAAGATGATCAAACTGATTGACTTGTTTTTTCGTCCAGCAGAAGAAGACAGGTCAAGACAGAAAGATTTTGGAATCTCATCTTTAAAAATTGAAGTCAGAAACAAACCAGAAAAAAAAGCAGTCATTATAAATAAGGCCGGTCCTACAGGATAAAAAATTGTAGAAAGCCACAAAAAACCGCTCGCGAAAAACAAAGTTACAGAGAGCCAGTCTTCCTTGTTGTTCCAAACTTTCTTCACGCCTAGCCAAAAAAATAAAAATAGGAAAGACATCCAAGTCAAAAGACCAAGAGAGCCAGTGGTAACGGCAAAAGTCGGCAAAAGTCCGACACCGTTATGAAATTCAGCATTCCAAAAAGCAGTCAGATTTACTTCAGACGGTTTCCATTGTCGCCACTGAAAAAGAAAACTGTTTGGACCGGAACCCAGCAAAAAACTTTTAAAATCAGAGCGGAGCGTATGTAAAATAACTTCCTTGGTGGAACTCCAGGACGGCTTTACGTCAAGATAATTGATTCCCAAAGACGTCTGGACATTCTGTCCAACAAAACCGCCAACCAAAAAAAGCAGGACGATAAAAAATAGAGCTAAAATTGAAATCTTGGAAACGCTTTTTTTAGATAAAAACCTTTCCTTTGTCACCCCATCAACTAAAGTTGTTGCTGATTTTTTATCGCTTACGGGAAATTTGAAAAAACAAAAAACTAAGAAAAGGATTACAAAAAACGTGGTCAAAAGCCAAACAATCGATATATTTATCAAAAAAATAAACAAGAGACCGATAAAAAGTGTGGCTATAGCCAATTTACTACCAAGACCGTGAAGATTTTTAAGGATTGTCTCTAGAAGCACCAAAGAGATAATGACCGATAGGCCGGCAAAAAATCCGATCTCGTTCCAATTACCAACCGGGGTTGATGTTTTTTGACTAAAAGTCTTAAAGCCAAGAAATTCAAGGCCTGGGATAAGGAGAAGAATCTGATAAATAAACAACAAAAGACAAACCAAAAGAACAGAAAAAATCACTTGCGGTATTTTTTTTCTGTCTCTAAAAAAGAAGAAGGATAGAAAAAATACAGACCAAAAGAGAAAAATAAAAATAAAAGTTCCGGACTCAAAACCGTAACCGGAAAAAGAAAGAGAGAAATGCGCACTAAAGAGCGAAGAGAATAAAAAAACCGCGAGAGAGAATATTGGGATGATAAAAATCGGATGAAAAGGTATGACAAGTTTAACCTTATTTCTCATTAAGTAGACAAGAAGCGCTAGTGCAGAAAAAGCAACACCTAAAGACAGGACCAGAGCTTTGACAAAAAAAAACGGCACGATATTAAGAGGTGCAAAAGATATTGGCAGTAAAATAACCGAAAATAAAAGGACCAGAGAAGGAATTTCCAAAGATTTTTGATTTTCTACAGCTCTCTCCATATTGCTTATTTTAACAGAAAAAAGACAAATGAAAAACGCTTCGGTTAACCGAAGCGTTTTTCATTTTTGGTTTTGCATCTATAAGCCGAATTCTGTATCCCGCCCCAGTTTTGATTTTTAGAAAATTCTATCAACCAAAACTGGGGCAGAACGATAGCTATTTATCTGGTCCCGATGTTGCCATCAGAATCTAGCGGCACTTCTACCAATTTTGCCCGCCGTAGGTGGTACAAAATTAGCAGACACGGCCTTGCACGCGGGTAAGGATTTAGCCGTTTCACTTCCCGCATTACTGCGGAAACTCGCCCAGTCCCAGTTTTGAATAATCAAAAAATTAATCACTCAAAACTGGAACTGGGCGGCTCGCTCCTTTCGGAACTCGCCGTCTCTGCTCGCACCTCTTGGATTGCTCCAGACGGGTGTTACCCGCTACCTTTTTCCGCTCAAAGGCGGAATGCGTGTTCGGACTTTCCTCACTCTGATTAAAATCAAAGCGCAACTATCCAACGCAAAACTATTTAGATTATATCATAAATATCTAAAAAAAGACAGCAAATCAGGGTAAATAATTTAAAAGTTCCGACAAATCATAGCCAGCGTTGTTTAATCCGATCAAAGAAACTGTTACGGTTTTTCCCGCTTGAAGAAGTGATTTGGTGGTTTGCCAGCGCCACGCTTGAACACAAGCATTTTGTTCATCTTCATTGCTACAAGTGCCGTCAGGTGGAAAATTAACAAGATGAATCGCTCGGCCACCAGCGGCAATAACTTCATCCTCGCTGAAAAAGTTCTTATTCCCTTCTCTGGCAATCCAGGCGCGCTCCAAGGCCACCACGCTGTAACCCAAAAGATGACTTTGTTCCCTTCTGAAAATAGATTCGACAAATGGCTCAACGCCTCGACTTCTTAGATAAGAAAAATTAACTGACAGGGCTGAAGATCCGTTGGGCAAATTGCCAGTCCAGTCATGTCCGAGTCCAATAAAACCAGAACTTACTATGGGGCCGTACCAACGATTAAGGGAACTCCCCTCACAATGTTCGAAAACATAATAAGGGTAATCGGGATCTTCAGGAAAAACATCACACCTCGGAAAACCGATGTATCCGTACAACTTCATTCCGTGCTGATTCGCATAGGATCTTAAAACACTAAAATTTGTAAGACCGGGAACCCTTTGTCCGCCCAATTCTATTTGCTCGAAAAGCATGGTTGAATGCGGACCATTCGGTAAATAAGGCACATCCGGCCAAGCGCCACCGATATTGTGGAACCATAAATCAAAAGTGTTTGAACCAAGAATTTTCCTTATAGGTTCAATCCGGCTGGTGAAAGCGTTCCAACCGGTACTATCGCTGTAAACGGTTTGCGAAATTTTTCCTCTCTCCGGCGCACTTTCGTTTGAAAATCCGACAGACTGAAAGTTTATCAGTCGTTTAAATGGTGGAGGAGGTGGTGGAGGTGGAGGAGGCGGAGGTGGTGGCGGAGGAGGTGGTGGCCCCGGCGGTGGTGGAGGAGGTGGAGGTGGTCCTGGAGGAGGAGGTGGTGGCGGAGGAGGAGGTGGATTA